>JAGWRZ010000135.1 GCA_028876365.1 Acidobacteriota bacterium | reverse complement strand
TGTGGATGTGGGCGCCGGCGATCGCGTGCGGCAACACGTTCGTGCTGAAGCCCTCCGAGAAGGATCCGTCCGCGTCGGTGTGGACGGCGGAGCTGCTGAAGGAGGCGGGGCTGCCGGACGGCGTCTTCAACGTCGTGCACGGCGACAAGGTCGCGGTCGACGCGGTGCTGGAGCATCGCGACATCGCGGCGGTCTCGTTCGTCGGCTCGACGCCGATCGCGCGCTACGTGTACGAGAAGGCGACCGCGACGGGGAAGCGCTGCCAGGCGCTCGGGGGCGCGAAGAACCACATGATCGTGCTGCCGGACGCGGACATCGACATGGCCGCGGACGCGGCGGTGTCGGCCGCCTACGGCTCCGCCGGGGAGCGGTGCATGGCGGTGTCGATGCTCGTCGCCGTCGGCTCGGCCGCGGACCCGCTCATCGCGGCGATCAAGGAGCGCATCCCGAACGTGAGGGTCGGCGACGGGATGGATCCGTCCAGCGAAATGGGGCCGCTCATCACGCGCGAGCACCGGGACAAGGTGGCGTCCTACCTCGACGAGGGCACGGTGCTCGTCGACGGGCGCGAGGGCGCGCCGGAGGAGGGCTTCTTCCTCGCGCCGTCGCTCATCGACGACCTGAGGCCGGGCATGCGCGCCTACGACGACGAGATCTTCGGGCCGGTGCTCGGGGTGACGCGGGTCGCGAGCTACGACGAGGCGGTGCGGCTCGTCAACGAGAGCCCGTACGGGAACGGGACGGCGATCTTCACGCGCGACGGCGGCGCGGCGCGGCAGTTCCAGTTCGACGCGCAGGTGGGGATGGTCGGCATCAACGTGCCGATCCCCGTCCCCGTCGCCTACTACTCGTTCGGCGGCTGGAAGGGATCGCTCTTCGGCGACCGGCACGTCTACGGGCCGGAGGGCATCGACTTCTACACGCGCGGCAAGGTGGTCACCTCCCGGTGGCCCGACCCCGCGAGCTCGAAGGTCGATCTCGGCTTCCCCCAGACGCGCTGATCTCGTGACGCTTCAGTCGGTGTAGCTGCTACCGGCCCCTCGGTCGCCATGCGGGATGGCGGCGACCGGTACCAGGTACCCCGACGTGGAGGTCACCGCGGTGTGACGGGGTTCCGCGACGCGGGAGGACGGCCCCGGCGTTCCGCGGATGCGCTGAGCTGCGCATACGCGCGGAGGACGTCGACGTGGGTGATCCAGCCGACGGGCGCGCCGTCGTCGTCACCGACGACGGGCATCCCGGAGTGCGCCCGTAGGAGCTCCGCGAGCGCGTCCTCCAGCGTCTGCATCGGCGACAGCGGCTGCAGCGGCTGGGCGAGCTCGCCGACCGTCGAGTCGAGCGCATTCTCGCGCATCGATTCCTCCAGCTGCTGGGAGGTGAGCGTGCCGACGTAGGCTCCGGCTTCGTCGACGACCGGCAATCCGTCCGCCGTTGCGCCGGCGAGACGCTCGATCGCCTCGTCCACGCGCATCGCGGCCCCGAGCGGCGGCGGCAGGGGCTGCATCGCGTCGACGACGCGGAGGATCTGCATCGGGTTCGGACCGCGCCCGCGCGTCAGGTCGATGCCGCGGCGGCGCAGCTTGAGGGTGTAGATCGTGTCGTCGCTGAGGAGGTTCGAGATCCCCGCCGAGAGCGCGATCGCGAACATGAGCGGCAGGATGATCCGGTAGTCGCCGGTCAGCTCGAAGATGATGATCACCGCGGTGATCGGCGCCCGCGCCGCCCCGGCGAAGACCGCGCCCATCCCGACGAGGCCGTACGTCCCCGCCGGCGCGGTGATGGTCGGAAGCAGCGCATGCACCCCTGCGCCGTACGCGCTTCCGAGCATCGCGCCCATGAAGAGCGACGGCGCGAACACGCCGCCCGAGCCGCCGATCGCGATCGTCAGGCTCGTCGCGATGATCTTCCCGACGAGGAGCAGGAGGAGGAACTTCACGGTGTAGCTCCCGCCGATCGCCTTCTCGAGCGGCGGATAGCCGACGCCGTACAGCTGCGGCACCGCGAGCAGCACGAGGCCGAGGAGCACGCCCCCGGCCGCCGGCCTGAGCCACTCCGGCTTTCCGCGCCACAGCCTGTCGGCGATGTCCTCTGCGCCGTACAGCACCTTGATGAACGCGATCCCGGCGACGGCGGCGACGATGCCGAGGCCGACGTACAGCGGATACTCGTACGGGGAGCGGAGCTCGAACCCGGGCAGCGCGAGGAACGGATGCGAGCCGAACGCGGCGCGCCCGATGATGTCGGCGACGAACGATGCGAGCACGACGACCCCGAACGACTCCGCTTCGAAATCGCGCAAGATGAGCTCGAGCGCGAAGAACACGCCGGCGATCGGCGCGTTGAACGTCGCCGAGATGCCGCCGGCGGCGCCGCAGGCGACGAGGATCCGTAGACGGGACTCGGGGACGCGGGCGATGCGGCCGACCGTCGATCCGAGAGCCGACCCGATCTGCACGATCGGCCCCTCCCGTCCGACCGAGCCGCCGGTGCCGATGCAGAGCGCCGAGGCGAGCGACTTCACGAGCGCGACCTGCGGACGGATCCGGCCGCCGCTCTCGGCGACTGCGTACATGACCTCGGGGACGCCGTGGCCGCGCGCGTCGCGCGCGAACCGCGGGATGAGCGGCCCGTAGACGAGGCCGCCGACGATCGGCACCACGAGCAGGAACCACTCGCGGTGCGCGAAGGCGCTGTAGTCGCGGTGGCCGGTGGCGAGCTCGGTGAAGGCGAGGATCAGGTAGCGGAACGCGACCGCGCCTGCGCCCGCGCCGCCGCCGACGGCGAGCGCGAGCGCGACGAGGCCGGCCGGAGTCGCGCGGATGCGCTCCCGGGCCCGCCGGACCGGGGCAGGAAACATCACGGTCCTATCTTTCCTGTCGCTACGGGGCGGTGAACGGCAGAAGCAGCGCCGCGTGCCGTCCGAACGGGTCGACCGCCGCCACACGCAGCTTGGCCTGCACGCCCCGCTTCCTCAGGCGCACCCGCACGACGATGGGGATGCTGCCGGGCCGGAGGACGACGGACTGGCTCGTCGAGCCGCCGGCGATCCCCACGTAGAGATGCGCCTGGGACGCCACCGCGACGCGCGTCCGAATGACCACGACGCCGCTGCGCAGCCGCCTCACCGACAGCGGCCCGTTGCGGTAGACCGTCGGGAGCCCGGGCGCCACGAGGGACGGGTCGCCCCAGCGGCCGGCCGCGAACTGGGCGAGGCGCAGCGCCTGATCGGCGAGCACGTGCACGACGCCCGTCGCCGGATCGGTGTAGACGCCGGCGAGCTCTCCGGCGGGAAGCGTCGGGCCGGCGAGCGCGACGGGCGTCCGCCAGATCCTTCCGTCGACCGAGTAGCCGAGCACCGCGCCCGCGGGCGGCGCGGTCGCGTAGGTGAGGTCGAGCGGCCAGGGGAGGACGGTCGCCCCGCCGATCCCGAGGAAGACGCCGGTCCCGGGGAGCGCGGGCGGCTTCTCGCCCGGCATGAGGACGACGGTCGCGCCCGCCGGCACCGCGCCCGGTTGCCAGGTGACCTGCGCGCGGCCGTCGGTCGTCGCGACCGCGCCCGCCTGCCCGGCGACCGCCGTCAGCGAGCCCGGGACTGCAGCCGGAACAGGTGCGGCCGCCACGATGCCGGTGGCGGGCGTCGTCGCGGTCTGCGAGCCGCCTGCGCTCGTCGCCGTCACGACGAGGGAGAGCGTCGAGCCGATGTCGCCCGGCGTGAGCGTGTACGCCGACTGCGTCGCCGTCGTGATCGCGGCGCAGTTCGCGCCGGTCGCGTCGCAGCGCCGCCACTGATACGCGAACGAGGTCGGGGAGCCCGTCCACGTTCCGACGGAGGAGGTGAGCTGCTGCCCGGCGACGTCTTCGCCCGCGACGCTCGGCGCCGTCGTCGCGACCGGCCGCGTCGCCGAGCCGCCCGTCGTCGACCCGACCGCCACGGTCGGCGCGGACGAGGCGGCGGCGCCCCCGCCGGAGCTCTGTGCCGTGACGGTGACGACGAGGGCGTGGCCGATGTCGTCCGCGCCCGGGTCGTACGTCTCGTTCGTCGCGCCGGTGATCGGCGTGCACGTGCCGCCGGCCGCGTCGCAGCGCTGCCACTGGTAGGCGAACGTCACCGGCTTGCCGCCGCTCCACGAGCCGGGCACCGCCGTCAGCTGCATGCCGGTCCTCACGGTCCCAACGATCGTCGGCGGGATGCTCGGCGCCGGCGCGCCGGTGGGATACGGCGCGATCGCGATCGGCCCCGGGTCGGGCCCCGCATACCGGTCGCCGTCGACGCACTTGAGGATGCCGGGAACGCTCGCACAGTCCGTCCACTGCCAGAAGGTCCATCCGAGGCCGCCCCAGTTGCCGGCGGGGACGGTCGGCGACCCGTTCGTCGTCCAGTGCGCGACCCACAGGCGGTAGCCCGCGAGCGCGAAGGCGGCCGAGTTCGCGACCCTGTCCTTCCAGAAGTTCGGCGAGGCGTACACGAAGCCGCTGACTCCGGTGCGCGCCTTCACCTCGTCGAGCCATGCTTGCGCCCACTGCGCGAGCGCAGCCGACCCGAGCCCGCCCGTCACCTCGAGGTCGAGCACCGGGGGCAGCTCGCCCGGCTGCGGTTGCGCGATCGAGACGAAGAAGTCGGCCTGCGCGATCGCGCTCGAGACGATCGTCGCCGGCCCGGTCCCGGCCGGCCGTGCGAAGTGGTACGCGCCGAAGCGCATGCCCATCCCTTCGGCTCCGGCGCGATTCACGGGATACGTCGCGTCGACGAACGTCGTCCCTTCGGTCGCCTTCTGGAAGGTGAAGCGATACGCCTTGCTCGCGACCTGCGTCCAGCTGATCAGGCCCTGGTAGTGGGAGACGTCGACCCCGCTCGCGTAGGTCGCAGCTCCGGCCGGCGCGGCGAAGAGCGCGGCAAGCGCTGCTGCTACGGCGAGACGGACCCCCATGCCCGCCCCGACCGTAGCGGAGGTTGTGTTCAGTGAACGTAAATCGGCCACTTTCGACCGCTTTCGCGGCCGAATCGCGGCCTCCTGTCAGCTACGCGACGGCGACGCGCGCAGGCGCCAGCTCCTCGCCGAAACGGGCGCGCGCGACGAATCTGCCCACGCCGGGCGAGGCGACCAGATCGTCGTTCTCGACGAGGATGTGACCGCGCAGCATGACGATCTCCGGCGACCCGGTCACCGCCGTCCCCTCGAACAGGTTGTAGTCGGACTTCGAGTGGTGCGTCTTCGCCGAGATCGTCACCTTCTTCTCGGGATCGAAGACGACGAGGTCCGCGTCGGATCCCACCGCGACCGTGCCCTTGCGCGGATAGAGCCCGAAGAGCTTCGCGGGATTCGTGGCGAGCAGCTCGACCATGCGATTCAGGGAGATGCGCCCGGCGCGGACGCCGAACTCGTGGATCATCTGCAGGCGGTTCTCGAGGCCGGGGCCGCCGTTCGGGATCTTCGAGAAGTCGTCCTTGCCGAGCGTCTTCTGCCCGTCGAAGAGGAACGCGCAGTGATCGGTCGAGATCGCCGACAGCGCGTCGGTGCGCACCGCGTTCCACAGGACGTCCCAGTTCGACTTGTCGCGCACCGGAGGCGAGTAGACGTACTTCGCGCCCTCGAAGTTCGGCTTCGCGATGTCGTCGAGCGAGTTGAAGAAGTACTGGGTGCACGTCTCGCCCCAGACGTCCCAGCCCTTCTCGCGCGCGGCGGCGATCGGATCGACCGCCTGCTTGCACGTGACGTGCACGACGTAGAGCGGCGCGCCGGCGAGATGCGCGAGCTGGATGGCGCGGTTGGTCGCCTCGCCCTCCGCCTCCGGCGGCCGCGTCAACGCGTGGTGGAGCGGCTCGGTGTGGCCGGCCGCGAGCGCCTCGCGCACGAGCACGTCGATCACGTCCCCGTTCTCGGCGTGCACCATCACGAGCGCACCGGTCTTCGCCGCAACCTCCATCGTGCGGTAGAGCGTCTCGTCGTCGACCATGAGCGCGCCCTTGTAGGCCATGAAGAGCTTGTACGAGGTGATGCCCTGGCCCGGGAGCCCCGCCAGCTCCTCGAGCGTGCCTCCGTCCTCGAGATCGGTGACCGCCATGTGATAGCCCATGTCGATCACCTGCCTGCCGTGCGCCTTCGCGCGCCAGTCGTCCAGGGCCTGCGCGAACGTCTGGCCCTTTCCCTGGATGACGAAGTCGACGTGGCAGGTGGTGCCGCCGAAGGCGGCCGAGGTCTGGCCCGACTCGACGTCGTCGATCGTCACCGTCCCGCCGAACGGCATGTCGAGATGCGTATGCGGGTCGACGCAGCCGGGAAGCACGTACTTCCCGGCCGCGTCGATCACCCGATCCGCCTGCACGTCGAGGTTCTCGCCGATCAGGGAGATGCGCTCGTCGTCGACGAGGACGTCCGCGACGGTGGAGTCCGCCGCCGTCACGACCAGGCCTCCTCTGATCAGCGTCGACATCACTTGCCGCCCGGAACGATCTTCACGGTGAGCGGCTTGTACCCCTTGCCGTAGACGTCCATGCCCTGCTTCTTCAGGCCTGCGACCGCCTCCTTCGCGAGGTCGGTGCGGTACGCCCCGGCCGACGGCGCCTTCTTGATGACGCCGAACTGCTTCGCGATCGCCGCGGTGCGATTGAAGTCGGCCGCATTCATGATCCCGATGCCGCTCGTGTTCGGCCAGATGAGCTCGTTGATCTGGTTCATCATCCACGTCTGGTGCGCCTTGCCGAGCGTCGGGCCGGCCTTGAGCGTGAAGCCGACGCATGCGGCGACGTGATCACGGCAGTAGATCCAGCCCGCGAGCGACGCGCCGATCACCTTCGCGGCGGTCGCCTGGTTCGCGGGGGACTTCAACCACGACGCGGTGGAGAACATCCCGTCCTCGAGCATGCCCGTCCCGGCGTCCTGCATCTTGATGACGTTGATCTGCGACGGCTTGACGCCGCTCTCGTAGACCTGCGCGAGCTCGTTGTACGTCATCGCCGAGGCCGAGTCGACCTGGTGCTTGAGGAACAGGTTCATGTCGAACGGCTGCTGGACGATTGTGACGTCCTTGGGGTTGTTGGGATTGATCCCCGCCTTCGTCAGCGCTGCGAAGAGCTCCCACTGATTGCCGCCGAGCCAGTTGGCGACCTTCTTGCCGCGCATCTGGGAGATCTTCGTGATGCCGGACGACTTCCATGTCAGCTGCGTCATGCCGGACCGCGCGAACACCTGCGCGATGTTCACGAGCTGCGTCCCCTTGTCGCGCGCCGCGAGCAGGCTCGGCAGCCAGTCGACGCCGATCTGGGCGTGACCGGAGGCGACGACGACTTCCGGCGTGATGTTCGGCCCGCCGTTCAGCAGAGTGACATCGAGGCCCGCGGCCTTGTAGTAGCCGAGATCCTGCGCCGCGTAGTAGCCGGCGAACTGCGCCTGCGGCACCCACTTGAGCTGGAGCGTGACCTTCGTCAGCGCCGGCTTCGCGGACGCCGTGCTCGCCATGGCCGCGACGGCCGCGGCGACGAGCGCCCCTACGACCCACTTCCTCATGCAACCCTCCCTTTCCCGTGCCTGCATTTGCCTCTGGGTGATTTCTACAACTACGCGTCCCGCATGTCAGGTGCCCAGCGGACGACGAGCCGCTCCGCCCCCGCGACCGCGCCGTAGAGCGCGAGGCCGAGGAGCGAGGCGACGAGGATCCCCGCCCACGCGGTGACGAAGTCGAAGATCTGGGCGCCGTTGTTGATGAGGACGCCGAGGGCGTTGAACGCGCCGCCGAAGTACTCGCCGACGATCGCCCCGATCATCGCGAGCACGCTCGCGACCTTGAGCGCCGTGAAGACGAAAGGCAGCGCCGTCGGCACCCGCACGCGGCGCCAGATCTCGAGCTCGGAGGCGGCGTACGAGCGCATCAGCTCGATCTGGCGCGGGCTCGCGCTCTGGAGGCCGCGCAGGGTGTTGACCATCACCGGGAGGAAGCAGAGGACCGCCGCGATCGCCATCTTCGAGTGCGGGGAGACCTCGCCGAACCAGGCGCCGAAGATCGGCGCGAAGGCGATGATCGGCACGGCGTTGGCGGCGATCGCGATCGGCATGACCGCCGTGCCCACGTTCTTGAAGCGGCCGACGAGGGTGGCGAAGACGATGCCGAGCCCGGAGCCGATGGCGAAGCCGCCGAGCGCCTCCTTGAACGTGTACCAGCCGGCCGGCCACAGCGAGTGCCGCGCGGTCCAGAACGTCTTGACGATGTCGCTCGGCCGCGGCAGGAGGAACTGCTGAATGTGGAAGGCCGAGATGGCGCCCTCCCAGGCGGCGATGACGACGGCGAAGACGACGAGCGCCGGGACCCACTCACCGATCCGCTTCAAGCAGCTCCTCCTCCTCGGGCAGCAGGTGCTCGCCGCGGCGGCGCAGCAGCTCGCGCACCTTCGTGACGAGCTCGAAGAAGCGCGGGTCCTCGCGGGTCTCGACCGTGCGGGGAAACGGAAGATCGATCGCGACGTGGCCGGCGATGCGGCCGGGCCGCGGGCTCATGACGACGACGCGGGTCGAGAGGAAGACGGCCTCCGAGATCGAGTGCGTGACGAAGACGACGGTCGAGCCGAGCTTCTCCCAGATGGAGAGGAGCTCGAGGTTCAGCCGCTCGCGCGTCATCTCGTCGAGCGCGCCGAACGGCTCGTCCATGAGCAGGAGCGCCGGCTCGAACGCGAGCGCGCGCGCGATCGAGACCCGCTGCTGCATGCCGCCGGAGAGCTGCCACGGGTGGTGGTCGGCGAAGCCGCGCAGCTCGACGAGGTCGAGCATGGTCTCGACGCGGGCCTTCCGCCTGTCGCGGTCCCAGCCGAGCATCTCGAGCGGCAGCGCGATGTTCTTCGCCACGGTGCGCCAGTCGAAGAGGACGGCGTCCTGGAAGACGATCCCGTAGTCGCCGTCGTTGCGCGCCTGCCGCGCGGGCTTGCCGTTGACGGTGACCGAGCCCGACGTCGGCGGCGTCAGGTCGCCGATGACGCGCAGGAGCGTCGACTTGCCGCAGCCGGACGGGCCGATGAGGGAGACGAACTCTCCCGGCTCGAGCTCGAGGTCGATGTCCTCGAGCGCGGTGACGTTGCCCTGCGCGAACGTCTTCGTCACGCCTTTGATCTCGACGACGCTCACGCGACGTTCTCCGGGGCTCGGCGGACGACGAGCTTCTCCGCGACGACGACGCAGACGAAGAAGACGATCCCGAGCAGGGCGGCGACGACGTTCGTCGCCCACAGCTCCTGCGGCTCGAACGAGTAGTACTGGTTGAAGTTGATGATGGCGCCGCCGAGCCCGTCCTGCAGGCCGGACGGCAGCTCGCCGATGATCGCGCCCACGACGCTGGCGGTCGCGGCGAGCTTCAGCGCGGCGAACACGTACGGGAGCGAGGCGGGGACGCGCAGCTTCCACAGCACCGTCCAGCGGCTCGCCGCATACGTGCGCATGAGCTCGAGCGCGCGCGGGTCGGCCGAGCGGAGGCCGCGGAGGGTGTTGATCGTCACCGGGAAGAAGGTGAGGTAGGACGCGATGACGGCGACAGCGCCCCAGCCCTGGAGCGGCCCGGGAAGCTTCGGGTTGACCCAGACGACGACCATGGGCGCGATCGCGAGGATCGGCACCGTCTGGCTCGCGACGATGTACGGCAGGAAGCCGCGCTGGAGCAGCCGCGAGTGCGCGAGGACGATCCCGATGGCGAAGCCGACGAGCGCGCCGATGGCGAAGCCGACGAGCGCCTCCTTCCCCGTGAAGAGCGACTTGTGGAAGAGGATCGTCGCGAGAGCGGGCTGGTTCACCTGCGTCGGCTGCCCGAACGCCTCGAAGATCGTCCAGAGGTGCGGCATGGACGTGTTGTCGACGTGGAAGGGCCAGCCCCAGTTCGCCGTCGTCCAGACCCAGCGGTAGAGCTCCCAGAACCCTGCGAGCGCGAGGACGGCGGCGGCCACGGTGGCGGTGCGACGCAGCATCGCTTGTTCTTATCACGGTTTAGGATCGGTGCGTGCCTCTCGATCCTGCACGCACGGTCGCCGAGCTGAAGGAGCTGCGCGAGCTCACGGGAGACGACAACGGTGCGCAGCGCGTCGCCTGGACGGACACCTGGGAGCGGGCGCGCGCGTGGCTGCGCGGGAAGGTCGCGGGCACGGCTGCGCGCGAGGAGATCGACGAGGCGGGCAACCAGTGGTTCACGCTCGACGGCGACTCCGACCGGGCGCTGCTGCTCGGCGGGCACATCGACTCGGTGCCGAACGGCGGCTGGCTCGACGGCTCTCTCAACGTGATGGCGGCGGTCGAGGTGCTGCGGCGGATCGCGGCGGACGGCCGGCCGCCGCTGACCGTCCGCGTCGTCAACTGGGCGGACGAGGAGGGTGCGCGCTTCGGGCGCTCGCTCTTCGGCTCCTCTGCCGCCTCGGGCTCGATGGCCGACCAGCAGGAGCTGCGGCAGCGCCGGGACGCGAACGGGATCGCCCTCCCCGACGCGCTCGCCGAGCACGGCGTCGACCTCGACGAGGCCCCCGCCGCGCGGGCGCAGCTCGAGGGGGCCACCGCCTATCTCGAGTTGCACATCGAGCAGGGGCCGGTGCTCGAGTCGCTCGGGCTCCCGCTCGGCGTCGTTCTCGGGACGTTCGGCGTCGAGCGCCACCAGATCACGTTCACGGGCCAGGCGGCGCACGCCGGCTCGACGCCGATGGACAAGCGCCGCGACGCGCTCGCCGGCGCCGCCAAGCTCGAGCTCGAGCTGCGCGAGATCGCGAAGCGGGCAGGCGGCGGCGCCGTCTGCACGATGGGCGGCGTCGTCACCAAGCCGGGCATCGTCACCTCCGTGGTCGAGACGGCGGAGTGCCTGCTCGACCAGCGCCACCTCGACGCGGATCGACTCGCCGGGATGCTGAGCGAGGCCGAGGCGGCGTCGCGGCGCTTCGCCGCCGAGGAGGACATCGACGTCGCATGGGAGCGCATCTGGAACATCCGGCCGATCCTCTTCGACGACGCGCTCATCGAGCTCGCCGACGAGTCGATCCGGGAGGTCGCCGGCGTCTCGCATCGGCTCCCGAGCGGGCCCCTGCACGATGCCGCCGAGGTGGCGCGCGCGGGAGTGCCGACCGTCATGATCTTCGTTCAGTCGCTGCGCGGCTTGTCTCACACGAAGCTCGAGGACACGAAGGAGGAGCACTTGACGATGTCGGTGGAAGCGCTCGATCGGCTCGCCTCGAAGGTGCTGGCGCGATGACGACGCTCTTCGGGCAGGAGCACGTCGACCGCTACCGCGAGACCGACGGCGAAGAGGGATACGTCTGGCGCGAAGGCTCGACCGTCCTCCTGCTGACGACCTACGGGAGAAAGACGGGAAAGCCGACGACGACGCCGCTGATCTTCGACCTGGACGACGGCGGCAACCCCGTCGTCGTCGCCTCGAAGGGCGGCGCGCCCGAGCATCCCGGCTGGTACCGGAACATGCTCGAGAACCCGCACGTGGAGGTGCAGATCAAGGGCGAGAGGTTCCACGCCCACCCGCGCGTCGCCGAGGGCGAGGAGCGGGAGCGGCTTTGGACGCAGATGAACCGCATGTGGCGCCACTACGACGAGTACCAGACGAAGACGGACCGGGAGATCCCGGTCGTCGTCCTGGAACGCTGAGAGGAGAACGGTGAGCGATCTGTTTCCCGAGCCGGACGACGAAGATCTGGTCGGCGCGGACGACGACGAGGCCGACGAGCTCGAGCTCGACGACGACGACGCCGACGACGACGCCGACTTCGGCGAATAGCCGCCTCGCCGCCGCCGGCGGCATCGGCGTCGGCATCGCGGTCGGCTGGAACATCGCCGCCATCGGCGCGGTCGCGACGCGCATGTCGCACGCGTACGGGGTCGGGCTCGCGACCGTCGGCCTGCTGACGACGACGCAGTTCCTCGTGCACATGGCGATGCAGATCCCCGGAGGGCGCACCGCCGACCGTTTCGGCGCGCGACCGACGGCGTTCGCCGGGCTGGCCGCGATCGCGGCCGGCAACGCGATCTCACTGCCGACCGCGTCCATCGGCCTGGCGTTCGCGGGCCGGGCGGTGGTCGGCTTCGGGACCGGGCTCGCCTTCGTCTCCGGCAGCGACTACATCCGCGCCCGCGGCGGCTCGCCGTTCCTGCAGGGCGTGTACGGCGGCGGCTCGGTGCTCGCGCCCGGCATCGCGCTCGCCATCGTCCCGGCGCTCGCCGGCTTCCGCGCGCCGTACGCGACCGCGATCGCCGTCGTCGCGCTCGCGGCCGTCGTCCTGGCGCTCGCGCCGCCGGCGGCGCGCACGAGGCGGCACGCGGGCGAGCGGATCGACACGGGCTTCTTCCGCGACCGCCGCCTCTATCGTCTCGCCGCGATCCATGCCATGTCGTTCGGGTTCAGCGTCATCGTCGGCAACTGGGTGGTGACGCTCCTCGAGCATCACGGCCACTCGAAGGCGGTCTCCTCGGCGGCGGGGTCGCTGACCCTGCTTCTCGGCTTTTTCACGCGCGCGGCCGGCGGCGCGTTGCTCCGGCGTGCCGACGCCTCGCGCTGGGTCGCCGTGAGCCTCGTCGCCGGCGGCGCCGGCGCGGTCGCGCTGGCGCTGCCGCTGCCGATCGCCGCGGCGTTTGCGGTCTGCGCGATCATCGGCCTCGCCGCCGGCGTCCCCTTCGCGATGGCGTTCACGGGCGCCGCTGCAGTGCGGCCGGACGAGCCGGGCGCCGCGGTCGGGTTCGTCAACGCGTGGGCCTCGCTCGTCGTCGTCGCCGGAACGCCCCTCGTCGGGCTCACGTTCGCGCTCCCCGGCGACGGCCGCATCGGTTTCGTCGTCGTCGGCGTCCTCGCCGCGCTCGCGTCGATCGCGACGCCGCGGTATGTTGCGAAGGCATGATCACCTTCGGCGTCACCGTCCTTCCCGATCCGCCGTGGACGCGCTGGCTCGAGCTCATCCAGCTCGCCGAGAAGCACGGCTTCGAGCATGCGTGGACGTACGACTCGCACGTTCTCTGGCAGGAGTCGATCCCGACGCTCGCGGTCGCGGCGCACGAGACGTCGAAGATCAAGCTCGGCCATTTCGTCACGAACCCGGCGACGCGCGACCCGACGGTCCTCGCGAGCGCGTACGCGACGCTGCACGACCTCTCGAACGGCCGCATGGTGATGGGCGTCGGCCGCGGCGACTCGGCCGTGCGCTACATCGGGCGTCAGCCGATGAAGGTCGCGGAGTTCGAGCGCTCGCTCGCGATGATCCACGAGTTCATGAACGGGCGCGAGGTGGTCTGGAACGACAAGAAGCTGCAGCTGAAGTGGGTGCGGCCGGAGCTCCCGCCGATCCCGATGTGGGTCGCGGGCTACGGGCCGAAGGCGCTCGGGGTGGCGGGGCGCGTCGGCGACGGCGTCATCATCCAGCTCGCCGATCCGGAGATCATCACGTGGATCATGGAGACGGCGCGGCGGGCGGCCGAGGAGGCGGGCCGCGACCCGTCGCAGCTCAAATGCATCGTCGGCGCGCCGAGCCACGTGACCGACGATCTCGCCGACGCGCGCGACCAGGTGCGCTGGTTCCCGGCGATGGTGTCGAATCACGTGATGGATCTCATCGAGCGGTACGGCACCGATGGGAGCGCGGTGCCGAAGGCGCTCACCGACTACGTGCAGGCGCGCAAGTTCTACGACTACGACGAGCACTCCCGCGTGGGCGCCAAGCACGGCGAGTTCGTCACCGACGAGATCTGCGACCGCTTCTGCGTCATCGGCAACGTCGAGCAGATCAAGGAGAAGCTCCGCTCGCTCGAGGCGGTCGGCGTCGATCAGTTCAACATCTATCTCATGACGCACGGGCAGGAGGAGACGCTGCAGGCGTACGGCGACGATGTCATCCCGTCGTTCTCGGGAGTCGCGGCGTAGATCTTCGCGCTCTTCTCGAAGTGCGGCAGGCGAGGCCGCTGTCCTTCTCGCCGGACGGGTCGCAGCTCCTGATCGCGTCGAACGAGCCCGGGTCGGACCAGCTGTTCGTCTGGCCGGGCATGCGCAGGGTGACCTTCGACGAGGAGAAGGTCGGCGGGCAGTTCCTCCCCGACGGGCGCATCCTCGTCGAGCGCGACGCCGGCGGTAACGAGCGCACGCAGCTCTACGCCGGCGACGAGCCGCTCGTCGTCGACGAACGCTACAAGCACGACACGCCTCACTCGGCGGGCCGCACGCTCGCCTACGCGACCAACCGGCGGAACGGCGTCGACTTCGACGTCGTCGCGCGTGATCTCGCGAGCGGGGAGGAGCGCGTCTTCGCGATCGGCGGCTACGTGGGGGTGGCCGCGATCTCGCCGGACGGGCGGCGGATCGTCGCCGAGCGGATGGGCGAGCGCAGCGGCGACAACGACCTGTTCCTGTGCGATGTCGACACCGGCGAGGTGACGCATCTGACGCCGCACGAGGGCGCCGTCGAGCACGCGACGCCGCTCTTCCGCGGGAACGAGCTCATGTGGGCGACGAACGAGGGGCGCGACACCCTCGCCGTCGGCGCCGTCGAGTCGCAGTGGGACCTCACCTGCTACGGCGATCCCGCGGGCCGCGCGCTCCTGATCGTCGAGAACGCGGATGGGTACTCGCGCCTGACGATCGCGGGCGAGGAGGTGCAGCTGCCGGGGCGCGGCGTCGTCGAGTCGCCCGTCTTCTCCGCGGACGGGTCGCGCCTCGCCTACGCCTTCTCGTCGCCGACGCAGCCGAAGGGCGTGTGGCTGTACGACCTCCGGAGCGGCAGGCTCGAAAAGGTGACGGGCGACGAGGCGCCCGCCGGCCTCGTCGAGCCGGAGCTCCATCGCTTCGCGAGCTTCGACGGCGAGTCGATTCCCGTGTTCACGTTCACGCCGGAGGGCGCCGGGCCGTTCCCGGTCGTCGTCATGGTGCACGGCGGCCCGGAGGCGCAATGGGTGCCGGAGTGGCACGTGAACTACGTCCCGCTCGCGCAGTACCTCGTGTCGCGCGGGTACGCGGTGGCGGTGCCGAACGTCCGCGGCTCGACCGGGTACGGGAAGCGGTACGAGCATCTCGACGACGTGCGCCTGCGCCTCGACTCGGTCGAGGATCTGCGCGCGCTCCACGGGTGGCTCGCCGCGCGTTCCGAGATCGACGCCTCGCGCGCGGTCGTGTACGGCCGCTCGTACGGCGGCTACATGGTGCTCGCGGCGCTCGCGTTCCAGCCGGATTTGTGGGCGGCGGGGATCGAGTCGGTCGGCATCTCGAGCTTCGTCACCTTCCTCGAGAACACGTCGCCCTACCGGCGGGCCGTGCGCGAGCGCGAGTACGGGTCGCTGGAGCGGGACCGCGACTTCCTCGTGGAGGCCTCGCCGATCACCCATGTCGACCGGATGCGCGCGCCGCTCTTCATCCAGCACGGCGCGAACGACCCGCGCGTGCCGCTCTCGGAGTCGGAGGAGATCGCGCGCGTGCTGCGCGAGAAAGGCGTGCGCTGCGAGCTCGTCGTCTACCCGGACGAGGGGCACTCGATCGCGAAGCTCCCGAACCGGATCGACGCGTTCGCGCGCGCGGCGGCGTTCCTCGAGGAAGTCGTCGGGTGACCCCGGGTACGATGGGCGCCGTCGGGCGCCTTGGCCGAGTGGTTAGGCACAGGTCTGCAAAACCTGGTACACCGGTTCGACTCCGGTAGGCGCCTCTTCAGTGCGGTTCGTGCGGCGGGATCACCGTGACGATCCCCGTCGGTTCGTCGATCGATCGGTCGGTGTCGACGCGCTCGATCGTCCATGTCCGTCCACCGACGGCCAGCTCCTCGCCCTCGCTCAGCAGGAAGTCCGTCGTCACCCGGCGCGGGAGGTCCTCGCCCGGAAGATGAACATCCCACGTGAACTCGGCCACCGGCCGGAGTCTACGCCGGAAGCGCTCATACCGAACCCACACGGCGCCGCATCTCTTCTCATCCGCGACCGACTCAGTATCCGAACTGTTCGAAGCACCGTTTGCGGCCGGGGCTTCGGCGGATCGTCGGGTCTGTCCAAGCGAGCCAGAGGGAGCAAACTGCGGCGTCTCCCTCTGGCTCGAGACCTATCCGTGGCGGCGAGCGGTCAGCCGTCTACGCCTTGCACTTCGCGAAGTACGCCTCGATCGCGAGCAGGTCGGGCTTGATCTTCAACGCCCCGGCCTCGAGCGACTTTGCGTTCTTCGCGAACGCGAGGATGTTCCAGTGCGCCGCCGACAGCTCGGCGTAGACCTGGTTGTCGAAGGCGAACACACGCTCGAAGTGCGGCTTGAGCGAGCCGGGGGAGTTCGCGAGCGCGACCGACTCCGCCGCCTTGATATGCGTGTACGTGCTCTTGAGGGAAGCCTCGAGCGACGTGATCGAGGTGGTCGAGCTCGGCGTGATGGAGGCGCCGGACTTCGTGATCGACGCGCGCACGCTCTTGGCGACGCTGCAGAGATCGGCCGATCGACTCGGCGCCGCGCCTGCGCCGGCAGCCTGGCTCATCGCCGCGGCGACGACGAGCAGCGACAGCAGGACCCTCATGAACGACCTCCTTACCCTGTCGGTGAAATGGCCGGGGCCCACGAGCGAGGGATTCTCTTCCCTTACGCGGGAATTGGCAAGGATCGCGCCTCGCCGGAGCGCCGCCGAAACACGTTCGGCGTTGTCGAGCCGTCAGACGTGCGAGGCGATGGAGGTCGGCTGCATCACTTCACCAATCGAGCCCGCAGGATGGAGTCGAGCTTCGGGAATCTCTTCTTCAGGAACGTGTTCCCCTGAGAGGCGATCTCGGGCTGCGCGTTCGACGGAGCCTCGCCGTAGCCGCCGTACAGCTTCTTCACGACCGCCAACCCCTTCGTCACCTTCCCGAACGGCGCGAAGCCCTGGCTGTCCAGGCTCGGACCGTTGTTCGCGAGGTTGATGAAGAGCTGGGTCGTGCGGGTGTTCGGCCCCGCGTCCGCGAATGTCAGCGTTCCGACCGTGTTCGACGTCTTCACCGGATCGTCGCGGATGTTCGCGTTCTGCCAGGCGCTCGACACCTTCGGGTCGCCGCTGATCCCGAACTGGACGACGAAGCCCTCGACGACGCGGAAGAACTCGTTCCCGTTGTAGAAGCCCGCCTTGACGAGGTTGTAGAAGCGGTCCGCGCCGCGCGGCGCCCAGGCCCTGTGCACCGATACGACGAACGTCCCTTTCGTCGTCGTGAAGGAGACGTCGAAGCTCGCGGGCGCCTGCGCGTGCAGCGCGGCCGGCTTCAGCAGGATCGGGGGAGGGGCGTGAAGCATCCCTACAGATTACGTCGATAGAAGAGGAAGCCGAGCGGCAACACGCCGGCGAGCGCGACCCACGGCGCGAGGGCGATCCGCGCGTATGCGCTCACATGCGACTCCGCCTTGCCCGTGCCGAGCGCCTCATGCGCCCGCTGCACGAGCGCGCCGAACTGGTTCTCGCCGAAGACGGCCCCGCCGCCGAGCTCCGCGGCGCGGCGCAGCAGCGCCGCGCTCGTCGGGTCGGCGACGTAGAAGGGGTCGGGCCGGCCGTGGCGATAGATCCGCTCGCCGCGCCTCCAGACGTGCACGAACACGGGCTGCAGCGTGTGGCCGATGCTGAGCCCGTACAGCTCGAGGTCGCGGGAGGCCTCCCCGTCGGTGAAGACGACGAGCAGGCGCCGCCTCGCCGCGTCCGAGAAGAAGTGCGAGTTGACGACCGGGATGAGCGCCTGGAGGTTCGTCGCGCGGTCGCGCCTGTACGCCAGCGTCGGCGGAGGCCGGTTGATCCCGACGGACTGCGCGAGCGTCCGGTCGAAGAGCGCGGAATCGGTCGTCGGCATCACGTCCGGGAGGACGCGGTCGGTCATCGTCGCGAGCCCGACGGGGACGTCGCCGAGCGCGAGCTGGAGTCGCGCCGCGAGGCGTTTTGCGCGCGCCATCCGCGTCGGGCCGTGCGGGCCCGAGGACGCCTCCATCGACTCGGAGGTGTCGATGACGAAGAACGCCTGCGCGTCGCCGCGCTCCCGCACGAGCTGCTGACGGACGACGACCGGCTGCGCCGCCGCGACCGCGACGAGCGCGGGCAGAGCGACGAGCGCCGACGCCGTCTGCGCGACGGTGCGCCTTCCCGGCGCGCGCAGCCCGAGCACGGCGCGAACTCGCGCCGCACGTCGCTCGGTCGCGAGGAGCGCCACGAGCGGCGCGACCGCGGCGACCACGAAGACCGTGTCGGCCGGCGTGAGGAAGGTGACGCCGAAGATGCCGAGCAGCATCAGTAGCCGTTGCCGATGAGCGAGGTGCCGTGGCCGCGGCCGAACCCGAAGCCCGCGTGCGCGTCGCGCCCGAGGGGGCCTTTCCCGGGGCGCGTCACGCGCAGGACGAGCTCGAGGTTCTGCTTCGCGTCGGTGTCGGCCGAGTCGAGCTCCACCGCCTGTGTGAAGTACTGGATCGACTGCTTCAGCACCTGGATCTGTGCCGTCTGGCTTCCTGCCGAGATCGGGGTCGTGATCACGAGCACGCCGAGGAGGTTCGCCGCATCGGAGCGCTCCTCCGCCGTCGCCGCGTTCGTCGTCAGCTCGAGGAGCTGCGCCTGCGCCCGCGCCCGCAGCGTCGGCAGATCGGCCTGCGCCTGCGGGTTCGCGCCGATGTGCGTGTACCAGAACGACTGGAGCGCGTGCCGCCACGCGATCGTGTCGCTCGTCTGGAGGACCCGGCCGGCCGGGTCGCCGGGGAGAATGGTCGCCGGCCTCCACAGATCGTTGTGGTCGAGCAGCGCGCGAAAGCGCATGTCGTCCCGCCGCACCGAGGTCTGCCACGTGCGCGCGTCGAGCGCGAAGAGGACGAGGAGCGCGGCGAGCCCGGCGAGGGCGAGCATCGCGACGCCCAGCCGGTGTCGGCGGAGGGCGCTCATGCGGGCTGCACCTCGAGGCGGGCGTTCCACCGTTCGTTGCCGACGAGCAGGATGACGAGGACGACGCCGAGCGACAGCAGCCCCCACGGCGCCGCAGCCGCGACCAGCTGCACGCTCTTGTGCGCGCTGTGGCGAAACGCCGCCGGGTTGACGAATGCCCTGGAGCCGAAGAGCCCGGCGAAGTAGTTCTTGTTCGCCGTCTCGGCGAACAGCGGCACGATGCGCACCGGCATGTGCTCCTTGCGGAGCTGGAGCGCCTCGGCGTCGAGCTGCGGCTCGTCGGCCACGGAATCGTCGAGGTCGCTGATGAGGAGGATGGCGCCGTGCTTGACGTGCGCACGCTTCAGCGCCGAGTCGGCGGCGACGAAGCCGGCCGAGATGCGCGTCCCACCGCTGAACTGGTCCCAGGGAGACTGCGCGAACACGGGATAGCCGCCGTAGAAGCGCACCGGCACGAAGTAGGGGATGAACTGGAGCAGCGCGCCGGGCGGCGAGTTCGGCGGCAAGAGCTCGTACGCCGTGTCCGAGAACATGACGAGGCAGATCCCCTGGTTCGCGTTGACGATGCCGCGGAGCGTCGTCGCCACGCGCTCGTACACGGGGCCGGAGATGCTCGCGGACATGTCGAGCGCGACGCACCCCGTGGTCGCGCCCGACGGGAGCACGGCCGCGCGGCCGGCGCCCGCAGAGCGTGCGAGGAGGACGATCCCCGCGAGCGTCGCCGCGAGCGCGCCGGCGAGGAGAATGCGTCCCGCCGAGGTGCGCACCATCGGGCCCCGCAGCGTGTGCAGGCGGGCGAGCTCGACGGGCTCGGTGCGGTTCAGCGTCGGAAGCCTCACGCGCCGCGCCCCTTCTCGCGGGCTTCCTCGGTGAACGCCTCGACCTCCTCGTCCTCGGGCACATCCGGTGACCACGCGAGCTCGCGCGCCGCCTGCGAGAGCTCGTCGACGGCCGGCACGACGCCGAGCTCGCTCGCGACGCGCTCGAACGCCTTCCGCTGCAGCGTCTCGTCTCCGTGCTCGTGCGCCCATGCGAGGAGCGCGAGCGCACGGTCGAGCGCCGGCCTCGGTCCCGCATCCACGGCCGCAGCACGCGGGCGCAGGACCCGATACCAGCGGGCGCCGGCGTAGAGCGACCCGAGCGCGGCCGCACCGGCGAGGCCGAGCGCGAGCCAGAAGAGGAGCATCGGGGACATCCGGAACGTCGGCGCCACCACCGGCGTCAGGCTGTACTGCCAGTCGTACCTCCGGTTGTCGAGCAGCGCCGACTCCACACCGGGGCTCACCTGGGAGAGGACTTCGACCGCAGGCCACGTCGCGTCGATCCCGAAGTCCTTCGCGCCGTTCGCCTTCAGGTACTCGATGTGCGCGGACGGAAACCGGAAGACGTGCAGCGTCTCGCTCGGCGGGGAGACCGGGACGCACTTCGCGGTCAGGCAGCGCAGCTCCCACGTCCAGGTCAGCTGCTCGAAGCGACCGACGTGGATGCGCAGCACGGTCGGCGCAGCGACCGTGGTGTACGGCGCGAAGCCGGCGGTGACGCGAAGGCGCGCCGGGTCGACCCACCGCGTGTCGGCCACGACCGCGAGCTTCGCCTGCAGCGTGTCGCCGAACAGATGCACCGTCGGGACGATGTTCGCGTACGCCTTGAGCGGCGTCCCCTCCCCGATGACCGAGCCGGATGCGTGGAAGGGGAGCCCGGACTGGATCGGGAACGGGGACTGGGACGGGGACGGCGTCGAGCTCGGCGGCCCCGACGCTCCGAGAGCGCCGCCCGCGAGGACGAGCGCGCCGGCGAACGCCGCGAGCACCGCCTTCATGCGACGGCTCCGCGCCACATCTGGCGCACGTCGGCCCAACGCAGAAACGACGACAGCAGATCGGCGTAGTCGTGCGAGCCCGCGTCCACCGGCTCGATGCCGAGCGAGCGGAAGTCGCGTACGAGCGCGTCGCGTCGCGCCTCGTTGTCTTCGCGGATGCGCGTCGCCTCCGCGTCGGTCACGTACACGGGGACGACGCGCCCGCTCCCGGCCTGGGCGTACGGGATCGTGATCCCGCCGACCGGGGGGAACGAGCTCTCCCACACCGGGTCCTGCAGCACGACGGGGACGAGCTCCCACTGGTGCTCGAGCGCCCGCTGCCATGCATCCATGTCCGGCGGCACGAGGAAGTCGGAGAGGACGAAGACGAACGCCTGCGTCGGCAGCTCGCGGCGGTGCTCGCCGAGGAACGCGAGCCCGCGCGCGACCGCGTCCTCGGGCGCGCCGAAGGGGCGCTCGAACGTCCCGGGCTCCGCGAGCCGCTCGCTTCGCGGCGGCCGCCAGAACGGGCCGCCGTACGCGTGGTCGACGTAGCCGGTGAGGCTGCGCGCCGCGTGCGCGCTCGTCCCGATCAGGTCGAGCGCGGCGAGGATCGCGCCCGGCTTGTCGAGCGTGCGGAACGCCGAGCTCCGGATCCCCATCGACGGCCGCCGGTCGCAGACGACGACGACACGCGGCGCCTCGTCGGCGTAGCGCTCGCGGACGATGAACTCGTCCTCGCCGCGCGCCGCCGACAGCTTCGCGGACGCGGCCCAGTCCATCCAGGCGACGTCGTCGCCCGGGCGGTACGGACGCGTGCTGGCGACGTCCGAGCCGATGCCGCGGCGCACGCTGCGCACGCCTCCGAACGCGAGGCCGACGACGCGCCGGCGCGGGATGAGCGGGAAGACCGCGGCGGTCACGGCGTCACGCCGTCACACGGCCGCCGGCACGTCGAGGTCGATGTCGAAGCCCGGCTTCGGCGCGATCGTGAGGCATCGCCGGCGGACGTCGGCGCTCGCCGCCTCCCACCCGTGATCCCTGATCTCGGCGAGGAAGCTCGGTCGGAAGAGGAGGCGGTGCATCAGCACCGGGACGAACAGCCGCTCGACGTCGTCGGGCGTGACGTAGCGCCGCGCGTGCAGCACCGCCCAGGCGCGCGCGGCCCGGTTGAGCGCGAGAGTGCCGCGGACCGAGCTCCCGATCGCGACGATCTCGATCTCGCGCGTCGCGCGCACGAGCTCGACGATCCAGCGCGCGACCGCCTCGTGCAGGAAGACCTGTGCGACGGCGTCGCGCAGCGTCACGATCTCCTCCAGGCCGACGACGGGCGCGAGGCGTCCGAGCGGATGTCCGCCGAGCTGCTCCTCGACGATGCGCGCCTCGAAGTCCGCATCCGGGTAGCCGAGCGTCGTCTTCACGAAGAAGCGGTCGAGCTGCGCCTCGGGAAGCGGGAACGTCCCCTCGTACTCGATCGGGTTCTGCGTCGCCATGACGAGGAACGGGTCGTCGAGGCGGCGCGTCTCGCCGTCGACCGTCACCTGCTGCTCGGCCATCGCCTCGAGCAGCGCCGACTGCGTCTTCGGCATCGCACGGTTGATCTCGTCGACGAGGACGACGTTCGCGAACACGGGACCGGGGCGGAACTCGAAGTCGCGGTCGAGCTGGTTGAAGATCGAGAGGCCGGTCACGTCCGTCGGCTGGAGGTCGGGCGTGCACTGGATGCGCGAGGCCACGGCGCCGTCGATCGAGCCTGCGATCGCGCGCGCGAGGACCGTCTTCGCCGTCCCGGGGACGTCCTCGAGCAGCGCGTGGCCGCTGCACATCAGAGCGGCCACGACGAGCTTGATCTGCTCCCGCTTGCCGTGGACGACCGTCTCGATGTTGTCGAGCAGGCGCTCGGCGATCTCGTTCGCCCGTCCCAGATCCTCGGCAGCCACGGACAACCTCCCGGTCGGAAGCCTACTCTTGGCTACTGAGACTGTTTTCGGCCGGATTTGTTTAGGCAGCCTACGGAGCGGGTGCGGAGGCGACCGGCGCCGGGCAGCGCCAGTACTCGCGGCCCGCATACGGGCCGGCGTCGGTGCAGCCGTTCCCGCTCAGGTTGGGCGCGCCCTCGAGCTTCCCGGACGTGCAGGCCTCGACCTGCTGGCCGTTCGCGGCCGTCTCGACGACGACACACGACCCGGTCAGCCCCGCGGACTGCAGGATGCGGTGGTCTTTCACCGCGAACATCGCGGCGGCGACGAGGGCTGCGATGAAGACGACCTGCTTGACCATGCGGCACTCTCCCTGCCGCAGTGTCGGGCTCCGGGCGGGATGATCGGCTCCGCGGCCGCCGCGCCTCATCCCTCGGTCGAGTCGTCCTCCCAGACCGAGACGAAGGTGCCGAGCCGCAGCTCCTGGTCGTAGTGGAAGCGGGTGTCGTCGACGCGGCGCATGTACTCCTCGCGGTGGTCGGAGGCGAAGGCGTTGTAGGCCTCGGCGCTCTCCCAGCGGTCGACGACGAGGTAGCGGCCGGGCGTCTCCACGTCTCGGAGGAGCTCGGTGCCGATGTACCCGCGGCCGGACCGGAAGAACCGCGCCCAGTCGCCGTTCGGGCCGTAGGCCCGCTCGAACGCGCCGGCGTCGCGCACGTCGTAGCTGAAGACCAGGGCGATCACATCCGGATTCTGGCGTTAAGGTCCCCGCCGTGAGCGCGGAACCGGTCGAGGAGCTCGTGGGGCGCGCCGCGTACGCGGGCGTCCTCCGCTTCTACGAGCTCGCGAAGCACCAGGAGTGGCAGGTGCGCGACGTCCCGTGGAACGAGCGGCCGCCGGTGCCGGAGGGCAAGGGCTCCCCGCAGCGGATGGCGCGCCGGCGCGACGTCTGGCGCTCGGTCGTCATGCAGCAGCTGCAGGCGGACATCATCGCCTGCGAGATGGCCGCGCAGCTCCTGAATGCGGCGCCCGATCCGGAGGCGCGGCTCTACTACTCGACGATGGTGCAGGACGAGTCGCGCCACACCGAGGCGTGGCTGAAGCTCATCGGCCGGGTCGGGGGGGAGGGCGAGCGCGACCCGCATCTCGACCGCCTCGGCCACATGTTCCTCGAGGCCGACTCGCTCGAGGAGAAGGTCTTCCTCATGCAGGTGTTCTTCGAGCGGCTCATCATCCCGCGCTTCCGGCTGATCGCGCGCTCGTCGCGCGGGACGATCCTCGAGGACATCTGCAACCGGCTCGCGGTCGACGACGGCATCCACCACGGGTCGGGGATGGCGTACGAGCGGATCCTGCTCGAGCGCGCGCCGCCGACGATCAAGCAGCAGCTGATCGACGCGGCGAACCGGATGCTGCCGGAGTTCGCGGCGCATGCGCTCTGGCGCCCGAAGGCGCGCGAGATGATCGGGCAGCTGATGGAGGCGCGCGACCGCGAGCGCCTGAAGATGGAGCTGAATCACGGCGTCCGTCTGGCGGCGAGCCTCGGGCTCGACGTCCGCGACGTCGCGCTCCCGTTCTAGGGGCCGAGGGTCGTCAGCGAGACGGTCGCCGCCGGCGTGCAGCGGTCCGCGACGACGCCGCCCGTCGAGGTCGTGCGGAGGCGCGCGCAGAGGAGGCGGCGCAGGACGCGCGGCGGCCGCGGGACGACGCGGAAGCTGTCGGTCACGCGGATCGTGCAGGCGTTCGCGCCGCGCAGCATCGTGAAGGTCTCCGTCCGGACGGTGTCGACGCCGAAGGACGAGAGGGTGTAGTCGGCGGCGCGGCAGTCGCGGCGGTAGGCGGCGAGCATGCAGGCGACGCCGGCGGCGCCGCCGCGGCCGAGGGCGCCGGGGCCGATGCTGCGTGCCCGGCATTGGATCGCGGCGGCTGCGACGAGGACGATCATGTGCGGGATACGTTGCCCGATCGGTCGTTCGTCACGCGGCGCGGCGGTGCGGCGGCGCGGGCGCGGCGGCGGCCGCGGGGCGCGGTGCGCACCTCGGGGCGTCGCCGTACCACGCCCGGGCTCCGGACATGTCCGGTGGGGTGAAAGCGCTGCACCGGGGGACAGTCCCCGTTACGCCGGTGTCACCGAAGTCCGCCGCGCTCGAAGTGGGCGCGGAAGAAGTTCTCCGACCCCGCGGTCGCCATCGCGGCCGAGGCCGAGATCTCGAGCGCCATCGCCGCCGCGGCGACGATCTGCGCGAAGCGGTACACACGCCCGGCGCCCGCGCAACCCATCAGCTCGAGCCATCCCCGCGCGGACGGGAGCGTCGTCCCGCCGCCGATCGTCCCGACCTCGAGCCCGGGGAACCGGATCGAGACGTGCAGCCCGCCCTCGACGCGGCGCGCCGTCCCGTGCGCCATCGAGCTCGTCCCGACCATGCCGAGGTCCTGGCCCGTCGCCGCGAACACCGCGGCGATCGCCGACGCGGGAGTGAACGCGACCGACTGCATCCCCGACGCGACCGCGCCGTTCGTCCCGGCCCACGCGAGCTCGGCCAGATCCTCCGCCGTCGTCCGCAGCACGCGCCGGATCGCGTCGTCTGTGAGCGTCGCCTCGGCGATCACCGTCTTGCCGTGCCCGGACTGGAAGTACTCGTACGACGGCTTCTTGTCGCCGCCCATGTTCGCCTCGAGCATCGACCGCTCGATCGCGACGGGCGACTGCGGGCCGACGAACGCCATGTTCAGCGCGTACGCGTTGCGCGTCATCATGTTCGCGCCGACCGCGTCGCCCGTCGTGAACCGCCAGAGCACGTGGCACATCGGTCCGACCACATGCGTCTTCACCTCGCGCAGCACCGCATGGCGGGACAGCTCCGGTATCTCGGCCGCGAGCAGCCAGTCGCGCATCTCGCCGACGCGTGTCTCGATCCACGCCGCGAGCGCGATCGCGTCGCCCGTGTCGCGGCAGACGAAGCACGACGCGCGCGTGATCCGGTCGAAGAGCACGTGCGTGCGGAAGCCGCCCGACTCCTCGACCGCACGCGCGCCGCGCTGGAGCGACGCGGTGAGGCTGCCCTCCGTGTGCGCGAGCGGGACGACGACGTCCTCGAGCTCGCGTCCGGCCTCGACCACCTCGCCGCTGTCGGAGAGCGCGTACTGCCCGATCGCGATCCGGAGCTGCGCGACCGAGACGGGGATCTCGACGACGCCGACGACCGACTCGGCCGCCTTCGCGTACGCGCTCAGATCGGCGTCGCCCTCGAGGCCGAGCGCCTCGCGGCGCGCGGCGATCGACGCAGGATCGTTCTTCCTCGGGAGGCGCATCGGGAGCAGGATAAGCTCGCGCGGTGACCGCGACCATCATCGACGGGAAGGCGCTCGCCGCGAAAGTGCGCACGGAGGTGGCCGCGTCGGTCGCCGAGCTCGACCACGTCGGCATCGCGACCGTCCTCGTCGGCGACGATCCCGCCTCCCACGTCTACATCGACCTGAAGCAGAAGGCGGCGGCCGCGGCGGGCATCGAGGCGATCGACCACCGCGTCCCCGCGGGCACGAGCCAGGACGACGTCCTCGCCCTGATCGCCGACCTGAACGCCGACGACGCCGTCGACGGCCTCCTCGTCCAGCTGCCGCTCCCCGGCCACATCGACGAGTGGACGGCGATCGAGGCGATCGACCCGGCGAAGGACATCGACGGGATCCATCCCGAGAACGCGGGCCGCCTCTACCTCGGCCGGCCGGCGCTCGTGCCGGGGACGCCGCTCGGCGTCATGCGGATGCTCGAGGAGTACGCGATCCCCCTCGCCGGCGCGAACGCCGTCGTCATCGGCCGCTCCGTCATCGTCGGGAAGCCGATGGCGCAGCTCCTCCTGGCCGCGAACGCGACCGTGACGACCTGTCACTCGCGCACGCGCGACCTGGCGCGGCACACGCGCGAAGCGGACGTCCTCGTCGCCGCCGTCGGCCGGCCGCACATGGTCGGGGCCGAGATGGTCAAGCCGGGGGCGGCCGTGATCGACGTCGGGCTCTCCCGGACGGAGGCCGGCCTCCTCGGGGACGTCGACCCCGCGGTCGCCGGCGTCGCCGGCCACCTCACGCCCGTGCCCGGAGGCGTGGGGCCGATGACGATCGCGATGGTCCTCCAGAACACGGTCGCCGCCGCCCGCGCCCGGCGCGGAATGCTTGCGAATCCCGCCCACTGAGCTAAGATCGGCGCGCTTGACGTCGGTCGGCGGCTGTGCCGTCGGAGTTGTCGGTAGGGAGGAACAGTTGGCTGAGGGCACCGTGAAGTGGTTCTCGAACGAGAAGGGCTACGGCTTCATCGAGCGCGAAGGCGGCGATGACGTCTTTGTCCACTTCTCGGCGATCGCGATGGACGGCTACAAGTCGCTGACCGAAGGCCAGCGCGTGTCGTTCGAGGTTGTGCAGGGCCCCAAGGGCGCGCAGGCCGCGAACGTCCAGGCGATCTAGAACCCTGTCGGACTCAGACTTGAGAGGGCCCCGACAGGGGCCCTCTTCGTTTCTGGAAGGATCAAAACGCGATGGCCGAAATCTCCCGCGAT
The DNA here is from genome assembly GCA_028876365.1 of Acidobacteriota bacterium. Lineage (GTDB taxonomy): Bacteria > Actinomycetota > Thermoleophilia > Gaiellales > Gaiellaceae > Palsa-739. The sequence continues at coordinate 10,749 of JAGWRZ010000135.1, read as the reverse complement.
CTCCTGCTCCACGTCGCCCACCTGGCGCGCCTCCAGCTGCGCGAGGACGAGCTCGCGCGGCTCGAGCTGCAGCTGAACGACATCCTCGCCGCCGTCTCGAAGGTCTCCGAGCTCGACCTCCGCGACGTCCCGGCGACCTCCCATCCGCTCGAGGTCGTCAACGCGTGGGAGGCGGACGAGCCGCGCACGTCGCTTTCCGTCGAGGATGCCCTCCGCAACGCGCCCGACCGCGAGGGGGACTTCTTCCGCGTGCCACCGGGTGGCTCGTGATCGACACGCTGAGGCTGACCGCCGAAGGGGCGAAAGAGCTCCTCGACCGCAGGGAGGTCTCCGGGCCGGAGCTCTTCGCCGCCTACCTCGAGGCCATCGGCGAGCGCGACCCGGAGCTCCACTGCTACCTGCACGTGTGCGAGGACTCCGGCGGCGACGGCATCCCCATCGCCCTGAAGGACGTCATCGGCACGAGGGGGATCCCGACGACGGCGGGCTCGAAGATCCTCCGGGGATACGTCCCGGTGTACGACGCGACGGTCGTCGCCCGCTGCAAGGAGCACGGGCTGCGCGTGCTCGGAAAGACGAACACGGACGAGTTCGCGATGGGGTCGTCGACCGAGAACTCGGCGTACGGCCCGTCCCGCAACCCGTGGGATCCCGCGCGCGTCCCCGGCGGCTCCGGCGGCGGCTCCGCCGCGGCGGTGTCGGCGGGCCTCGCCCCCTGGGCGCTCGGCTCCGACACCGGCGGCTCGATCAAGCAGCCGTCGGCGCTGTGCGGCAACGTCGGCCTGCGCCCGACGTACGGGACCGTCTCGCGCTACGGCATCGTCGCGTTCGCGTCCAGCCTCGACCAGGTGGGCCCGGTGGCGAAGAACGTCCGCGACTGCGCGTACCTGTACTCGATCATCGCGGGCCGCGATCCATGCGACACGACGACGGTCGAGTCTCCGCCGGTCGAGCTTCCGCACCGCGACGACCTGAAGGGCGTCCGCGTCGGCGTCCCGGTCGAGCTGAACGAGCACGAGGCGATCGAGCCGGGCGTGCGCCACGCGGTCGAGCGCGCGATCGCGCTGTGCCGCGACCTCGGCGCGGAGGTGGGGGAGTGCTCGCTGCCGCGCTCCGTCGACTTCGGGCTTCCCTGCTACTACCTGATCGCGCCGGCGGAGGCGTCGTCGAACCTCGCCCGGTACGACGGGGTGCGCTACGGCCACCGCTCGCCCCATGCGGAGGACCGGCTCGCGATGTACGAGAACACGCGCGACGAGGGATTCGGCGACGAGCCGAAGCGCCGCATCCTCGTCGGGACGTACGCGCTCTCCGCCGGCTACTACGACGCGTACTACGGCCAGGCGCAGAAGGTGCGCACGGTGATCGCGCGCGAGCACGCCGAGGCGTTCGAGCGCTTCGACCTGCTCGTCACGCCGACCTCGCCGTCGGTCGCGTTCGCGCTCGGCGGACGAACGGCCGACCCGCTCGCGATGTACGCATCCGACCTGCTGACGATCCCCTCGTGCATGGCCGGCCTGCCGGGGCTGAACATCCCCTGCGGCCTCTCCGACGGCCTCCCGGTCGGGCTCCAGCTGATCGGCCCGCAATTCGCGGAGAACATGCTCTTCCGCGTCGGGCACGCGCTCGAGCAGGCGATCGGCTTCGACGTCGTCCCGGAGCGATTGCGGTGAGATTCGAGGACCCCGCGGCCGACTTCGTTCCGGCGGTCGAGCGCGTCTTCGGCGCACAGCCGCGTGTGCTCGACGGCTCGCGCGCCGTCCTCCTCGGTGACGTGAAGCTCCAGCTCGAGGCGGGCGAGCGAGAGTTGTGGCTGATCGAGACGCACGGCGCCCTCGAGCATCGCCTCGGCATGGTCCGGGTGCGCGAGGACATCGAAGACGCCCTGCGCGAGGCGAAGGGCAGGCTCGATGTCTGACTGGCAGCCCGTCATCGGGCTCGAGGTGCACGCGCACCTGAAGACCCGGACGAAGATGTTCTGCCGATGCGAGCTCGACTACGGGGCGCACGAGAACTCGCGCACGTGCCCGGTGTGCCTCGCGCATCCGGGCGCGCTTCCCGTCCCGAACGAGCGTGCGATCGAGCTGACGATCAAGCTCGGCCTGGCGCTCGAGTGCGCCATCGCGAAGCGCGCGGTGTTCGCGCGGAAGAACTACTTCTACCCCGACCTCCCGAAGGGCTACCAGATCAGCCAGTACGAGTCGCCGTTGTGCGGCCGCGGACGGCTCGTCATCCCGACGGAGGACGGTGAGGAGATCGTCGGCATCGTGCGCGCGCATCTCGAGGAGGACGCGGCGAAGACCGTCCACGCGGGCGGCGCGACCGGGCGCTCCGTGGGTGCGACCGCCTCGCTCGTCGACTTCAACCGCAGCGGCACGCCCCTCCTCGAGATCGTCAGCGAGCCCGACATGCACTCCGCCGACGAGGCGCTCCGCTACATGCGGCTGCTGCGCCAGACGATCGTCGAGCTGGGAGTCAGCGACGCGGAGATGGAGAAAGGGACGCTGCGCGCCGACGTGAACGTCTCGGTCCGGAGGCGCGGCGAGGACGGGCTCCGCCCGCGCTGGGAGATCAAGAACATGAACTCGTTCACGTTCATCGGCCGTGCGATCGAGGCGGCGGTGCGGCAGCAGGTCGCGGCGCACGAGGCGGGGGAGGAGGTCGTGCAGTCGACGTACGACTACGACGCCGACACCGACCGGCTGACCGTGCACCGCTCGAAGGAGGAAGCCGACGACTACCGCTACTTTCCCGAGCCGGACCTCGTGCCGGTCGAGCCGCCGGCGGAGATGGTCGAGCGGCTGGGCGGCGCTCTGCCGGAGCTGCCGGGTGCGCGCATCCGCCGGCTGGAGCCCCTCGTCGGCTTTCCGCTCGCGTCCGAGCTCGTCTCGACGGGGAACGAGCGCAAGGCCGAGCTGCTCGCGGCGGCGGGCGTCGAATGGCGCGCCGCGGCGAACGTCGCGATGAACAGGGGAGACTTCCTGCCGGAGAACGCGCCCGCGCTCGCGGCCGTCCTCGGCGCGAACCTCACGCGCGAGGCGCTCGACCGTGCCTTCGCCGCGGCGGCGACCGCCTCGATCACCGCGGACGACTACCTCTCCGACGCCGCGGTCGGCGACGAGGCGGCGCTGGCGCCGCTCGTCGACGCCGTCCTCGCCGCGAACCCCGGTCAGGTGGAGACCTACCGCGGCGGCAAGGAGGGCGTGCTCGGCTTCTTCGTCGGGCAGGTGATGAAGGAGACCGGCGGAAAGGCCGACCCGAAGGTCGTCAACCGACTGCTTCGGGAACGACTGGCTCGGTGAGCGGGAGCGTCGCGAGCTCGTCGAGTGTCGGCGCGTTGCGGATCGACGGGAGCAGCGAGGCGAGCACGGCGAGCACGGCGAGGATCCCCGTCAGGACGGCGATCGTCTCGCGGGCCGAGAGCGCGCCGAGCATGAGGCCGGCGGCGAGGGGCCCGAGCGGCGCTCCGCAGAGCGCGATCGTGCGCGCGACCGAGTTCACGCGGCCCGTCAGCCGCTCCGGCGTCACCGCAACGCGGTAGCCGATGACGACGGCGTTGACCGTCGGGAAGAAGAGGGCCATCGGCACGGAGCACGCGATCAGCACGTACACGCTCGGATCGACGACGAACCCGATCGTCGCAACCTGGAGCCAGAGCGAGGAAACGACGATCGCGCGCATCGACAGCCGCTTCTGGATCCACGGCGACGCCGCCGACCCGACGAGCGAGCACGCGCCGAAGGCCGCGATGAGCAGCCCGATCTCGGTGCTCGAGAGGCCCTGCCGCCGGGCGATGACGATGAAGGCGAGCACGATCCCCTCGAAGGCGAGGTTCGTCCACGTGAAGAGGAGCGCGCACGTGCGCAGGAAGGGGCGCGCCCAGAGGAAGCGGAATCCCTCCGCGAGCTGCGTGCGCCACGGCGCGTCGTCCGCCGTCCGCTCGCGCTCGAACGGCGTCCGGATCGCGAGCAGCGAGCCGAGCGAGAACCCGGGCGAGATCGCGCCGGCGAGGAACGGGAACATGCGGCCGACGCCGAAGAGAGCGCCGCCGAGCGTCGGCGCGACGAGCGTGACGGTCGAGTAGCGCGCCTGCTCCGCCGCGGCCGCGGTCGGCAGCTGCTGCGGCGGCACGACCGAGCGCAGCGCGCCGATCTCGGCGATGTTGAAGAACACGTACATGGAGCCCTCGACGAACGCGACGAGGAGGATCTGCACGAACGTGATGTGGCCGAGCGCGACGGCGGCGACGACGCTTGCCATCAGGAGGACGCGCACGATGTCTCCCGTGATCATCACGCGCTTGCGCGGCAGGCGATCCGTCACGACGCCTGCGGCGAAGCCGAACAGGGCCCAGGGCAGGATGCGGAGGAAGCCGACGACACCCGCCTTCGCCGGCGAGTGCGTCACGGCGAGCACGAGCAGGGGATAGGCGATCGCGGTCGACTCCGACCCGATCGTCGACAGCACCTGCCCCGACTGGAGCAGGATGAAGTCGCGGTTACGCCTGAGCGGGATCAGCGACGAGGCTCTCGTTCTCGGTACGCGTGGAGAGGTACACGGCGGCCGCCAGCGTCACGAGAGCCATGATGACGATCTCCAGGCGGTAGTCGATGACCGTGATGAGCAGTGCCCCGAGGGCGATCGACGCCGTCTGCGGCACGCTGAACAGCATGTTGGAGGCGGCGGCCACGCGGCCCTGAATGACCTGCGGGCTGCGTCGCTGGTACGCGGTCGCCAGGGCGACGATCGCCCACGCGATCCCGACCCCGACGACGACCCCGGAGGGGAGGACGGCGGCAAGGCGCGGGACGAGGAGGCCGAAGCACGCGATCCCGAAGGTGGCGAGCCCGAGGCCGGCGAGGCGAACGTCGCCGAGGCGACGCATGAGCGCGGCGGCGGTGAGGCCGCCGGCGATCGCGCCCACGCCCTGGAACGTCTCGAGGACGCCGATGAACGCGGGCGAGCGGTGCACTCCCTTCGTGACGATGGCGAAGACGAGCGTCTCGGAGAAGCCGACGACGAGCAGAGCGAGGCATACGCCGATGCTCAGCTCGCGCAGCACGCGGTTGCGCGCGATGAACGCGAGCCCGGCCGACGCCTCGCGGACGACGTGCTGCTCGCGCCGTGCGAGCGCAGGCTCAGCGAACGGAAGCGCGACGAGCGTCGCGGCGGAGCAGACGAACGTCGCCGCGTCGACGAGCGCGACGACGTGACCGCCGAAAGCCGCGAAGATGCCGGCGCCCGTGACGGGCGCGATGATCCGCAGCCCTTCGCGCACCGACTGCAGGATCCCGTTCGCTTCGGCGAGCTGCGCGTCCGGCACCATCGCCTTGAGCATCGACGAGCGCGCGGCGCCGAAGACGTCGCCGCCGAGCCCGTAGAGAACGGTGACGAGGTACAGGAGCCAGAGCTCGGCGCGCGTGTGCACGAGGAGCAGCAGGCACATCGCCGCGGCGAGCGCGAGATGCGTCGCGATCATCAACGGGCGCTTCGCCATCCGGTCGACGAGGAGCCCGCCGAGCGGCGCGATCAGCCCGGTCACCCCGAGGCAGAGGAAGACGAGGCCGGCCTCCGCGTTCGAGCCGGTGAGCACCCGTGCCCAGATGCCGAGCGCGATGATCATCGCCCAGTCGCCGAACATGGAGAGCGACTGGCCGGCGAGCAGCAGGCGGACGTCGCGGCGGCGGAGCAGCTGCCTCATACCGCGCGGAACACCTTGACGTCGCCGCTGACGGTCTTCCCCCGCACGACGAGCACCGGGCCGTCGCCGACCGCGCCTGCCTCGCTCGCCAGGGGCACTTCCGAGGCGAGGTCGCCCGAGACCGAGCCGGCGTCGACGTCGATGTTCGTTCCCGGCGCGACCCCGATCTCGATGTCGCCGGACACCGACTGCGCCGTCACGTGCCCGCTGCGTGCGGACTCGATGCGGATGTCGCCCGAGACGGCCTTCGTCGTCACGTCGCCGCCGGCCGCCTCCGCGAGGAGGTCGCCCGACACCGTCTGCACGCGCAGCTCGCCGCCGACGGACCGAAGGCGCACGTCCCCGCTCACGGTCTTGATCGTCGCGTCCTCGTGGACGTCGCCCTCGACGACGAGGTCCCCCGACGCGGACTTCACGTCGAGCGCCCCGTAGGTGCCCCGCATGCGCATGTCGGCGGACGCGGTGGCGAGGCCGGCCGAGCTTCCGTGCGGCACGCGGGCCCGGACGCGAAGGCCTCCACGGCCGAAGCTCCAGTCGCCGATCTGGATCGTGAGCCCGAACGGGCCCTTGACCTCGAGCTCCACCGCCAGGCGGTTGCCGAAGAGCTCGACGCGCGTCTGCTCCAGGAGCTTGTCCGGCCCCTCGAGGACGACGGAGGACTCGTCGCCGTCGACGGTCTCCACCAGGATCTCGCCGGCGGGGACCTTCACCTCGAGCGTCACCGGCTCCGGCGTGTGGAAGGTCCGCTCAGTCATCGCAATCGGACGGGTCGTCGTAGATCCAGTGGATGCGGACGGTGGGCGGCGGCGTGGGATGGAGGATCGACATCTCCGGCTCCTTTCAGCTCCGGCCGTAGCCGGTCAGCCGGCGGCGGTTGCCGCCGCCGGACGGGGTGCGCGACTCGAGCTGGCGCTGGAGCACCTGGACGAGCCACGTGTTCACGGACACGCCGTGGAGGGAGGCGGCCGCATCGAGCCGCGTCTTCAGGCTCTCGGGCAGCCGCAGCGTGATACGGGCGGTGAACGCCTCCTCGGCCTGGTCCGGCGCCGGGCCGGCGGCCTCGTCGTCTGCGACGTAGACGAGCTCCGGGTCGGTTCCGGCGAACCGGATCTCGACCCGTCCCTCCTCGAGCTGGCTGTTCAGCTCGAGGGCGGCCTCGGAGAGCGCCTCGAGCAGGCGCCTCCCGACGGCCGACTCGAGCGCGACCGAGAGGAGCTCGGCGGCGCGGGCGGTCGACGCGTCGCCGACCGCCGCGATCCGGGCGAGGTCTTCTCGGAGTGCCTGGACGTAGCCGTCGATCTGCATGACGGCAGTATGACATCAGAGTGATGTCATTGTCAAGTCATGCTGACGTCAGATCAGGCCGCAGAACCTCGCCGTGTTCGGCCAGGGCCAAAAACCCCTGGTCTTGAGGGCCTTCTCCGCCGTCCAGATCTGCTCGAGCGGGGTCCAGTGGTCGGCCGTTCCCTTCTTCGCATAGATCCAGCCGCCGTAGCGCTGCTGAAAGGTGAGGCTCATCTGCAGGCCGCCCCAGTACGGGCCGCCGGCGTCGTTCCAGGCTCCCTCGTAGTGGTGGATGCACATCCACTCGGACATGTGCGGTGGATGCTGGGCGACGCGGTGGGCCCTCGCCTCCCGCTCCTCCCACACCCGAACCGTCTGCTGGAGATCGGAGACGGCCATCGCCGCCAGGGTCCGGCCGGCGGTCTGGCTGATGGGCGAGCCCGTGAGCTTCTGCCAGTACCACGTCTGCCGCTCGTACCCGCGGAGCTCGCCCTCCAGGTAGCGCAGGGCCGCTCCGCGGCCCGCGTGCGCCGTCCGCTTCCCGTTGCCTCCGTCCGGCCCTTCGGCGCCGAGGGCCGCGGACACGCAGAACAGGAACAGCACGGCCGAAGCCAGGAGTAATCGCCGCAAAGGTTCCTCCCCGAGGTCGTTTGCACGTCGTAGGCCGAGTGGGCTGGTGCACCCCGCCGCACGGGGAATCACCACTCGGCGCGGCTATGCGTCAGGTCAACCTAGACGCGATTTCGTAAAGACCGTGTGAATAAACCTTCGCGGGAGCGCGCCGGGGCCACGAAGCCGCTGTACAGGAGGGCTGCGCCGATCGCGATCCCCACGGCGGCGCCGCCGGCGCCGAGGCCGGCGAGGCCGCTTCCGGCCGCGGCGGCGGCCACCCCGAGGACGACGAGGCCGTTGCCGAGCGGCCTGCGGCGGAACGAGCGAAGGGCGACGGCGACCACGGCCGCCGTTCCGAGCACGTTGGCGACGATCGCGAGAAGGCGCGCCGGAACGAACGCGAGGTGGTCCTGCGCGGGGGGGATGCCGTGCGCGGCGAAGAGCCCGTGAACGGGCACGGCGAGCGAGATGCCGATGGCGAGACCGCCGTAGGCGAGCGCGGCGGCGTTCGCGCGGCGGAAGCCCGCGAGCCCGAGCGACCCGAGGCCGAGGAGAGGCGCGGTCAGGAGCGCGCCGGTGGCGTAGTAGACGCGGAACGCGCGCCCGTCCCACTGGGCCGCCTCGCCCCACGCGATCGCGGCCGCCGCGACCGCGTACGCGCCGAGCGACGAGGCCCACACGAGCATGTGCGGTTGCGCGCGACGCGCGAACAGCTTTCCCGCCAGGCGAAGCGCGATCAACGCGGCGGCGAACGCGAGGAGCGCGTTCACGCGCGCACCGGGGAGAAGCGCCGCGCTCGACGCGCCGCATGGGCGATTGTGCGGTCTTCGCCGGGAGCCACGACAGGACCCTAAGCTAGGGTCGAGGGATGAAGCGGTACCTCCTCACGCCGGGGCCGACGCCCGTCCCGCCCGAGGTTCTCGCTGCGATGGGCGCGCCCGTCGTGCACCACCGCAGCCCCGACTTCCGGCCCGTGTACGAGCGTTGCCTCGCGCGGCTGCGCGAGGTGTGCCGCACCGAGTCGGATGTGCTCCTGTTCGCCTCGTCGGGAACGGGGGCGTTCGAGTCCGCGGTCGTGAACCTCGTCTCGCCGGGCGAGCGCCACCTCGTCGTCTCCGCGGGCAGCTTCGGCGAGCGCTGGATCGCGATGACGTCCGCCTACGGCGCGGAGGTCGACCGTCTCGAGTATGCGTGGGGGGAGACCCCCGACCCCGACGACGTCCGGTCTCGGCTCGCCGAACGCGAGGCGAAGGCGGTGTGGGTCGTGCAGTCCGAGACGTCGACCGGCGTCGTCGCCGACGTGCAGGCGATGGCCGCGGCGGCGAAGGAGGCCGGCGCCCTCGTCGTCGTCGACGCGGTCTCGAGCCTCGGCGCCGTCCCGTGCGAGACCGATGCGTGGGGGCTCGACGTCGTCGTCTCCGGCTCGCAGAAGGCGTTGATGACGCCGCCCGGCCTCGGCCTCGCCTCCGTCTCGGAGGCGGCGGCGGCCGCGTGCGGCTCGACGCCCCGCTTCTACTTCGACTGGGAGCGCACGCGCAAGGCGCAGCGCGCGCTCGACGCCCCGTTCACCCCGCCCGTCTCGCTCGTCGCGGCGCTCGACGTCGCACTCGGCATCCTCCTCGACGAGGGGCTCGAGGCGGCATTCGACCGGCACGTGCGCCTCGGGCGGGCCGCACGCGCCGGCGTCAAGGCGATGGGCCTCGAGCTCTTCTCGCCGGACGAGGACCGGAGCGCGGTCGTCACCGCCGTTCGCGCGGCGGAGGCGGCCGAGATCATCTCCGGCGTCCGTACCCGATTCGGGATCACGCTCGCCGGCGGGCAGGGGGACCTCAAGGGGAAGATCCTCCGCATCGGCCACATCGGCTGGTTCGACGTCTTCGACATCACGACTGCGCTCGCGGCGATCGAGATCGTCGCGGCCGACCTCGGCCTCGACGTGGAACGCGGCGTCGCCGTCACCGCGGCGCTCGAGGCATACGAGCACACACAGGTCGCGTGAGCCGCGCGTGAGCGCCAAGGTGCTCGTGCGCGAGGCGATCGCCGACGCCGGCGTCGACCTCCTGCGCGAGCGCTTCGACGTCGACGTCGATCTCGAGTCGCCGCTCGAGGAGATCGTCGGCCGGTACGACGCGATCGTCGTCCGCTCGGCGACGAAGCTCACGGCCGACGTCATCGAGCGCGCGACGAACCTCAAGGTGATCGGTCGCGCGGGCGTCGGCGTCGACAACGTCGACGTCGAGGCGGCGACGCGCCGCGGGATCGTCGTGGCGAACGCGCCCGAGTCGACCGTGGTGTCCGCGGCCGAGCACACGATCGGGCTGCTCGTTGCGCTCGCCCGGAACATCCCGCAGGCGCACGCGGCGCTGAAGCAGGGACGCTGGGAACGGAAGGCCCACGGCGGGATCGAGCTCGCCGGCAAGACGCTCGGCGTCCTCGGTTTCGGCCGGATCGGCCAGCAGGTCGCGCGCCGAGCCCTCGGTCTCGGCATGCGCGTCGTCGCCTATGACCCGTACGTCGCCGCCGAGCGGTTCCGCGAGCTCGGGGCGGAGCGGGGCGAGACGATGGACGACGTCTACCACGCGGCGGAGTTCGTGACCCTGCACCTCCCGCTCACCGACGAGACGCGCCGGGCGATCGACGCGTCCGCGTTCGCGCGCATGCGCGACGGCGTGCGCATCGTCAACGCGGCACGCGGCCAGCTCGTCGACGAGGCCGCGCTCGTCGACGCGCTTCGTTCCGGCAAGGTCGCGGGCGCCGCGCTCGATGTGTTCTCGTCCGAGCCGTACGCCGGCCCGCTGCTCGAGCTCGACAACGTCGTCGTCACGCCGCACCTCGCGGCGTCCACCGACGAGGCGCAGGACCGCGCCGGCGTGATCGTCGCCGAGCAGGTCGCCGCCGCGCTCGAGGGCGGGCTCGTCACGAACGCCGTCAACATCCCGGTGGTCGGCGCCGAGGACCTGGAGGTGCTCGGCCCGTACGTCCCGCTCGCGGCGAAGCTCGGCAGGCTCGCGCTCGACCTCGCCGAGGGCCACGCGGACGAGATCACGATCACCGCCTACGGCGGGCTCGCGCACTACGACACGCGCCTGCTGACGGTCGCCGCGCTGAACGGCGCGTTCCAGGGCCGCGCGGATCGTCCGGTGAACTACGTG
>JAGWRZ010000134.1 GCA_028876365.1 Acidobacteriota bacterium | reverse complement strand
GCGCCAGGCGGCGAGGCCGCCGACGGTCGCGGCGACGGCGACGATCGCGCCGAGCGCGACGAGGACGCCGCGCCCCGGCCGTCCGCGTCCCTCGGCGGCGGTCGCGTGCGGCACGAGCGGCGGCCCGTCCTCGGCCGGGCGGGCGATGCGGGCGTTGTACTCGTCGATGTACAGCTGGGTGTTCAGGCCGAGGAACTCGGCGTAGGTTCGGAGGAAGCCCTTCGTGTACGCCTCGCCGGGGAGCATGTCCCAGCGCTCCTCCTCGAGCGCGGTCAGGTAGCGCTCGCGGATCCGGATCGCCTTGTGGACGTCCGCGGCCGAGAAGCCCCGGCGGGTCCGGGCCTCCCGCAGGCTGTCTCCGATCTGGAACATCCGCGGATTGTTGCCAACGGTGCGGGAAAGCGCCAGCGAGACGGGGAAACGCCGCGTGGGGCGCTCAGAAGGCCGAGTCCGCCCGGGGATCGCCCTCGGGCAGCTGCCACCAGACGGCGACGAAGTACGGCAGCCCGGAGAGCGTCGCCGGGGCGACGACGAACGCGACCGGGACGCGTGTGCCGTCCCGCTGCTCGACGAGCCGGACGCCCTCGCGCATCTCCTGGCTGAAGAGGCGCGTGCGGTCGAACCCGCCCGCGGTGAACGCGCCGACGTCGTAGGAGAGGAGCTCGTCGCGGCGGACGCCGAGCAGCTCCGCCGCCCGCTTGTTGACGGCGACCATGCGGCCGTCGTCGTCGTACACGCTGATGGCGAAGAAGGCGCTCTCCGCCGCCTCGCCGAGGAGCGCCTCGTGCAGGAGGTCGGGCGTCGTCATGAGGACAACTATTGCGCGCGCCGGCGTCCAGCGCCATCGCGCCGGGCTCTAATACGTGAGCGCGCAGTTCTTGAAGATGTTCAGCGCCCCGGGGGCGCCGATGCAGACGTCGCCGGCGCCTCCGCCGCCGTCGAGCGTGTTGCGCGTCCCGGGGCCGCCGCCGGCGACGATGCAGTCGTTCCCGGCGCCTCCCTTGAGCGTGTAGGTGCCCGTGCCCGCGCGGCCGAGGATGAGGTCGCCGCCGCTCGGTCCGACCGTGTTCGAGCCGGTCGCGACGACCAGGTGGCCGAGGCTCAGGCCGGCGCACTGGGACGGGGCGAGCTGGCTCAAGGTGAGCGCCTGTGCGGAGACGCCGGCATTCGAGAGCGGCACGACGTTCGCGGCGGTGAAGCTCACGGCCGCCCCGCCGGCGACGGCGATCGCGAGGCCCGGGGCGATCCAGCGCAGCAGCCGGCGCTTCCCGGCCGCCTGCGCACGCGGGGGGGCCGGCGGCCTTCCCGGAGTCGCGTCCCCGGGGAGGTAGACGTACACCTGGCCGTTGTCGGCGAGCGTGAACGCTCCCGTCTCCCGGTCGCGGAGGATCGGGCGCTCGAGATAGCGGGCGAGGCCGACGAGGCTCGCGAAGTCGGGCACCGCCACGGGAGCGCCTTCGAGCGGGAAGGCGACGACGTCGACGACGACCGAGCCCGCGTTCGAGGCGATCCGCTGCTCGACCGACATCGCGTGACGGCGCTCGCGCATCGGCCGGGTGAGGAGGACCAGCAGAAGGAGGCCGGCGAGGCCGACGCCGACGCCGCGCAGGTCGACGACGGAGAGCTCCGTTCGCGCGAGCGAGACGGTGCGCGGGCCGCGGCCGGGGATCGCGCCCGCGACGGTTGGGTTGAGAGCGGCCTGCAGCAGCGCCTGCGGCGACGCGGGCACGGAGGTCGCGCCCGCGACCGGGCCCGCAGCGTCGACGACGGGCTTGACCAGCGTCTTGTTGACGGTGAACGACAGCGTCGGCTCGAAGCGCTCGCTGATCGCTTGTCCGTTCACGAACCCGTGGATGCGCACGGTGGGTACGAGAGCGGCGTCGTAGGCGTCGGCTGGGCTGCCCGAGACGATCGCAAGCGCGCTGACGAGCTGCCCGAGGGTCGTGAGTGACAGAGTCGTCCGGATCGTCGTGTCGTCGCCGGTGAACGGCCGCGCCTTGGCGACGACATACATACGATGCCAGCTCGAGCTCTGGGACGAGAGGTTCGCCCCGAGCCCGATCGTGCCGCGCACGCTGTGCGCGTAGCGCGAGGTGAAGTGGTAGCGGAAGACGACGGTCACCGTCTTCGACTCACTGAGGAAGATCGGCTGCCCGGTCGTGCTTGCACGCCCCGACAGGTTCGGGTCGGGGTGGAGCACAGGCGCGGAGTACGTGAACGCGCCGGACTGGCTGTACGCGCCAACGACGGAGACCGCCTTCGTCGCCGGCGTCGTGAACCCGACGGCGAGCGCGAGCGCCGCGGCGGCGAGGAGGGCGATCGTCCCGGCGTCCTCGATCGGATGGCGCGGCTTGTGGATGCAGCGGAGCGCCTTCTTCACGGCCGTTCGCCTCTTTCGTCTGCGTCCGCCGCCGCCGAGAACGAGGAGCAGGACGACCGCGGCGCCGAGCGCGCCGGCGTTCGACGGCCGGCCGAGGAACGTGACCGCGTTCCCGGCCAGCGGGACGCGGAGCCAGAGTGCGCCGAGCAGATCGCGGCGGGTCGCGTAGCCGGGATCGACGAAGTCGTTGTGGTCCCCCTTGAAGTAGTAGCGGCCGTTGTCGATCGCGACGATCCGGTGGAGAACGGCGCGGTGGAGGATGTGGTTCTCGTAGAGGACGATCTCGTGCACGCGGTAGGCGGCCGCCGGCCGGACGAGCGCGAGATCGCCCTTGTGGAAGAGGGGCTCCATGCTGTTTCCGACGGTGGACGCATAGATCGTCGAGCCGCCGAGCTGCTGCGGAGCGGTGAAAAACCAGCAGACGGCGAAGACACCGGCGGCGAGAAGTAGGAGCGCACCGGGTCCTCGCCGTCCTCTCACTGGGCCGCGACGACGGTGACCGAGCTGAGCTTGTCAGCGGTCAGCTGCGGCGAGGTGGTGGCACAGGTCACGGTGTCGCCGGCGGTGTTCGTCGTGCAGGTGTAGGTGTTCGGGCCGCCACTCGAGAGCGATGCCTGGACGATCACCTTTCCGCTGCTCGTGCTCGGGATCACGGGGCTGACGTTGAAGGTCAGCGAGTCGATGTTCGCCGGCGTGGTTGCGTTCAGCGAGTAGTGGAGGTTCGTGACCGTATAGCCGGACACCGTCCCGCTGCCCGCGCCGGCATTGGTGCTCGGCACGGTGTTCGCCGCCGTGAAGGCGTAGGCGCCGCCTGCGACGGCCGCCGCCGCGACGACCGCGACGCCGAGCCGGAGGAGGGAGAAGCTGGCCATGCTCAGTGTCCTTTCCCGAGTCCGCATCGAGCCCCGTTCGGGCTCCTCGCGTCAAGGATCGGCGTGCGGCGCCCGGGCCGCATCGACCGGATGGACCGCCCCGCATCGGCTTTTCGTCCTAGCCCGAAGGGGGCATGGCCGCGGGGCGGTGTCATCGGACGCCGCCTGGCGTCCCGGCGGGCGCGGCACAATACGCCCGATGGCCGACAATCGCCTGCGGTGCGTGTTCGCCGACGACCATCCGGCGATCGTCGAGGGCATCACGCGCTTCCTGCGCGACTGCGACGAGCTCGACCTCGTCGGCTGGGCGGGCGACGGCGACCACGCCGCCCGCCTGATCGAGAACGCGGCGCCCGACGTCGCGATCCTCGACGTGCGCATGCCGAAGCGATCGGGCATCGACCTCGCCCGCGATCTCCACCGCGCTCGGAGCTCGACGGCGGTGATCCTGTACACGGGCGACGCCGACCGCGCGCTCCTTCTCGAGGCCCTCGACGCGGGCGCGCGCGGGTTCATCCTCAAGGAGGCCCCGCTCGACGACCTCCTGCGCGCCATCAGGATGGTCGCGGGGGGCGAGACCTACGTCGACCCCGGGCTGGCGGGCGTGCTCGCCGGCGGCGACGCGAGCGGGCGGCTCTCCACGCTCACCCAGCGGGAGCGCGAGATCCTCCGCCTCCTCGCCGACGGGATGCGGAACGAGGACGTCGGCAGGCACCTGCACCTGTCCCCGTACACCGTGCGCACCCACGTCCAGAACGCGATGGAGAAGCTCGAGGCGGACACGCGGACGCAGGCGGTCGCGACCGCGCTGCGCCAGTCGCTCATCGCGTGATCGTTCGGCCGGCGATCGCGGATGGTCGCTCCGCGCTAGCGGCCGACGAAGCAGCTCGTCCCGGAGGCGACGTCCCCGCTGCAGCGCACGCGGCGAAGCGGCGCGCCCGGCGCACGGGCGAGATTCCAGTCGATCGAGCCGGCGTGGCTCACGGGACCGCCGAAGGATCCGGCGCCCCGGACCGGCGCTGCCCCTGCGGAGAGCGCCTCGCCCGCCCGCGCGAAGAAGCCGGCCGAGAACCCGAGCGCGACGGCGACGGCGAGCTTCGCGACGAGCGTTGCACCCATGCTCCTATCGTCGGCCGGCCGGGCGGCGCGGCGATCCGCAATTCACCGCGACCCGCGCGCGCGAAACCGCGGTCCCGTACGCGAAAAGGGTGAGACGAGAGAGCCCGTCGGCTCCGACTCCGACGGCGGACGAGAAGCTGTCCGAAAAAGTGGACCCGAGGGGGATCGAACCCCTGACCTTCTGGCTGCCAGCCAGACGCTCTCCCAGCTGAGCTACGGGCCCGGAACGGCCCCAGTCTAGCCGTGGGTCTCTACGGCGCGAGCTCGCGCACCGCGCGCACGAGCTCCTCCGGCGGGAACGGCTTGCGCAGCACGGGCACGGCCACGTCGACGATGAACTGCTCGCCGTAGTCGCCCGTCATGAGCAGCACCGGCAGGCGCGGGTTCGTCCGCCGGAGCCGCTCGGCGATCGCGTCGCCGCTCACCCCCGGCATGAGGACATCGAGAACTGCCGCATCCACGTCCCCGCTCTCGACCGCCGCGATCGCGGCCATGCCGTTGCTCACGCTGACGACCTCGTAGCCCGCATCCTCGAGAACCGCCCGGTACAGGAGCACGAGGTGCGGGCTGTCGTCGGCGACGAGAACGCGCATTCGCGCCTTGTTCCCCAAAGCGCGAGCAGACTATCGTCCTCAGGGTGCGTGGAAGGCGGCTGGTGGTGCCGGTGCGGCTGGCCGCGATCCGCCTGCGCGCGCACGCGCCGCGCACCGTTCTCGTCGCCCTGGGGATCGCCGTCGGCGCAGGCGTCCTCGCGATGACGGCCGTCGGCTCGGTCGCCGTCCAGGACCGCGCCGTGCAGCGGGCGCTCGGCGCTCTCCAGCCGTCCGACCGCGCGGTGCAGGCGGTGTGGAGCGGCGTCCCCGCGCAGTCCGCTCTCTCGTATGCACAGCTCGATCGCCTCGCGCGCACTGCGCTCGAGCCGGTCCTCCACCGTCCCGCCTTCGCGGTCGAGGTGTTCCGCCAGGCGACCTGGGGAGGGGCGTTCGTGAACCTCGGCGCCGTCAACGGCCTCGCGCGCTGGCTCGTCCTCCGCAGCGGCCGGCTGCCCCGCGCGTGCGCGCCGCACGACTGCGAGCTCGTCCAGATCGGCGGGAGGCCCGTCGCGCCGAAGCTCCCGTTCCTCCACGTCGTCGGCCGTGCGCGTTTCCGCGCCGGCGCGCCGCTCGCGGCGTACTTCGCGGCGGCGGGATCGAACCGACCGCCGATTCTCCTCGCCGCCGGTGTCTCGGCCTTCACGCGCACGCCTCTTCCCGACGGGCCGCTCATCGCGCGCACGTACGGCTGGATCGTGCCGCTCGCGCCCGACGCGATCCACTCATGGGATCTCGCGAGCCTCGGCACGCGCATCGACCGCGCGCAGGCGCAGCTCGAGGAGCGCAGCGACATCTTCTCCGTCCAGGGCCCGCTCGACACGATCGCCGCCGTTCGCGCGACGAGCCGCGTCGCGGGCGAGCGGCTGCTCGTGCTCGGCGGGGACGCCGCCGTCCTCCTGCTCGGGTTCGCCGTCCTCGCCTCGACGCGCCTGCGGGCGGACTACGACGGCACGCGGCGGCGACTCCTGTGGTTCGGCGCGCGACGCGGGCAGATCCTCCTCGTCGCGGCGACGGAGGTCGCGATCCTCACCGTCGTCTCGAGCGTCGCCGGCTGGCTCGCCGGCAGCGGCGCGGGCGCACTGCTCGCGCGGCACCTCGGCGCGCCCGGCCTGCTCTCCGTCGAGCACTCCCTCTTCACGCTGCGCGCCTTCGGCGTCGCCGTCGCGCTCGCCGCGCTCACCGCGGCCGTCATGCTCGCCGCTCTCAGGCTCGAGCGCATCGCCTTCGGCGGCCTCAGCGTGAGCGCCGCCGACGTCGCGGCGCTCGGCGCGCTCGCCGCCGTCCTGCTCGCGCTCGCGCGCGGGAAGACCGATACGACGACGCTCGCGTCGAGCGGCGGCACCGGCGTCTTCCTCCTGCTCCTTCCCGGCCTCGTCCTGTTCGTGCTCGCGGTCGTCGCCGCGCGGCTCCTCGCGCCCGTTCTGCGCGCGCTCGAGTGGATCGGCCGGCGCGGACCGGTGTCGGTGCGCCTCGCGCTCCTCTCGCTTGCGCGCTCGCCCGGCCGTGTGCTCCTCTCGGTCGTCTTCTTCGTCCTCAGCGTCGGCGTCGCCCTCTTCGCGTTCTCCTACCGCGCGACCCTCGAGCGGGGCGAGACGGAGCAGGCGCGCTATGCGGTGCCCGCGCCGTACGTGCTGCAGGAGGACCTGACCAAGCTCGTCACCGTGCAGCAGGCGGTGCCGCCGGGAGTCGGGACGCCGGTGCTGCGCGACGATGGATTCGTCACCGCGAACCGAGGCATCGACTTCACGCTCCTCGCGCTGCCCGCGTCGGCGATCCCGGCCGTCGACGGCTGGCGCTCCGACTTCTCCGCCCAGTCGCCCCGCGATCTCGCGCGGGCGCTCGCTCCGCCGGTCGCCCCGCGGCTACGCGGCTTCGACCTGCCGGCCGCGTCGAGCGCCACCTTCCCGATCGCGGTCGCCGGCGACCGCGTCGGCATCCAGCTCGACGTGCTCGACCGGCGCGGCGACTTCACCCTGCTCTCGCTCGGCGAGCTCGGTCGCGGCGCGCACACCGTCACCGTGCGCGTGCCGGCGCCCGCCCGCGGCGGCCGCGTGGTCGCCATGCGGATCTCGTTCCCGCTGACGGCATCGCTCGTCGCCGGCCACCGCGAGAGCGGCACGACGCTCTCGGTGAACGACGCCGCCGTCGGGACGATCCGGCTCGACCGGCGCTTCGCCGGCTGGATCGGCGCGAACGGCGTGCACATGAACGGGACGACGCTGCGGTACGTCGTCAACCGCGCGTCCGATTCGATCCTGCGGCCGCACGAGCCGCTCGAGGGGGCGCCGGTGCCGGTCGTCGTGTCGCCCGATCTCGGGCGGGTCGGGGACGTCGTGCCGCTGCACGTCGAGGACGCGACGATCCAGGGGCTCGTCGTGGGCGTTGCGCGCCACTTCCCGTCCGTCGACGGAAGCCTCGTCGTCGCCGACCTGCCGACGTGGCTCGAGGCGGCGAACACGATCGAGCCGGGCACCTCGACCGCGAGCGAGATCTGGCTGCATTCGTCGGCGCCGCCGCACTATCCCTCGCTCGCCGTCGAGTCGCAGGGCGCGACGGCGGCGTCGCTGCGCGCCGACCCGCTCGCGCGGGGCTCGCTCGCGCTTCTCCTCGCGGCGGCGATCGTCGGCCTCGTGCTCGCCGGCGTCGGCGTCCTCCTCGGCGTCGTCGGCGACCGCAGCGACGAGAGCGGCGACCTCTTCGATCTCTCCGCGCAGGGCGTGACGCCCGCCGAGATCCGCCGTCACCTGCTCCTGCGCGCCGAGGCCGTCGCCGCGGTCGGCATCGCCGGCGGGATCGGCGCCGGGGCGGTCGTGAGCGCGCTCGTCGTCGCAGTCGTCGCCGTCACCGCCGGGGCCGGATCGCCGCTGCCGCCGCTCCAGCTCGTCTTCGACTGGCCGCTCGTGGCGGCCGCGCTCGCCGCGCTCGCGGCCGGCTCCACCGTCGTCGCGCTCGCCGCGGTCAGGACACGATGAGTTCGTGAGCGCGATCGAGGCAACGGATCTGTTCCGGATCTATCCGTCCGACGAGGGCGCGGCGGCGGCGCTCCAGGGCCTGTCGCTCGCCGTCGAGGAGGGCGAGCTCGTGGTCGTCTTCGGCCCGAGCGGCTCCGGGAAGAGCACGCTCCTGCGCATCCTCGCGGGGCTCGACCGGCCCTCGGCGGGCATCGTGCGGGTCTTCGGGCACGACCTGCGCACGCTGCGCGGGCGCGGACTCGTCGACTACCGGTCGCGCGCGCTCGGGTACGCCGACCAGCACTACACGCGCGCGCTCGCGCCGGAGCTGTCCGCGCGCGAGCTCGTCGGGCTGCGGCTCGATCTTCTCGGCGTCGAGCCCGGAGAGAGCCGGCGCGCCGCGGATGCGCTGCTCGAGCGTGTCGGCCTCGGCGACCGCCGCGACGCGCGTCCGCGCGAGCTGTCCGGCGGCCAGCAGCAGCGCGTGGCGCTGTGCGCGGCGCTCTCCCATCGTCCGAAGCTCTTCATCGCGGACGAGCCGACCGGCGAGCTCGATGCGGAGAACGCGGCGCAGATCTACGCGCTCATCCGCGCCCTCTCGCGCGAGGCGGGAGTGACGACGCTCGTCGTCAGCCACGACCCCGAGTCGGCCGTCGTCGCCGATCGCGTCATCCAGATCCGCGACGGCCGGGTGAGCGCGGACGGCGGAGCGGCGGTCGTCAACCGCGGCGGCTGGATCCGCATCCCGGAGGAGCTCCTCGGCGCGACGACCCGCGCCCGGCTCGAGCCGAGGGACGGCGGCGTCTTCGTGCACACGGTCGAGGCGGTGCGCGAGGAGGCCGCGCCGCGCCCGCCGCGGGCGCGCGGCGCCGTCGTCGTCGAGACGCTCGGCCTCGGAAAGGTGCACGGACGCGGCGTCCGCGCGACGCGGGTGTTCCACGACCTCTCGCTCTCGCTCGCCGCCGGCGAGCTGTCGGCGATCACCGGCCCGTCGGGATCGGGCAAGTCCACGCTCCTCCATCTGATCGCGGGGCTCGACCGTCCGACCGCCGGCGATGTCACCGTGCTCGGGACCTCGCTCGCCGGCCTCGACGACACCGGTCTCGCGCTCATGCGCCGTGCGCACGTCGGCGTCGTCACGCAGGGGACCGACCTCGTTCCCTTCCTCACCGCGCGAGAGACGATCGAGCTGGCGCTCGCCCTGCGCGGGATGCCGGTGGACGGGGCGGCAGGCGCCCTCGCCGCCGTCGGGCTCGCCGAGCTCGCGGGACAGCGCGTCGCGCGACTCTCCACCGGCGAGCGGCAGCGCGTGGCGATCGCGCGCGCCGTCGCGGCGCGACCGGCGCTCCTGCTCGCCGACGAGCCGACCGCGCGGCTCGACGAGGCGAACGCGCGCGCGGTCGGCGCGCTCTTCGCCGAGCTCGCGAGGACGACGGGGGCCGCGATCGTGTGCGCGACGCACGACCCCGTGCTCATCGAGCACGCACGGGTCGACTTCCCGCTCGCTACGCTCGCGGCGTGAGCCAGGAAGGCGTCGATCTGCTCTTGCGCGGCTATCGCGCGTTCGTCGCCGGCGACCTCGAGGCGATCGCGGACATGCTCGATCCCGAGGTGGAATGGGTCGGCGACGAGGCGGAAGGCGCGTTCGACCGCGACGACGTGCTCGCCATCCTCGAGGAGCGCGTCGCCGAGGGCTACCACGTCACCGTCGACCGCTGCATCGGCGTCGGCGACCGCGTCGTCATCAGCATGCGCTTCTCGCGCATCGAGCCGGACGAGACCGACGAACGGCCGCTGCAGTCGCGCAGGTACTACCTCGTCGGCCGGTATGCAGCGGTCGTGACGACGCACGGCGGCCGCGTCGCGCGCGTCGAGGAGCATCCGCATCTCGGTTCGGCGCTCGCCGCCGTCGGGCTCGAGGACCAATGAGGCCGCTCGCGCTCGCCGCTCTCTCGCTCGTCCTCGCCGCGCCGAGCCCGGCGCAGCGCCACGCCCTCGAGCAGGCGTTCGCCGGCTATCTGCACATGCCCGGCTCGCCGGCGGCGAAGGACGACAGGATCGTCTCGATCGCGGTGTCGAAGCGCGACGCGCGCTACGCGGTCGCGCTCCTCGATTCGAGGACCGCGGGGAGGGCGGAGATGCTCTTCCATCTGAGTCACGCGACGTGGTGGGTGATCGCATTCGGCTCCTCCTTCGGCTGCAATGCCGCCCCGGCGGCGGTGCTGAGCGAGCTGAGGATCGGCTGCGGCCCGCCTGACGGGCGCGCATGGATCGACGACTGCGGGCCGATCGTGAGCGAGCCGGCGAGCCTCGTGCTCGCGTGCGCGGACGCGAACTACTCCCTCGAGCGCATCGTGTGGCACGGCTGGGGCGGCCCGGCGGCGTCGGGCACGGCGACCGCGCGCGCGAACGACTGCAAGCCGTACTGCGCCGCCGGGCGCTTCCACAGCTATCCGGTGACGGTGAGAGCGGACGCGCTGACGCGCTGCGGCCTGACGCCGACGTACGCACGGCTGACCATCGTGTACGCGGGCGCGCGCCCGCCGGGGATCGGCGCACGCGACGTGCACGCGCTCGGCTGCTGAGGGGCTCGACGCCTGCGGCGGGCGCGCGTTATCGTCGCGATATGCGCGGCGCACGGATCGAAGCCCTGACGGAGCCGCCCGTGGCGGCCGACCTGCCCGACGCGGGCGGGATCCGCGTCGAGGCGGTCGCGCTCAACCCGCTCGACATCAGCGTCGGGGGCGGCGTCTTCTACGGCGGCCACCCGCCGCTTCCGTACGTGCCCGGCTGCGAGGCCGCGGGCCGGCTCGAGGACGGGACGCTCGTCTATCTCTTCGGCGACGGGCGCGGCGTCGCGACCGACGGGTTCCTCGCCGAACGGGTGGCTCTGGCCGAGGAGCTCGCCCTCCCGCTTCCGGAGGGAACCGATCCCGCGGTCGCGGCGGCGCTCGGGATCGCGGGAGTCGCAGCCTGGGTCCCGGTCGCATGGAAGGCGAAGGTCGGGCCGGGCGACCGCGTGCTCGTCCTCGGCGGCACCGGCGCAGTCGGACGCATCGCCGCGCAGGCGTCCGCGCTGCTCGGCGCCGCGCGGGTCGTCGCCGTCGGACGGCGGGAGCTCGGACGCATCGCCGATGAGTTCGCGGACGAGGGCTTCACGGTCTGCATCGACCCCGTGTGGGGCGAGCCGCTCGCCGATGCGCTCCAGTACGCGCAGCGTCACGCGCGCATCGTCCACGTCGGCCAGTCGGCCGGGGCGCAGTCTCCTCTTCGCTCCGCCG
This sequence comes from Acidobacteriota bacterium, assembly GCA_028876365.1. GTDB lineage: Bacteria > Actinomycetota > Thermoleophilia > Gaiellales > Gaiellaceae > Palsa-739. The sequence goes on along the minus strand of JAGWRZ010000134.1, from coordinate 7,493 downwards.
ACGTGCGCGGCAAGGAGCTCGTCGTCATGGGCCACTCGAATTTCGCGCTCACGCGCGCGGACCGCGATCGCGCCTACCTCGAGCTCCTCGACCATGTCGTCTCCGGCCGGATCGACCTGGCGCTGCACCGCTTCCCGCTCGACCGTGCCGCCGAGGCGTGGGAGCTCCAGCGCTCCGGCCCCGGCGGCAAGGTCGTCGTCGAGCTCTGACTAGACGGCCCCTCTCGCGCGCCACTTCGCGTAGATCTGGCTCACCTGGGCCTTCGTCTGCGCCACCGACTGTGCGGCGGTCAGCTTGCCCTGGGAGACCTGCGCGAACATCTGCGGGATGAGGAACGTCGAGAAGACCTCGTCCATCGCCGGGTTCATCGTCCCCGGATAGCCGATGTTGTGCGTGTACTTCTCGGCGATCGTCGTCAGGATCGTGTACTTCCCATTCGGCTTGTGCGGGTCCGCAGCCGCCACCTTGCGGATCTCGGGGAACGGGAACGTCTTCGCGAAGGTCGGGAAGTTGTACAGCTGCGACTGAAGCGTCGCCTGCTTCCCGGCCTTGAGAAGATCGATGAGGAACTGCTCCGCATTCGCCTTGTTCTGCGCGAACTTCCAGATGTTCCAGCAGCCCATCAGGTGCTCGAGGCCGAGGCGGCCGTACGGGCCCGCCGGGATCGGCCAGATCCACAGGCTGTCCGAGAACGGAAGATGGAGCGCTTCCGGCGTGCGCGTCGCCGAGATCGCGTTCAGGATGAGCGACGCGGTGCCGGCGTACAGGTAGTTGTTGTTCGACGCCGGGTTCCACGAGAAGATGTCGGGCGTCTCTCCGACGCGGTAGATCTGCGCCATGAAGTTGACCGCCTGAACCGTCTTCTTCGTGTCGAGCGACGGGTGGTTGTTCGCGTCCTGGAGGAACGACCCGAAGCACATGAGGAACGCGAAGAGCGCCATGTTCGAGTCGAGCTCCTGCGACTGGCCGATGCCGATCGGATGCCCGATCTTCTTCAGCTTCGGCGCAGCCTTGAGGACGTTCTCCCACGTGTTCGGCTCTGCGCCGACGCCGGTCCACAGGTCGTATCGCCACACGACCGGGTCCGGGACGTAGCTGTCCGACACGGCGAAGTACTTCTTCAGCTTTGCGCTGTACGTGGACGCCTGCGCGATGGGCATGTACGCACCCTGCGTGCGCGCGACCTCGGTGACGATGTCCTTGTGGTCGATCACCTGGTCGTAGTAGAGCGCCATCGGATGCAGGTTGAAGAAGAGGTCGTGGCCCGACTGCGCCGCGACCTCGGCTGCCGCCCGCGTGTCGAGCAGCGTGTTGTTGATGTGGTCGACCGTCACCTGGACGTCGTTCGCCTCGCCCCACGCCTTGGCCCACGGATCGAACCATGCGTCGTAGGACGGGACGAAGTGCACCCAGGTGATGAGGCTCAGGTTGCCGCTGAGCCACCGGCCCTTGTACTTATGCGGCCCGGCGAACGCGAACGGCGCGCCGGCCCCCGCGGCCCCGACGGCGGCCGCGCCGGCGCCCGCCTTCTTCAGCAGCTCCCGCCTGTTCAGCCGCTTCTCCTCCGACATATACCCTCCTTCCCTCCGTTTAGCGGAACGCTCCGCCGGTGAAGCCGGCGATGAACCGATTGAGGAACGCGTTGTAGACGAGTGCGAGCGGGACGCTGACGACGAGGATCGCCGCCATGATCCCCGGCCAGTTGTATTCGTCGCCGCGGATGAGGTCGGTCGGCACGCCGACCGCGAGCGTGCGGTTCGTCGAGCTCGAGATGAAGGTGATCGCGTAGACGAACTCGTTGATGACGAGCGAGAAGGTGAAGATGACCACGGTCAGGATCCCCGGGATGGAGATGGGGAAGACGACGCGCACGAGCGCGCCGAAGCGCGAGCAGCCGTCGATCAGCGCCGCGTCCTCGAGCTCCTGTGGGATGGCTTTGAAGAATCCCATCAGGAGCCACACCGCGAACGGGATCGTGAACGAGGGGTAGATCACGACGAGCGCCCACAGCCGGTCGCTCAGGTGGAGGTACTGCGCGACGACGCGCGAGAGCGGGAGGAAGAGGAGCGTGGGCGGGACGAGGTAGGTGAGGAAGATGCCGACGCCGAGCCCGCGGCCGACGCGCCCCGCCAGGCGCGCGAGCGCGTAGCCGGCGGGCAGCGCCACCGCGAGCGTGATCAGGACGACGAGCAGCCCGACGAAGCTCGAGTTCTTCAGCCAGCGCAGATAGCCGGTGTTGTGGAACAGGTAGCCGTAGCTCGCGAGCGTCGGGTGGAAGCTCCACGTCTTCGCCGAGTTGTAGACGTCGGCGTTCGACTTGAGCGAGGTGATCGCCATCCAGACGAACGGGAAGGCGAGGATGATCGCGAACGGGACGACGATCAGATACGGGAAGGCGCGCCTGCGCCGGGCGTGCATCACGTCACCTCCGCCTTGCGCGCGAAGACGAGCATCCCGATCGTCACGAGCGCGAGCAGCGGCAGCATGAAGAGCGCGATCGCGGCACCCTGGCCGACGTTGCCGGAGACGATGCCGATCTGGAAGGCCCACGTCGTCAGCACCTGCGTCGAGTTGAACGGGCCGCCGTTCGTGAGGACGTAGGGGACGATCATGTCGGTCGCCGTGAAGATGACGCCGAACAGGACGGCGACGAGCGCGATCGGGAGCTGGAGAGGGAGCGAGACGTACCAGAACTTCTTCAGCCCGGTGGCGCCGTCGATCGCGGCGGCGTCGTCGACCTCCTGCGGGATCGACGAGATGCCGGCGAGGAAGATGACGGTGGCGAACGGGATCGTCCGCCATGCCTGCACGGCGATGATCGACCCCATCGCGGCCCGCGGGGTCCCGAGCCAGTTCGTCACGTTCGTGGCCGACTCGAGGTGGAGGTGGATGAGGAACCAGTTCAGCACGCTCGCCTCGGGGATGCCGGCGCCGTAGATCCAGTACCAGCCCGTCACCGTCAGCGCGATCGGCGCCGCCCAGGGGAGGAGGATGAGGAAACGGAGGATCCAGCGGCCGCGGAAGCTCCGCATGAGGCCGTGCGCGAGCAGGCCGGCGCAGACGACGACGATCGCCTGCGAGATGGCGGTCAGCAGGAACGTGTGCCAGAGGGCGCCGCGGAAGACCGGGTCGTGCAGCTCGGTTCGGAAGTTCCCGAGGCCGATCCATTTGCCGGTCAGCGAGCCTGCGGTCGCGTCGGTGAAGCTCAGATAGACGGCGAGCGCGAGCGGCGCGCCGACGAGCGCCGCGATGAAGAGCACCGCGGGGGAGATGAGGAGCGTTGCAAGGAACCCGCGGCCTTCTGCGGCGTAGCGGAGCCCCTTGAGACGGCTCCCCCGTGCCGCCATGGTCACCATGCGCGCGGATCCTCTCAGGCCGACCGGCCTGATCGCAACCCGTTCGTTACAGGAGCGTCATTTTCGCCGCTGCCGCCGTTTTGTAGTCTCCGCGGCGATGGGAGGAATCGAGCTCGACCAGCTGACGAAGATCTACGCCGACGGCACGCGCGCCGTGGACAAGCTCGACCTCGACATCGCCGACGGCGAGTTCGTCGTCTTCGTCGGGCCCTCGGGCTGCGGGAAGACGAGCGCCCTGCGCATGATCGCGGGGCTCGAGGAGATCACCGGCGGCGAGGTGCGGGTGGCGGGAAAGGTCGTCAACGGGCTTCCGCCGAAGGCCCGCGACATGGCGATGATCTTCCAGAACTACGCGCTCTACCCGCACATGAACGTCTTCGAGAACATGGCCTTCGGCCTGAAGATGCGGGGAGTCGACAAGGCCGAGATCCGCCGCCGCGTGGACGGCGCGGCGAAGGTGCTCGGGCTCGCCGAGGTTCTCGCGAAGCGGCCCCGGCACCTGTCGGGCGGCCAGCGGCAGCGGGTGGCGATGGGGCGCGCGATCGTCCGCGAGCCGGTCGCCTTCCTCATGGACGAGCCGCTCTCCAACCTGGACGCGAAGCTCCGCGTCCAGATGCGGGCGGAGATCGCGCGGATCCAGCGCGACCTGGGCGTGACGACGATCTACGTCACGCACGACCAGAGCGAGGCGATGACCCTCGGCGACCGGGTCTGCGTGCTCCGCGGCGGCCTCCTCCAGCAGGTGGACCGGCCCCAGGTGCTGTACGAGCGCCCGGCGAACCTCTTCGTCGCGGGCTTCATCGGCTCGCCGGCGATGAACTTCGTCGAGGCCACGATCGGAGCGGCCGAGGTGACATTCGGGCCGCACGCGCTCCCGCTCGGCGCGCGGCCGGAGCTCGCGCCGTACGCCGGCAAGCGCGTCGCGCTCGGGATCCGGCCGGAGGACTTCGGCATCGGCGGGGACGGCGCCGGGATCGACGTCGTCGTCGACATCCGGGAGGACATGGGCTCGGAGGTCTTCCTCCACTTCGCGGTCGATGCCGCGCCCGTGACGACCGAGGAGGTGCGCGCGGTCGTCGGGGACGAGGCGCTCGAGGCCGCCGACGAGCAGACGCATCACCACGGATCGCCGTTCATCGCGAAGATCGAGCGTGGGGCGGAGGCGCGCGAAGGCGATCGCGTCAGGCTCGCCGTCGACACGCGCCGCCTGCACTTCTTCGACCTCGAGTCGGGCGCGGGGATCTACTGAGGCTCTACGAGAAGCCCGCGCCCGCGTAGGCGAGCGCGGAGGGGAGCGTGGAGCGCCAGAAGTGCCCGCGGTCGACGGGCGGCAGGTGCCACAGCTCGACGCTCAGCCCGAGCGCGCGCACCTCGTTCGCGAAGTCGACCGACCAGCGCGTCAGCACGGCGCCGTGGTTGCCGCCGATCGAGACGTAGAAGCGCGTTCCGTCCCGCCGCAGCGGCCCGGCCTCGCGCCGGACGAGGAGGGTCGGCGTATGCGCGGCGAGATAGGCGCCGCTCGCGTTGGCGAACGGCCCATCCTTGAACACCGGGGCGAAGTACCCGGCCCACGAGCCGAGCGTCCCGAAGAGTCCGGGATGGCGGAGGCCGATGTCGACGGCGCCGAAGCCTCCGGCCGAGAGCCCCTCGAGGGCCCGGTCGCGCGCGGACGGGATCGTGGGCAGGTGCGCGTCCACCCACGGGACGACGTCCTGGACGACGTAGTCCTCCCACACCCCCGCCCACTCGCCGGCGTTCGGGTCGACGACGGGGCCCCCGACGGGCATGACGGCGATGAACGGCGGCGCCTGCCCGGAGGAGATGAGGCCGTCGGCGACGTCGGCGAGGTCGAGCGCGTCCCAGTACTCCGACGGCGAGCCCCGCATCCCGTGCAGGAGGTAGACGACGGGGTAGCGCCGCGCCGGGGAGAACCCGGGCGGGAAGTAGACCGCGCTCGGGCGCCGGTCGGCGGCGACGACGAGGTTCGGGATGCGGCCGGCCCAGACAGACCCGCCGTCGAGCCCCGTTCGCACGTGGCTCCAGCCGGGAAGGAGGGCGGCCGCGAGCAGGAGCGCCCGCATCTCTCCATCGAAGCAGGGGCGTGATTAAGCCGGGATTACGGCCCGACCGCGGGTCGTTCCCAGTCGGTACAATCCGGATACCTAGTACACAGATAGGAGATGACCGAGATCGTGAGCGACCTGCTCCTCGTCCCGCTCGAGGACACCGTCGTCTTCCCCGGCATGACCGTCACCCTGACGGTCGAGACCGGTGAGGAGACCGAAGTGCTGCTCGTGCCCCGCCACGAGCAGGCCTACGCGAAGGTCGGGACCGTCGCCCGGGTGGACGACCGCGTCCGCCTGCCGCGCGGCGCCGGCACCGCCGTCGTCCTGACCGGCCTGCGCCGGGGCGTCATCGGCGCCGCCCACACCGACTCCCAGGGGCGGCTCCGGGTCGAGGTGGAGGAGGCGGAGGACGAGAACCCGCCGCCCGTGAAGACGCGCGAGCTCGAGCGCGAGTACCGCGCGATCGTCGAGGAGATCCTCGAGCTCCGGGACGCGGACGAGCGCATCGGCCAGTTCCTGCGCTCGATCCGCGAGGCAGGCGCGCTCGCGGACACGTGCGCGTACGCGCCCGACATCTCCTTCGAGCAGCGCGTCGAGCTGCTGGAGTCGCTCGACGTCGTCGAGCGCCTCGAGCTGGCGACGAAGCTCCAGCGCGAGCGGCTCGCCGAGCTGCAGGTGCGCGCCCGCATCCGCGAGGACGTGGAGTCCGGCGCGCAGCGCCAGCAGCGCGAGTGGTTCCTGCGCCAGCAGCTGAGCTCGATCCGCAAGGAGCTCGGCGAGGACGACGGCTCGGCCGCCGACGAGCTCCGCAGGAAGATCGACGAGGCAGGCATGCCGGACGACGTCCGTGCGCACGCCGAGCGCGAGCTGCGCCGCCTCGAGACGATGGGCGAGTCCTCCGGCGAGGCGTCGATGATCCGCACGTATCTCGACTGGCTCACGGCGGTGCCGTGGTCGAAGCGCTCGGAGGAGCGGCTCGACCCGACGAACGCGCGTGAGGTGCTCGACGCGGACCACGCGGGCCTCGACGACGTGAAGGACCGCATCGTCGAGTACCTCGCGGTGCGCAAGCTGCGGCAGGAGCGCGGGATCCCGAACGACAAGCGAAGCGGCGCCATCCTGACGCTGATCGGGCCGCCCGGCACGGGGAAGACCTCGATCGGCGAGTCGGTCGCGCGCGCGCTGAACCGCGAGTTCGTGCGCATGTCGCTCGGCGGCATTCGCGACGAGGCGGAGATCCGCGGCCATCGCCGGACGTACATCGGCGCGCTTCCCGGCCGCCTCGTGCGGGCGCTGCGCGACGCCGGGACGATGAACCCGGTGATCCTGCTCGACGAGGTGGACAAGGTCGGCGCCGACTGGCGCGGCGACCCGTCCGCGGCGCTGCTCGAGGTGCTCGACCCGGCGCAGAACCACTCGTTCCGCGATCACTACCTCGACGTCGAGCTCGATCTCTCCGACGTCTTCTTCATCGCGACGGCGAACATCGCCGACACGATCCCCGGCCCGCTGCTCGACCGGATGGAGGTCATCCGCTTCGACGGCTACACGGTCGACGAGAAGACGGCGATCGCTCAGGGCTACCTGTGGCCGCGGCAGCGCGAGCGCAACGGGCTGCGCGAGGACGAGGTCGACATCGGCGACGACGTCGTCCGCACGGTCGTCTCCGAGTACACGCGCGAGGCCGGCGTCCGCCAGCTCGAGCGGGAGCTCGGGACGATCCTGCGCAAGACGGCGACGAAGATCGCATCCGGCAAGGTCGAGCCGCCGGTGACGGTCGACGTGGACGTCGTCCGGGACGCGCTCGGCCGCCAGAAGGTCTTCCAGGAGGTGGCCGAGCGCACGGCGGTGCCGGGCGTTGCGACCGGCCTGGCCGTCACCGGGACCGGCGGCGACGTGCTCTTCGTCGAGGCGACGGCGATGGACGGCAACGGCGACCTCGTCCTGACCGGGCAGCTCGGCGACGTGATGAAGGAGTCGGCGCGCATCGCGCTCTCCTACGTCCGCTCGCACTCGGCCGAGCTCGGCATCGAGGCGGAGACGTTCAAGGACAAGACGTTCCACGTGCACG
>JAGWRZ010000133.1 GCA_028876365.1 Acidobacteriota bacterium | reverse complement strand
TCGGTCGGCGCGGCGGTCGCGGCCTACGACCGGGGGGCGTCGATCCTCCGCGTCCACGACGTGAGGCCGCACGTCGAGGCGCTCGCGGTGGCGCGGGCGGTCGCAGGCAGGTGAAGGTCGAGCTGCACGGCTTGCGCCTGCACGGCTACCACGGCGTCCACGACTCCGAGGCCCGGCTCGGCCAGGTGTTCCTCTACGACGTTGAGCTCGAGGTGGGCGATCGCGGGGCGTCCGACCGGATCGAGGACGCGGTCGATTACATCGAGGTCGCGAAAGCCGTCCGAGAGATCTCGGACGCGCACGCGTACGCTCTGATCGAGGCGCTCGCGATCGCCGTCGCCGACGAGCTGCGCGCCCGATTCCGGGTTCGGCGGGCGACGGTTCGCGTGACCAAGCCCGCTGTGCGGCCCGCCGGTCTCGAGGGAACCGTCTCGGTCATCGTTTCTCGGCCCGGACGGTGAGGACGTACGTCGCGCCGAGCGAACGCCCGGTGAGCTCTACGTCGACGTAGGCGTATGCGCCGACGGCCCCGCCTGTCGTCGTCGACCCCATGAGATCGCGCTTCCGCAGGGCGGGTGACTCGTCGATCGAGTACGTCTTCGGGCCCCAGATGCGGGCCGTCGCGTCGCCGCCGGCGGCAACCGAGACGCGAATCGTGCGATGGGCGGGGACCCAGATGCGGTACACGTCGCGCGGGTCCTCCGCGCGCAGGAGCGTCGCCGCGAGACGCGTCGACGGATGCCCCGCCGTCGTGATCGGCGGCTGGCCGGCCGAGAAGAAGAGGCCGGGCTTGACCAGGCCGATGTCGTCGTTCGGCTCACCGGGGTCGGGCGGAGGCGTCGGCAGCGCGAGCGCCGCCGCGATGTCGATGACGCCGTAGCCCGTCTTCGCGTCGAAGGGCTGCGGGCCGGCCGGGCGGGCGCTCTCGCGCAGGAGCGCCGCCACCTGGCTCGCCTCGAGCGACGGGCGCGCGGTCCAGATCCAAGCGGCGGCCGCGCTCACGAGTGGCGCCGAGAAGCTCGTTCCTGCCAGCCCGGATGACATCCCGCTCGGGTCGTGCGACAACGGCACGTCGGCGGTCATGTCGATGCCCGGGGCGGCGACGTCGACCCACGGCCCCGAGCTCGAGAACCCGAGCGGGTTGTTCTGCTCATCGGTGGCGCCGACGGTGAGGACGTGCGCGTACGAGGCGGGGTAGGTCTGCGGGTCGCCGTCGAGGCCGCTGTTCCCGGCGGCCGCGACGACGAGGCAGCCGGCCCGCACCGCGCGCAGGATCGCCGACTGCAGCTCCGGGTTCGGCTCCGATCCGCCGAAGCTGAGGTTGATGACGGCGGGGCAGTGCTCGGCGGCGACCGCGATCCCCTCCGCGGCCGAGCGCGCGTCGATCCCGTCGACGCCGCTCCCGGCATCCCAGATCTCGAGCGCCGCCTGCGGGTAGACGCCCGCGAAGCCCCCGTTTCCGGGCGCAGCGGCGAGCGAGGCGACGGCCGTCCCGTGGAAGTCGTCCGGGCCGTCCGACTGCTGGGCGTCGAGATACGTCGTGTTCGGGCGGCCGCTGAACTGCGGCTGCGTGGGGTCGACGGCTCCGTCGACGACGACGATGGGCACGCCGGGGCCCGGCGCTGTGACCGTGTCCGCGCCGATCGCGTGCAGCCACCACTCCGGCGGGGCGTCCGAGCGCGCGACCGCGGCCGTTCCCAGAGCGCAAAGCGCCGCGGCGACGACGATCGACAGGCGGCGGTGCACGCGCCCGGAGGGTAGCGCTAGCGTCTTCCACGGTGCCGCGCGCCTACGTCGCTCTCGGATCGAATCTCGGCGACCGCGAGACGACGATCCGCGGAGCGCTGGACGCTCTCGGCCGGGAGCAGGGGATCGCGGTCGTCGCCGTCTCGACGCTGATCGACACCGAGCCGGTCGGCGTCGTCGACCAGCCGCGCTTCCTCAACGGCGTCGCGGTCGTCGACACCGAGCTCTCGGCCCGCGGCCTCCTGGCCGTCCTCCTCGAGCTCGAGCGGCGCTTCGGCCGGCGGCGGGAGGCAGCCGTTCCGCAGGGGCCGAGGACGCTCGACCTCGACCTCCTCGTCTACGGCGAGGACGAGATCGACGAGCCGGGCCTCGTCGTTCCGCATCCGCGGCTACACGAGCGCGCGTTCGTCCTCGGCCCGCTCGCGGAGGTCGCTCCGGGGCTGGAAGTGCCTGGAAAGGGCCAGGTCGAGACCCTTCGCGCCCGGCTACACTGAGCCTCGGATGTCGCATCTCGACGATCTCGACGAGTACGAGGCCGATCTCGAGCTCAAGCTGAAGAGGGAGTACCAGGCGGTGTTCGGCCTGTTCCGCTACTGCGTCCTGACGCAGGACGCGACATATCTCTGCAACAAGCTCGAGCGCACCTACGTCCCGCAGCAGACCTACCCGTTCTTCCACCTGAAGCTCGAGGACGTCTGGGTCTGGGACAAGAACCGTCCGACGCGGATCATCCCGCGCACCGAGATCTTCACCTCCGGCGACATCACGATCGAGGAGCTGCGCGGCGAAGGCGACGAGCCGGCGCTGACGCCGGAGGCGCTCGCCGAGCGCATCGGCGAGACGCAGTCGCAAGAAGAAGACTTTTAGTCGTTGCTTCTCGCCGTCGACGCCGGCAACACGCAGACCGTCTTCGGGCTGTACGACGGAGACCGTCTGGCGGAGCACTTTCGCGTCGGGACGAATCCCACTCACACGGCCGACGAGCTCGCGGTGCTCCTGCGTGCGCTCGTCGACATGTCGGCGCTCGATGGCATCGTGCTGTGCTCGTCGGTGCCGCAGCTCGTCGCGGAGTACGAGTCGCTGGCCGAGCGGTGGGCGCACGTCGAGCTCCTCGTGCTCGGGCCCGGCGTCTCGACCGGCGTTCCGGTTCGGTACGACGATCCGCGAGAGGTGGGGCCGGACCGGATCGCGAACGCCGTCGCCGCGCGCGAGCGGCACGGGACGCCGTGCGTCGTCGTCGACTTCGGCACTTCGACGAACTTCGACGTCGTCTCCGCGAGCGGGGAGTTCGCCGGCGGCGTCCTCGCGCCGGGGATCGAGATCTCCATGGACGCGCTCTTCCAGCGCGCCGCCAGGCTGCCGAAGGTCCCGTTCGCCGCGCCGGAGCGCGTCATCTCGCAGACGACCGTGCAGGCGCTGCAGTCGGGGCTCGTCTACGGATTCGCAGGGCAGGTCGACTCGATCGTCGACCGCATCCGCGACGAGCTCGATGCGCCGGACGCGACTGTCGTCGCCACCGGCGGCCTCGCCGAGCTGATCGCGCCGCATTCGCGCACGATCTCCGCCGTCGATCCGTTCCTCACGCTCGAGGGGCTCCGGATCGTCTGGGGACGGAACCGCTAGCCGCCGCCGTAGATCGAGATCGGCATGCCCTCGAGCAGGACCTCGCCGGCTGGGTCCGGCAGGTCCGCCTCGAGGCGCTCGACGATCTCGGCCGCGCCGGGCGCGGCGGCGAGAAGCCGCGTCACGACCTCCTCGGTCGACGAGAGCTGGACGAGCTCGTTCTTGAACGGCTTCGGGAAGCGTCCGTGCCCGAGGTACCAGGCGTAGAACTTCTTCAGGAACCCCGATGCCCGCCGCTCGCCCAGCTCGCGCACCGTCTCGTTGACGAAGTGGATGAGCTCTGCGGCGACCTCCTCGCGCGTGGGCGGATCGCCGTCGCCGAGGACGATGTCGCGGATCGCCCACGGGTTGCCCTGCGCGCCGCGGCCGACCATGACGGCCGCTGCGCCCGTCGACGCGAGCACGGCCATCGCCTTCGCGCGCGATGCGACGTCGCCGGACGCGATCACGGGCACGCCGACGAGGTCGACGAGCTCCGCGGTGAGCGTGTGGTCGGCGTAACCGGTGTACATCTGCTTCGCCGAGCGCGGGTGGAGCGTCAGCGCGGCGGCGCCCGCCTCGACGAGCCTGGGGCCGAGCTCGAGGCATGCGCGTGAGCCGTCCTCGACGCCGCGGCGCATCTTCACGGTGACGGGGACCTCGACGGCGGAGGCGACCGCCTCGGTGATCCGGCACGCGAGGGCCGGCTCCTCGAGCAGATGGGCGCCGGCTCCCGTCTTCGTCACCTTGCGTACGGGGCAGCCGAAGTTCATGTCGACGACGTCGGCGCCGGCGGCCTCGACCATGCGCGCCGCCTCGGCCATCGCACCGGGCTCGGAGCCGAAGATCTGGATCGCCAGCGGGTGCTCGTCCGCCCCGACCCGGAGGTAGCCGAGCGTGCGCTCGTTCCGGTGCTCGATCCCCGCGCAGGAGACCATCTCCGAGCAGACGAGGCCGGCGCCGTACCGGCGGCCCTGCCGGCGGAAGGCCTGGACGCTCACGCCGGCCATGGGCGCGAGCACGACCCGGGAGGGCACGTCCACGGCACCGATCGACCAGGATTCGCACAGCTCGACGGCCATCGCGGGATGGTAGCCCCACCCCGTTGACGACCTCGTGCCCCGGAGGTACCATCCGCCCCCGCCGGAGGGGTCCCTACCGGCCGTTTTTGTTCCAGGAGGACACGTTGAAGGAAGTCATTCTCACGCCCGAGGGCTTCGAGAAGCTCAAGGACGAGATCGAGTATCTATCCGTGGACCGGCGCCGCGAGATCGCGGACCGGATCCGCGTGGCCCGCGAGTTCGGCGACATCGCCGAGAACGCCGAGTACGACGCCGCGAAGAACGAGCAGGCCCACCTCGAGGC
>JAGWRZ010000132.1 GCA_028876365.1 Acidobacteriota bacterium | reverse complement strand
TCGACCCGAGGCTGAGCGCGGGAGAGCAGGAGACGTTCTCGGTGCCGCTGCAGAAGGTGCTGTTGTTCGACGCGGCGAGCACCGAGGCGGCCGGCACCGCCGCGTAGCCATGCCGCTGACGGTCCTCGACGGCTCGACCTTCTGCGTCTGCGACGAGCGCGGCGACGTCGACGGCGTCGCGACCGCGTCGGGCTTCTTCGCGTCGGACACGCGCTTCCTGTCGCGCTCGGTGCTCACCCTCGGAGGCGCACGCCTCGACCCGCTCTCGCACGACCAGCCGGCGCCGCACCTGGCCGCGTTCGTCCTGCGGAACCCGCTCGTCGACGGCCTCGAGCCGAACGAGCTCTCGATCGAGCGCGAGCGGTTCGTCGGAGACTGCATGGAGGAGCGCATCACGGTCGAGAACCACGGGCACCGGCGCGTCGAGGTCGAGCTCGGCCTCGAGCTCGAGGCCGACTTCGCGGACATCTTCGTCGTCAAGGAGCTCGAGCCGGGGTTCGGCTGGGAATCGAGCCAGAAGCTGCCGCCTTCCCGGCCGCTCGAGCGCAACGGAAACGGAACGATCGTGTTCACCGACGGCGCGTATCCGGCGCGGACGATCGTCCACCTGTCGGAGCCGTTCGGAGACGGGGCCCGCGGCGCGACCTTCGCCTTGCGGCTCGATCCGGGGGAGCGCTGGCGCCTCGTCGTCGGCGTGCAGCCGCAGCTCGACGGGATCGCGCCGCTTCGCGCCGGTTCGTTCGCCCGCGAGCTCGACGACGAGCGGCAGCGTGCCGACGAGTCGCTCTCTGCATGGCGTGCATCGGCGCCGCGCCTGCGCGCGGGCTGGGACGACCTCGTGCACACGTGGAACCGCTCGGTCGCCGATCTCGCCGGGCTGCGCATGCGCGTCGGTGACTCCGACGTCGGCCGGCTGCTCGCGGCCGGAACGCCGTGGTTCATGACGGTGTTCGGCCGCGACACGATCATCTCGTCGCTGCAGACCCTCCTCTTCGGGCCCGAGCTCGCGGCGAGCACGCTGCGCGTGCTGGCCGCGACGCAGTCGGCGACCGACGATGCCGAGCGCGACGCCGAGCCCGGGAAGATCATCCACGAGATGCGCCGCGGAAAGGCCGCGCTCGCGTGGACCGACCGCTACTACGGCACCGTCGATGCGACGCCGCTCTTCCTCGTGCTCCTCTCGGAGCTGTGGCGCTGGACGGACGATCCCGCGCTCGCGATCGAGCTCGAGGGCTCGGCGCGCCGGGCGCTCGCCTGGATCGACGGCCCGGCCGACGTCGACGGCGACGGCTTCGTCGAGTACGCGCGACGCGCGAAGAACGGCATCCGCAACCAGACGTGGAAGGACTCGGACGACTCGATGGCGTTCCACGACGGGACGCTCGCCGTTGCGCCGATCGCGGCAGCCGAGGTGCAGGGCTACGTGTACGACGCGAAGCTCCGCGTCGCCGAGCTGGCGCGCGAGGTGTGGCGCGACCTCGAGACGGCGGACCGGCTCGAACGCGAGGCGCAGGAGCTGCAGGGCCGCTTCGACGATGCCTTCTGGGTCGCCGACCGCGGCTTCTACGCACTCGGCCTCGATCACGAGAAGCGGAGGATCGACTCCCTCGCGTCGAACATCGGGCACCTGCTCTGGAGCGGAATCGTTCCGGACGAGCGCCGGGAGGAGCTTGCCGAGCACCTCGTGGGCGAGCGTCTCTGGTCGGGCTGGGGGGTGCGCACGATGGCCGCCGGCGAGGGCGCGTACAACCCTCTCGTCTACCACAACGGCACCGTCTGGCCGCACGACAACTCTCTCGTCGCCTGGGGGCTCGCCCGCAGCGGCCGGCCGCACGACGCCGCACGCATCCTGCACACGATGATCGAGGCGGCCACGCATTTCGACTATCGGCTGCCGGAGGTCTTCGCGGGCTTCCCGCGGCACCGGACGCGCTTCCCGGTCGTCTATCCGACCGCGTCGTCGCCGCAGGCCTGGGCGGCGGCGACGCCGGTTCTCCTGCTCCAGATCGTGCTCGGCCTGTCGCCCGACCGCTCGTCCGGGGCGCTGCGGTCGCACGCGACCGAGCTGCCGGAGTGGACGGACGGGCTCGTCCTCGAGGGCGTGCGCGCCTTCGACCGACGCTGGACGATACGCGTGGAGGACGCCGGCGTCACCGTCGAGCCCGAGTCGTAGAGCCCAGGTACCACCGGCGCGCTCCTGGGACAATCTGATTCCCACCAGCGAGACTAGGAGGAGACGACCGTGGCGCAGGACCGGTTGGAGCAGGCGCTCTTCGAGATCCGCAGGGTGATCGCGGGGCAGGACGCGATGCTCGAGCGCGTGCTCGTGTGCCTCCTCGCACAGGGGCACCTCCTGATCGAAGGCGTCCCCGGTCTCGCGAAGACCCTGACGATCAAGACGACCGCCGCAGTGCTCGGGGGCTCGTTCGCGCGCATCCAGTTCACACCCGATCTCGTCCCGGCCGATCTCGTCGGCACACGCATCTACCGGCCGGACACGGGGAGCTTCGACACCGAGCTCGGCCCCGTCTTCTGCAACTTCCTCCTCGCCGATGAGATCAACCGCGCGCCGGCGAAGGTGCAGAGCGCCCTGCTGGAAGTGATGCAGGAGCGGCAGGTGACGATCGCGCACACGTCGTACCCCGTGCCGGAGCCGTTTCTCGTGCTCGCGACGCAGAACCCGATCGAGTCGGAGGGGACCTACCCGCTGCCGGAAGCGCAGATCGACCGCTTCATGCTCAAGATCCTCATCGACTATCCGAACCACGACGAGGAGCTGACCGTCGTGCAGCGGCAGCTGTCGGCGCCGCCGCAGCTCCGGGAGATGCTCGGCCTCGACGAGCTCCGCTCCCTCCAGCGCGCCGTCTTCGACGTGTACGTCGATCCGGCGCTCGTCAGCTATGCGGTCGCGCTGGCCGCTGCGTCGCGGCGGCCGAGCGAGTACGTCTCGTACGGTGCGAGCCCGCGCGGGCCGATCAGCGTCACGCAGGCGGCGCGAGCGCTCGCGCTCATCCGCGGCCGCGACTACGCGACCGTCGAGGACGTGAAGGCGCTCGCGAAGGACGCGTTCCGCCACCGGCTCGTGCTCAGCTATCAGGCGCTCGCGGAAGGCGTGACGCCGGATGCGATCCTCGACGGCGTGCTCGCCGAGGTCCCGGCGCCCGACGTCGAGCTCGCGCGGCCACCCGCGTGACCGGCCGGCAGCTGCTCGGAGCGGGGACGCCCGCGCGCCCGGGGCCGGGGCCGCTGCCGCCGGAGCTCCTGCGCGCGCTCCAGCTCGACATCGCGCGGCGCCTCGACGCGACGCTCGTCGGCGACTTCCGCTCGACGCGTCACGGGCGCGGCACCGAGCTCGCGCAGGTGCGGTTGTACGTCCCCGGCGACGACGTGCGCCAGATCGAGTGGAACGTGACCGCGCGCATGGGTGAGCCGTTCGTCCGCGTGCAGCTCGCCGAGCGCGTGCTCGTCACCTGGCTCGTGCTCGACACCTCGCCGTCGATGCAGTTCGGCACCGGCGAGCGCCGGAAGGCCGACGTCGCCGCCGGGGTCGCGCTCGGGCTCGGGCACCTGGCCACACGACGCGGGAATCGCCTCGGCATCGTCACCTTCGGCGATGCGGATCCGAGAACGGTCCCGCCGGCCCAGGGACGGCGCGGTCTCCTCGGCCTGCTGGGAACGCTCGGACGCGAGCCGGACGTGCAACCGGTCGGAGCGACCTCGCTCGGCTCGGCGTTGACGCGGGCCGGCGCCGTCGCGCGCCAGCGCGGCATCGTCGCCGTCGTCTCCGATTTCCGCGGGCCGCTCGACTGGCGCGCGCCGCTGCTGCGCGTGCTCGACCGGCACGACGTGCTCGCCGTCGAGGTGCGCGATCCGCGCGAGCAGGAGCTTCCGGACATCGGCGAGATCTGGCTGGTCGATCCGGAGACCGGGCGCCAGGTGCGCGTCGACACGCGCAACGCCTCGTTGCGCGAGCGCTTCGAGGAGGCGGCGGCGGAGGAGCGCACGGGAGTCGCCCGGGTCCTGTCCGCCCTCGGCGTCCCCCACGTCGTCCTGTCGACGAGCGGCGACTGGCTGCGCCCGTTCGCCGCGTTTCTCGGCGGCCGCCGGTGAGCTTCCAGCACCCGATCGCGCTCGCCGCCCTCGCCGCCGTCCCCCTGCTCGCGTGGCTCTGGCGCGTCCACGACAGGCGGCGCCGCGCAGGCGCGCGCGCCTTCACGAATCCGGGTCTCCTGCCGAACCTCGTCGACCGCGCGCCGGGCCGGCTCCGGCTCGTTCCGCCCGCGCTCTTTCTCGCCGCCCTCGCCGCGCTCGTCGTCGGCTTCGCACGGCCGCACGCGAAGATCACGGTGCCGCTCCACGAGGCGACGGTCGTCGTCGCTCTC
Source organism: Acidobacteriota bacterium (assembly GCA_028876365.1). GTDB lineage: Bacteria > Actinomycetota > Thermoleophilia > Gaiellales > Gaiellaceae > Palsa-739. The sequence continues at coordinate 16,232 of JAGWRZ010000132.1, read as the reverse complement.
GACCTGTCGCGCTCCATGCAGGCGCGCGACGTCTCGCCGAGTCGCATGATCGCGGCGAAGCGCGCGGCGGCGGCGTTCGTCGAGCGGCTACCCGCGACGTACTCCGTCGCCGTCGTCGGGTTCGCGAGCCGTGCGTATGTCGCGGTCCCGCCGACGCGCGACCGTGCGCTCGTCGAGCAGTCGCTCGCGAGCCTGACCCCCGGGGACGGGACGGCGATCGGCGACGCGGTCGTTCTGTCCGCGCGGCTCGGACGGCGGCAGAAGTCGGTCGACGGCGTCATCCCGCCGGAGTCCGTCCTCCTCATCTCCGACGGCGCGCCCGACGGCGGCCGAACGACGGCGGCGGCGGCGGCAAGGCAGGCGCGGGCGCTGCACGTCCCGGTCTCCACCGTCCTCGTCGGCACGGGCCGCGGAGTCGTCACGCACCGCCTGACCGGCGGCTATACCGTGCAGATTCGCGTGCCGCCGAGCCCCGCGACGCTCGAGCTGATCGCGCGCGGAACGGGCGGCGAGTTCTTTCGCGCGCGCACGGCGTCGGCGCTCGCCGCGGTGTACGCGCATCTCGCGACGCGCATCGGCCACAGCACGGAGAACCGTGAGATCACCGATCTGTTCTCGATCGGCGCGCTCGTCCTGATCCTCGCCGGCGGCGTCTTCTCGCTCCTCCACTTCCGGAGGGTCATGTGAAGCGTGCCGTCGCAGTCGCCGCCGTCGTGACGGCTGCGTTCGCGGCCGCCGGCGGCGTGGGCGCGACGAACGAGTGCCGCGGACTGAAGGTGTGCGTGCCCGTGGCCGGGCCGTGGGTCGTCACGGGCTCGACGGGCCAGGTCACCTTCCTGCTCTCGTGCCCGCCGAAGTTCGTCGTCGCGGGCCTCGACGCCGAGCTCAGCCGCGGTGGGGTGGACGTCACCTTCCGCGGCGCGCTCGGGAGCCCGGTCAATCCCGGAATCACCACGTCGCGCTCGGCCGAGTTCCTCGGGCGGCTTCTCGCCGGCGGCGCGCCGGCGACGTTCAGGCCGCACATCGGCTGCATCCCGGCTTCCGGGAGCGGCGAGCGGTTCCCGACGGTCGTGCGGCCCGCGCCGCCTCTCCGGCCGGTCGCCGTGCAGCTCGCGGTGCGGCCGGGTGTGCACCGCTATGCCGAACGGTGCGCCGCCGGCAAGACGCTCGAGAGCGCGAGCCACTCGATCGGCTTCTACACGCCGGCGCCGCCGGATGCGTCGGTCGTACGAAGCGTCTCCGTCACGCAGAGCGCCGGCGGGGGCGTCGTGCGGCTCGTCGTCCGCGCCGGCCCGCTCTCCGGCGTGAGGGCGATCGTCCAGGTCGAGCTGGAGTGCGCGTGAGCTTCGGCTCTCCCTGGATGTTGTCCTCGCTCGCGGTGGTGCCGCTCGCGATCGCCCTGTACCTGCTCGCCGAGAGACGGCGTATGCGGTACGCGGTGCGATACACGAACGTCGACCTCGTCGCGTCGCTCGCGGGAGGGCGTAGCCGGATGCGCCTCGTCCCTCCGGTCATCCTCCTCCTCGCGGTGGCGACGTTGTGCGTCGCGTCCGCGCGTCCGCGCGTGCACGCCCTCATCGCAAACGACCGTGCCACGATCATCCTCGTCCTCGACGTGTCCGGCTCGATGGAGGCGAACGACGTGAGGCCGACGCGCCTCGCCGCCGCGCAGCAGGCGATCCACACGTTCCTCGACCGCGTGCCGAAGCGGGTCAGGGTCGGGCTCGTCCTCTTCGCCGGCGTGCCCGAGGAGGCGACGCCGCCGACGACCGACCACGCGCTCGTCGCGCAGGCGGTGGACGAGGCGAGCATCGTCCAGGGCGGGTTCGGCGGGACCGCGATCGGCGACGCGCTCGCCGAGGCGGTGAAGGTCGGCCTCGCCTCGGCCGGTGTCCGCGACGCGCGCGCCCTGACCGTCGACCAGGCGGCCTCGCGCGGGCCCGCGAGCACGCTCGTGAGCATTCTCTTCCTGTCCGACGGTCATCAGAACCGCGGCACGCTGCAGCCTCTCGAAGGAGCGGCGATCGCGAGGCGGGCCGGGATCCCGGTGTTCACGGTCGCCCTCGGGACGCCGGGCCGCGCGATCACGAACTTCAACTTCGGGAGCGGCGGCAACGGCGGCGCGTTCGGCGGTCCGGGCCTCCGCCAGGCGCTCGCACCGGATCCGAGGACGCTGCACGCGATCGCCGATGCGACCGGCGGCGAGTTCTTCCCCGCGAAGACGGCAGGCGCGGTGCACGATGCGTACACGAAGCTCGGCTCGAGCCTCGGCCGCGTCCCCGGGCGAAGCGAGGTGACCGTCGACTTCACGCTCGGCGCCGCGGCGTTGCTCCTCCTCGCCGGCGTCCTCGCCGCCCTCCGGGCGCCGCGGCTGCCGTGACCGGGGCTTCGGCCGCCGGGCCGATTCCTCCTTTCGTAGGAGGCGATTTCGTCCCTCTGTCGGAGCGCCGCGGATCTAGCGTGCGTCCCAATGATCGAAGCCAAATCACTCACCAAGGACTACGGCGACAAGCGCGCCGTCGACGGGCTCAGCTTCACCGTCCAGCCCGGCGTCGTCACCGGCTTCCTCGGCCCGAACGGGTCGGGCAAGTCGACGACGATGCGACTCATCCTCGGCCTCGACCGCGCCACGAGCGGCGACGTCACGGTCAACGGCAAGCACTACCGCGACCACAAGGCGCCGCTGCACGAGGTCGGCGCGCTTCTCGAGGCGCGCTCGGTCCACACCGGCCGCTCGGCCTACTATCACCTGCTCGCCCTCGCGCAGACGCACGGCGTCGGCAGGAAGCGGGTCGACGAGCTGATCGACCTCGTCGGCCTGCACGAGGTCGCGCGCAAGCGCGCGGGCAAGTTCTCCCTCGGCATGGGACAGCGGCTCGGCATCGCCACCGCGCTCCTCGGGGACCCGCACACGCTGCTTCTCGACGAGCCGGTGAACGGGCTCGATCCGGAGGGGATCCACTGGATCCGCAACCTGCTGAAGGGTCTCGCCGCCGAGGGGCGCGCCGTGTTCGTCTCGTCGCACCTGATGAGCGAGATGGCCGTCACCGCCGACCACCTGATCGTCATCGGGCGCGGCAAGCTCATCGCCGACACGAGTGTCGAGGAGTTCGTCCGCCGCGCGTCGGGCGCGATCGTCCGCGTGCGCTCGCCGCAGGCGACCCGCCTCCGCGAGCTCGTGCTCGGCCCCGACGTGACCGTGAAGAGCGACGAGCCCGGCCTGCTCGAGATCAGCGGCGCATCGACGGAGACGGTCGGCGACCTCGCCGCCGCCAACGGGATCGTCCTGCACGAGCTGACGCTGTTGCAGGCGTCGCTCGAGGAGGCATTCATGGAGTTGACGCGGGACGACGTCGAGTTCAGAGCGGACGTGGCGGCATGACCGCGCTCGCTCCCGCAGTTCCGCGCCTCCAGAACGTCGGCCGCGTCACGCAGGCGCGCGTGATCGTCTCCGAGTGGACGAAGCTCCACTCTCTGCGGTCGACCCGCTGGTCGCTCTTCGTCGCCGTCGTGCTGACGATCGGGCTGCCGGCGATCTTCGCGGCTGTGACCTCGTCGCACTGGGGCCACATGTCGCCGCACGAGCGTGCGAACCGCCATCCGCTCGACATCGCGCTCGCCGGAGTCAACCTCTCGCAGCTCGCCGTCGGCGTGCTCGGCGTCCTCGTCATCACCGGCGAGTACGCGACCGGGATGATCCGGGCGAGCTTCACCGCGGTGCCGAGGCGGCTGCCCGTGCTGTGGGCGAAGATCGTCGTCTTCGCGATCGTCTCCTTCGTCTTGATGCTGCCCTCGACGCTCGCAGCGTTCTGGGTGAGCCAGGCGATCCTCGACAAGCACCACATCCTCCAGACCTCGCTGTCGGCGCACGGCGTCCTGCGCTCGGTCGCCGGCGGGGCGGTCTACCTCATGCTCTTCGGCGTCTTCTGCATGGCGCTCGGCGCGATCGTGCGCAACACCGCGGGCGGGATCGCGGCGTTCGTCGCGCTCTTCTTCGTCATCCCGCCGCTCCTGAACGTGTTCCCGACGAGCTGGCAGAACGCGATCAACCCGTGGATCCCGAACTCTGCGTTCCGCGCGATCTTCCAGCTGACGCACGGTGCGCACAGCCTGTCGCCGGCAGGGGGGCTCGCGGTCTCGCTCGGTTACGTCGCCTTCGCCGTCGGCGTCGCGGCGGTGCTGCTCGTCAGGCGCGACACGTAACGTAAGCGCTCCTCGCGAAGGGGCCGTGCCGCGATTCGCGGCGCGGCCCCTTCGTCTCGCATCGCGATATCCTTCCGCGCATGACGACGCTGGAGGGCCGGCCGAACACCGCTCTCCTCGTCGTCGACGTGCAGAACGGCGTCGTCGCGGGAGCGCACGCGCGCGACGCCGTCGTCGCGAACATCGGCAGCCTCGTCGAGAAGGCGCGGGAGGAGCGTGTTGCCGTCGTCTGGGTGCAGCACAACGACGACGGGGCCCTCGTCTCGGGAAACGACGCGTGGCGCATCGTTCCCGATCTCGCGCCCCGCGACGCGGAGCCCATCGTGCAGAAGCGCTACGGCGACTCGTTCGAGGACACGGATCTCGAGTCGATCCTCTCGGGCCTCGGCGTGGGACGGCTCGTCGTCACGGGCGCGCAGACGGACATGTGCATCCGCTCGACCCTCCACGGCGCGATCGCCCGTGGCTACGACGCGACCCTCGTGAAGGACGCGCACACGACCGAGGACCTGACGGCGTGGGGGGCGCCGCCGCCCGAGCTCGTCATCGCGCACACGAATCTGTACTGGAGCGAACAGACCGCTCCCGGCCGGACGGCCGGGACGGTCGAGACGAAGGACGTGGACTTCAGCTGAGGTAGGCGTCGACGGCGCGGGCGCAGCGGCGCCCCTCGTCGATCGCCCACACGATGAGCGACTGGCCGCGGCGTGCGTCGCCGGCCGCGAACACGCCGGGGACGTTCGTCCGGAACTCGGGCGCGTCGCAGTTGCCCCGCGCGTCGCGCCCGACGCCGAGGGCGTCGAGGAGCTCCGGCTCCGGCCCGACGAACCCCATCGCCAGGAGGACGAGCTGCGCGGGATGCGACTCCTCCGTCTCCGAGCTCCGCGTCCAGTGGATCTGCTGGACGCTGCCGTTCCCGCTGAGGCCGGTGGTCGAGATCGAGAAGCTCCGCTCGCCGCCCTCCTTCAGCGCGTACGACGTGCGCAGCTTCATCGGCCACAGCGGCCACGGTGTCAGGTCGTCGGGCCGCGTGGCAGGAGGCTCGTCGAGCAGCTCGATCTGGGTGACGGAGGCGGCGCCTTCGCGATGTGCGCTCGCGACGCAGTCCGCGCCGGTGTCGCCGCCGCCGACGACGATCACGTGCTTGCCCGACGCCGAGATCGCAGGGTCCGCCGTCCCCGCGACGGCGCGGTTTCGGCCGTACAGGTACTCCATCGCGAAGTGGACGCCGCCGAGCGCGCGGCCGGGCACGGGGAGATCGCGTGGAACGCGCGATCCGGTCGCGAGCACGGTCGCGTCGAAGCCGTCGAGCGGACCGTCGACCTCGACTCCGAAGCGCAGCTCGACGCCCTCGTCGCGCAGCTGTCCGATGCGCCGCTCGACGACGCGCTTCTCGATCTTGAAGTCGGGAACGCCGAACCGGAGGAGGCCGCCGCCCGCCTCGTCCCGCTCGAAGATCGTCACCCAGTGGCCGGCGCGGTTCAGCTGCTGCGCGCAGGCGAGCCCGGCGGGGCCGGAGCCGACGACGGCGACGCGCTTCCCCGTGCGCCGCGCCGGAGGCCGCGGCGCGATCCAGCCCTCGTCCCAGCCGCGGTCGACGATGGCGAGCTCGATCTGCTTGATCGTGACCGCGTTGCCCTCGTCGATCTCGAGCACGCACGCCGCCTCGCACGGCGCGGGGCAGAGGCGGCCGGTGAACTCGGGGAAGTTGTTCGTCCGGTGCAGCTGGTCGAGCGCCTCGCGGAAGCGGTCGCGGTAGACGAGGTCGTTCCATTCCGGGATGAGGTTGCCGAGCGGGCAGCCGCCGTGGCAGAAGGGGACGCCGCACTCCATGCAGCGCGCACCCTGCTCGCGCAGCTCGACGAGCGGGAGCGTGCGGACGAACTCGCGATGATCGCCGACGCGCTCGGAAGGCGGGCGCTCCGGCGTCTCCGCCCGCTTGATCTTCATGAAGGCGCCGAGCTCGCCCACTACGCTGCCTCCTCGGTCTCGCGCGTGTAGAAGCCCTCGCCGCCCGTCGAGACGGCGCCGTCCTCGAGCGCGCGACGGTACTCGTGCGGCATCACCTTCACGAACGCCTCGAAGTCGACGTCGACGGTGGAGCCGGTGCGCGCGCGATGCTCCTCGACGAGAGCGCGAACGACGTCCAGGTCTCCGTCCTCGAGCTTCTCGAGCGCGACCATCTCCCGGTTGCACCGCTCCGCGAACGTCCCGTCGCGATCGAGGACGTAGGCGATCCCGCCGCTCATTCCCGCCGCGAAGTTGCGACCGGTCGGGCCGAGCACGACGACGACTCCGCCCGTCATGTACTCGCAGCCGTGGTCGCCGACGCCTTCGACGACGGCGGTCGCTCCCGAGTTGCGCACGGCGAAGCGCTCGCCGGCGAGCCCGCGGACGAACGCCCGCCCGCTCGTCGCGCCGTACAGGACGGTGTTGCCGGCGATGACGTTCTCCTCGGCGAGGAACCCCGCGTCCTCGGGCGGACGGAGGGCGAGCACGCCCCCCGAGAGGCCCTTTCCGACGTAGTCGTTCGCGTCGCCGACGAGAGTCAGCTCGATCCCGTCAGCGAGCCACGCGCCGAACGACTGGCCGGCGGAGCCGCGGAACGTCAGCCGCTGCGGCGCCGACCCTCGCGTCACCGCGTGATGCGAGAGCAGCCCTCCGACCGTGCGGTTGACGTTTCGGATCGCGAACTCGCCCTCCTCGACGCCGACGAGCGACCAGTCGAGCGCGTCCTCGAGCGCCGGCTCCTGCGCGTGCGTCCGTCGCAGCGGCGCGCCCTCGGGCGCCGCGAGGATGTTCGAGAGGTCGACGCCGCGCTCCCGCCACGTCGACACCGCCTCGTCGGCGTCGAGCAGGTCGACGCGGCCGACGAGATCGTCGAAGCGCGCGAAGCCGAGCCTCGCCATCAGGCCGCGCACCTCCTCGGCGACGAAGAAGAAGAAGTTGACGATGTGCTCCGGCTCGCCCGCGAACTTCTTGCGCAGCACGGGGTCCTGCGTCGCGATCCCGACCGGGCAGGTGTTGAGGTGGCAGGCGCGCATCATCACGCAGCCGGACGCGACGAGCGGCGCAGTCGCAAACCCCATCTCGTCGGCGCCGAGGAGCGCCGCGACGACGACGTCGCGGCCCGTCTTGATCTGTCCATCGGTCTGCACCCAGATGCGCGACCGCAGCTCGTTGCGGACGAGCGTCTGCTGCGTCTCGGCGAGGCCGATCTCCCACGGCACGCCGGCATGCAGGATCGACGACACCGGCGAGGCGCCCGTGCCGCCGTCGTGGCCGGAGATGAGGACGTGGTCCGCGCCCGCCTTCGCGACGCCGGCGGCGACGGTGCCGACGCCGACCTCGGCGACGAGCTTCACCGAGATGCGCGCCTCGGGATTCGCGCAGCGCAGGTCGTAGATGAGCTGCTTCAGGTCCTCGATCGAATAGATGTCGTGGTGCGGAGGCGGCGAGATGAGGCCGACGCCCGGCGTCGTCATCCGCACGGACGCGATGTAGCCGTCGACCTTGTGGCCGGGGAGCTGGCCGCCCTCGCCCGGCTTCGCGCCCTGCGCCATCTTGATCTGGAGCTCGTCCGCGTTCGCGAGATAACGCGCGTTGACGCCGAAGCGCCCGGACGCGACCTGCTTGATCTTCGACCGGCGCTCGTCGCCGAAGCGGACGGGATCCTCGCCGCCCTCGCCGGTGTTCGAGCGTCCCCCGATCCGGTTCATCGCCACCGCGAGCGTCTCGTGCGCCTCGCGCGAGATCGAGCCGAGGGACATCGCGCCGGTCGAGAACCTCTTCACGATCTCCGCCGCCGCCTCGACCTCCTCGAGCGGGATGCCCTGCTCCGGGAAGCGAAGGCGCATGAGCCCCCGCAGCGTCGACCGCCGCGCCGAGTCCGCGTTGACGGCGTTCGCGTACGCCTCGTAGGTATCCGCCTTCCCCGAGCGGACGGCCTGCTGCAGGAGGGAGATCGTCTCCGGGTTCCACTGGTGGTGCTCGCCCTCGCGCCGCCAGGCGAAGAGGCCGACGATGGGAAGGAGGTCGTCGCCGCTCCCGGGGTAGGCGCGCGCATGCCGCGCGAGCGCTCCCTCCGCCAGCTCGCGCAGGCCGATGCCCCCGATGCGCGAGGGCGTCGAGGTGAAGTAGCGCTCGACGAGATCCGGCGCGAGGCCGATCGCCTCGAAGATCTGGGCGCCGCAGTACGACGGGATCGTCGAGATCCCCATCTTCGACATCACCTTGAGGAGGCCCTTGCCGATGCCCTTGATCGCCTTCCCGCGCGACGCGTCGTCGGCGAGCATCTCCAGCATCAGATACGGGTTGACGGCGGCTGCGCCGTAGCCGACGAGCACCGCGATCGAGTGGACGCTGCGCGGCTCGCCCGACTCGACGACGATGCCCGCCTGCAGGCGCGTTCCCTCCCGGACGAGGTGGTGGTGGACGGCGGCGGTCGCGAGCAGCGACGGGATCGGCACGCGCTCGGGCCCGGCCGCGCGGTCGGAGAGGATGAGGATGTTGACCCCGCGGGCGAGAGCAGCGTCGGCTTCCGCGCAGATGCGGTCGAGTGCTCGCTCGAGCCCGGCTTCGCCTTCCGCCGCCGGCCACGTCGTGTCGATCGTGTGCGAGAGGAAGACGTCCGACTCGACCTGGCGTAGGCGCTCGAGCTCCTCGTCGAGCAGGATCGGGTTCTCGATCACGAGCTGCCGCGCGTGCTGCGGCGTCTCGTCGAGCAGGTTCCGCTCCGAGCCGACGCTCGCCTCGACGCTCATGACGCACGCCTCGCGGATCGAGTCGATCGGCGGGTTCGTCACCTGCGCGAACAGCTGCTTGAAGTACGAGTACAGGAGCGGCTTGCGCTGCGAGAGGACGGCGAGCGGCGTGTCGTTCCCCATCGAGCCGACCGCCTCCTCCGCGTTCCGGGCGAGCGGCGCGAGCATCACCTTCATGTCCTCCTGGCCGTAGCCGAAGAGGAGCTGTCGCCGGCGCAGCGGCTCGGTCGGCCGCGGCGCCGCCTCGCGTGCCGGCGGAAGATCCGAGAGCCGCCGGACGTTCGCCGCGTGCCACTCGGCGTACGGCTTCCGGCTCGCCACCTCGCGCTTCACCTCCTCGTCGGGGACGATGCGGCCCTGCTCGAGGTCGACGAGACAGAGCTTCCCCGGGTGAAGGCGGCCCTTGCGCAGGATCCGCGCCGGCGGATCGTCGAGCACGCCGGTCTCGGAGGCGAGGACGACCCAGCCGTCGTCCGTCTCGTACCAGCGTCCCGGCCGCAGCCCGTTGCGGTCGAGGGTCGCGCCGATGACGCGGCCGTCGCTGAACGCGATCGCCGCCGGCCCGTCCCACGCCTCCATCAGGCACTGGTGGTACGCGTAGAAGCCCTGCACGTCGGCGGAAGGCTGCGACTCCGGGATCATCATCATCAGCGCGTGCGGGAGCGACCGGCCGGCGAGCACGAGGAGCTCGAGGACGTTGTCGAAGGTCGCCGTGTCCGAGCCGCCGGGCCGGATGACCGGCAGCACCTTCCGGAGGTCGTCGCCGAAGAGCTCGGAGGCGAGCTGCGACTCGCGCGCACGCATCCAGTTGACGTTGCCGCGGAGCGTGTTGATCTCGCCGTTGTGGGCGATCATCCGGTACGGGTGCGCGAGCTCCCAGCTCGGGAACGTGTTCGTCGAGAAGCGGGAGTGGACGAGCGCGAGCGCGCTCTCGAAAGCCGGGTCGGACAGGTCGGGGTAGAAGCGCGCGAGCTGCGGCGCGGTCAGCATCCCCTTGTACACGAGGGTCCGCGACGAGAGGCTGGGGACGACGAGCTCGGGGCCGGCGGCGAGCTCGGCGACCCGGCGGATGACGTAGAGCTTCCGCTCGAACGCATCGCCCTCGAGGCCCTCCGCCGCGGCCACGACGAACTGCCGGATCCGCGGCATCGACTCCCGGGCCGTCCGCCCCACGTGCGCCGTGTCGACCGGGACGTCGCGCCAGCGGACGAGGCGCTGCCCCTCCTGCTCGATCGCTGCCTCGATCGCATCGCAGCGCTCTCCGAAGCAGGTTCCGACGCCGTAGAGGCGGGGCAGGTCGGGGACGAGCGCGCGGAAGAAGCGATCCGGGATCTGGACGAGGATCCCGGCTCCGTCGCCCGTGTCCTTGTCCGCGCCCGCCGCGCCGCGGTGCTCGAGGTTCGCGAGCGCCACGAGGGCCCGCTCGAGCGTCTCGTGGCTTCGCCTGCCGTCGAGCCGCGCCACGAGGGCGACGCCGCACGCGTCGTGCTCGAAGGAGGGGTCGTACAGGCCGGTTTGACGGTGCGGCAAAGGGCATCTCCGGTGGAGAAGAGGTGTTCCGCCGTGTGGGCTAGTCGGCGGCGGCGGGGGAAGGCCGACTAGCGCGAATGCTTGATGCGCGCGGCAAAGACGGTCGAAATCGGCTTCGAGAAGACCGTCGCGCGGGGCATCAGGCCACTGACCCTAGCGAGGCTGCCGGCCGGAGACCATTCCCGTTCTCCGGTTTCACGGCTCCCAGAGGGCGCTGACGACTTCGCCCCCTCACCGTCAGCGCCGGAGAGGCGGATCCGGGTGCGGAGCCCGCGTTCGCCGACAGGCCGGATTTGACAAGAGCGGCCGGGACGTGCACCCTGGGAGGGCGATGACGACCGCCCGGACACGCATCCCCGCCCTCTCCGGGCTCATTCTCCTTCTCGTCATCCTCATTCTCCCCTAACGGGGAGAGCACACGAACACGCGCCTCTCGAGGCGCAGACGCCGACCTCACCGCACCACAGGTGCGTCCTCTCTCGTAGAGCCCAAGGAGGAAGTGTTCGTGGCCCGCAGGATCCAGATCTTCGATACGACGTTGCGCGACGGCGAGCAATCGCCGGGCATCGCACTGCAGCCGGACGAGAAGGCGGAGATCGCGAAGCAGCTCGAGCGGCTGGGCGTCGACGTCGTCGAGGCGGGCTTTCCGGGCGCGTCCCCCGGCGATTTCGAGGGCGTTCGCTCCGTCGCCGCCGCGATCGAGCGGCCGACCGTCGCCGCGCTCGCCCGCACGGTCCGCGATGACCTCGACGCCGCCGCGGAGGCCCTCTCCGGCGCGCGCCGCTCCCGTATCCACGTGTTCATCGCGACGAGCCCGATCCACATGGAGCGGAAGCTCGGCCTCGAGCCCGCCGAGGTGCTCGCGCAGGCCCGCTCCGCGATCGCATACGCCGCCGAGCGCGCGGACGAGGTGGAGTTCTCCGCGGAGGATGCCACGCGCTCCGACCCCGACTTCGTCGCCCGCGTCTGCCGGGTCGCAATCGAGGCCGGCGCCACCGTGGTCAACCTCCCCGACACCGTCGGGTACGAGCTCCCGCACCAGTACGCCCGCTTCCTCCAGAACGTGCGGCATCGCTGCCCCGAGCTTCGCCGCGTGACGCTGTCGGCGCACTGCCACGACGACCTCGGGCTCGCGGTCGCGAACTCGCTCGCCGCGGTCCACGCGGGCGCCGACCAGGTCGAGTGCACCGTCAACGGCCTCGGCGAGCGTGCGGGCAATGCGTCGCTCGAGGAGATCGTCGTCGCGCTGAAGATCCGTGCCGATCACTTCGACGTCGAGACCGGTGTCGACACCGCGCAGATCGCCGCATCCTCGCGGCTCGTCTCCGACCTGACCGGCTACGTCGTTCAGCCGAACAAGGCGGTCGTCGGTGCGAACGCCTTCGCCCACGAGGCGGGGATCCACCAGGACGGGATGCTGAAGGACGCGCGGACGTACCAGATCATCGATCCCGGCGACGTCGGCGTGCGCATGACGCTCCCGCTCGGCAAGCACTCGGGGCGGCACGCGTTCGCGCGCGCCTGCGCCGAGCGCGGGATCCATCTCCAGGGCGACGAGCTGAACGCCGCCTTCCGCCGCTTCAAGGAGCTCGCCGACAGCGGCGGCGCCGTTCCCCTCGAGGCCGTCTTCGAAGGAGCCCCGGTATGAAGACCGTTGCATGTCTCACCGGTTCCGGCACCGCACCGGAGCTGATGGCGGAGGCGATGTACGCCCTCGACGCCGTCGGGCGCGTCCACGGCTTCGCGTTCGACCAGCTGCACGCGCCGTTCGGCGGTGTCGCGCTCGCGCGCCTCGGGCAGCCCGTGCCGGCGAGCACGCGTGACGCCGTCCTCGGCGCCGACGCGGTGCTCGTCGCGGGAGCGGAGGAGCCTGCGCTCGACGACGTGATGGCCGAGCTCGACCTGCGCGCGCGGGTGACCCGCGTGCGCTTCGGCCGGCACGACGACGTCGCATTCGTCACCGCCGTCGGCGACGGCGCGGCCGAGTGGGCGGTCCGCCGCGCTCTCGAGATCGCGGAGTCGCGCCGCATGCGGCTGACATGCGTCGGCGACAACGAGTGGTGCGAGCTCGTGAATGTCGCTGCGCCGGATCACGAGCACGTCCGCGTCGACCATGTCTCCCCACGTGATGCGATCCCGTTCGCCGCGTTCAACCCGGGCCGCTTCGACGTCGTCGCCGTCGCGCCCCAGTGGGCCGAGGGGATGGTGGAGATCGCCGCCGCGGCCGCGACCCACCGCGTCGCCGCGCATGCGCTTCTCGCCGAGCACGGCCCGAGCCTGTTCGTGCCGTCGCCCGACGGGGGCTTCGCGCTCGCCGGCCACGGGGTCGTCAATCCGAGCAGCATGCTGCTCGCGGCCGCCCTGACGCTCGAGCACGGCCTCGGGCAGCCGGCCGCGGCCGAGACCCTCGCCGGCGCGGTGTCGCATGCGCTCGTGGACGAGCCGGCCCGCTTCGGCGCACGCGCGTCGACGCGCGACTTCACGCGCCGCGTGCTCGCCGGGTTCCAGCTGTCGATGAGGGCCGAGTTCGCATGAGGTGCAACGGTGCAGACGCGATCTTGCGATCGCTCGAGGCAGAGGGGGTGGACGTCGCCTTCGGCTTGCCCGGGGGCGCCATCCTTCCCCTGTACGACGCGTTCGCGCGCGGTACGACCGTGCGCCACGTGCTCGCGCGCCACGAGCAGGGCGCGGGTCACATGGCGGAGGGATATGCGCGCGCCTCCGGCCGCCCGGGCGTCGCCATCGCGACGTCGGGGCCCGGGGCGACGAACCTCGTCACGCCGATCGCGGATGCATGGATGGACTCGACCCCGCTCGTGTGCATCACCGGGCAGGTGCGGTCGAACCTGATCGGAAGCGACGCCTTCCAAGAATGCGACATCACCGGCATCACCATCCCGATCGTCAAGCACTCGTGGCTCGTGCAGGACGTGGAGGAGCTTCCGCACGTGATCAAGGCGGCCTTCCACGTCGCGCGCACCGGCCGCTGCGGCCCCGTCCTCGTGGACGTGCCGCGCGACATCCAGGAAGCAGAGCTCGACTTCTCCTACCCCGACGCGGTCTCCCTCCCGGGATGGAAGCCGCCCCGCCGCGGTCACGAACGGCAGATTCTGGCTGCCGCGCAGGCGATCGCCGCGGCGGAGCGGCCCATCCTCTACGCCGGCGGCGGCGTCTTGAACGCCGGCGCCACCGACGAGCTGCGCGCCCTCGCCGACGCCGGGCGTCTCCCGGTCGTGACGACGCTGATGGCGAAGGGCGCGTTCCCGGAGACGCACGAGCTGCACGCGGGCTGGCCGGGGATGCACGGACCGAAGTGGTCGAACTACGCGCTGAACAAGGCCGACCTGATCGTCGCCGTCGGTGCGCGCTTCGACGACCGCGTCACCGGCAAGGTGTCGGCGTTCGCGCCGGGCGCGGCCGTCGTCCATCTCGACATCGACGCTGCCGAGATCTCGAAGATCCGGCGCGCGGACGTCCCCGTCGTCGGCCCGCTGAAGCCCGTGCTCGCCGAGCTGGCGCGCCTCATCGAGCCCGTTCCGGGGCGCACCGAGCCGTGGCTGCGCCAGATCGCCGAGTGGCGGGAGGCGTTCCCGTTGCGCTACCGCAACGACGGCGACATGCTGAAGCCGCAGCTCGTGCTGGAGACGCTGCAGGAGCTGACGGCCGGGCGCGACGACGTCGTGTGGACGACCGGCGTCGGACAGCACCAGATGTGGGCGATGCAGTACCTCGTGTGCGACCAGCCGCGCTCGTTCATCACCTCCGGCGGTCTCGGGACGATGGGCTACGGCGTCCCGGCGGCCATCGGCGCGAAGGCGGCGCGACCGGACGCGACCGTCGTCTGCGTCGACGGCGACGGCTGCTTCCAGATGACGCAGCAGGAGCTCGCGACGGCGGTGCTCGAGGAGCTGCCGATCGTCGTCGTGATCGTCAACAACGGCTACCTCGGCATGGTGCGGCAGTGGCAGGACATGTTCTTCGAGGAGCGCTTCTCGCAGATCCGCCTGACGCACACCGTCCCCGACTATGCGGGGCTCGCGCGCGCGTACGGGGCCGAGGGCTTCACGGTCGAGAGCGAGGACGACCTCGAGGCCGCGCTCTCGGAGGCGCTCGCCTGCGGGCGCACCGCGGTCGTCGACGCGCGCGTCGACCCGCGCGAGCACTGCTTCCCGATGATCCCCGCCGGCGCCGCCGCGCTCGATCTCGTCGAGTTCGAGGAGACGGTCGAGGTATGAGCTCGTTCACGTTCCCGGGGCGGCGTCCGGCAAGCCGAGCCGAGCGCGAGGCGCGAAGGGCCGTGCGGTCGGGTACGACCGAGCGGCGAGCGCGGGAGATCGCGCACGCCGGCGTCGTCAGCCTTTCGCGGAGCCCGGCTCCGCCGGGCGCGAGCGAAAGGCGGTCAGGGACGTGAAGCACACGCTTTCGGTGCTCGTCGAGAACAAGCCGGGCGTGCTCATGCGCATCACGAGCCTGTTCGCGCGCCGCGGCTTCAACATCGACAGCCTCGCGGTCGGGCCGACCGAGCGTCACGACGTGTCGCGCATCACCATCCGTGTCGACTGCGAGACGAGCCCGCTCGAGCAGATCGAGAAGCAGATGCACAAGCTCGTGAACGTGCTCCGCGTCTCCGAGCTCGTGCCGGGCGAGTCGATCGAGCGGGAGCTCGTCCTCATGAAGGTGTCGGCCCCGCCCGCGAAGCGCGCGGAGCTGATGGCGCTCGGCGAGGTCTTCGGGGCGCGCGTCGTCGACCTCGGCCCCGACTCGATCGTGTTCGAGCTGACCGGGCCGCCGGAGGACGTCGACTCGTTCGAGGAGCTCGTCCGCCCGCACGGCCTGCAGGAGCTCGTGCGCACCGGGCGGATCGGCCTCGGCCGCGCCCATCGTCCGAATCGCAACCGTCCGCGCCAGCACGTGCTGGCCTGAAAGGAGCACGTCATGGCAACCATCTATCGCGACGGCGATCTCGACCTCCTCTCCGGCAAGGTCGCCGTCATCGGCTACGGCAGCCAGGGCCACGCGCACGCGCTGAACCTGCGCGACAGCGGCGTCGACGTGCAGGTGGGCCTGCGCGAAGGCCCGTCGCGCGAGCGGGCCGAGGACGCGGGCCTCGAGGTGCGCTCGGTCGCCGAGGCAGTGCGGGGCGCGCAGGTCGTCGCGCTGCTCGTGCCCGACCACGTGCAGAAGCAGGTGTGGGACGAGGAGATCGCGCCGAACCTCGAGCCGGGCGCCGCGCTGCTGTTCGCGCACGGGCTCAACATCCACTTCGGGCGCATCGATCCGCCCGAGGGCCACGACGTGATCATGGTCGCGCCCAAGGCGCCGGGACATCGCGTCCGCGAGCTGTACGTCTCGGGCGCCGGCACGCCGGGGCTGGTCGCCGTCCACCGCAACGCCTCGGGTCGCGCGCAGGAGCTAGCGCTCGCGTACGGCGCCGGCATCGGCTGCGCTCGCGTCGGGCTGCTCGAGACGACCTTCGCCGAGGAGACGGAGAGCGACCTGTTCGGCGAGCAGGCCGTGCTGTGCGGTGGTGTGAGCGCGCTGATTAAGGCTGGCTACGAAACGCTGGTGGAAGCAGGCTATCAGCCGGAGAGCGCGTACTTTGAGGTGCTGCACGAGCTCAAGCTGATTGTGGACCTCATTTATCGCGGCGGCCTGGCGTACATGCGCTACTCGATCTCAGATACGGCCGAGTGGGGCGATTATGTCAGCGGCCCGCGCGTCATCAATGAAGAGAGC
>JAGWRZ010000131.1 GCA_028876365.1 Acidobacteriota bacterium | reverse complement strand
TCGAGCACGCGACCGGCGCGCGGGTCGGGTGGGCCTTCCATCCGCAGGACGGCGACGACCCGCTGTCGCTGTTCGGCGCCGCGAGCGAGCGCCTGCGGACGGGGTAGTCTCGCGGGCGTGCCGCTCGCGCTCATCTTCGATCTCGACGGGACGCTCATCGACACGGTGTACGCGCACGTGTTCGCGTGGCAGCGCGCGCTCGCGGAGGAGAGCCTGCCGATCGACGGCTGGCGCATCCACCGCCGCATCGGCATGAGCGGCGGCCTCTTCGCGCGCGCGGTCGCGCGCGAGGTCGGCCGCGAGCTGACGGACGCGGAGACCGAGGGAATCCAGCGCCGCCACGGCGAGATCTTCCGCGAGCTCCTGCCCGAGCGCCGTCCGCTTCCCGGCGCGGTCGAGCTCCTCGCCGAGCTGCGCCGGCGAGAGATCGTGCACGGGATCGCGACCTCCGGGCGCCGTCCGGAGATCGACGCCTCGCTCGAGGCGCTCGGCGTGGGGGAGGAGACGGTGGTGATCGAGCGTGGGAATGTCGCGCGTGCGAAGCCGGCGCCGGACCTGTTCCTCGCCTGTCAGGAGGCGCTCGGCGTCGATGCGATCGAGTGCTACGTCGTCGGCGACGCCGTCTGGGACCTCCTGGCGGCGCGGCGCGCGCGCATGCTCAGCATCGGCCTGCTGAGCGGCGGCTACGGGGCCGACGAGCTCCTCGCCGCGGGCGCGTTCCGCGTGTACGAGGACGCGCGCGAGCTGCACGGCTCGCTGGACGAGCTCGGCTTCGACTAGTTGGCGATGAGTTTCGACCCCGGAGGCAGTCCCTTTTCTAGGATGAGCTTCGTGGAGTCGCCCGCCGCCGCGCCCGCGCCCGCGGAGCTCGAGCAGCATCGTGGAGAGCTGACCGCGTACTGCTACCGCATGCTCGGCTCGCCGTTCGACGCCGAGGACGCGGTGCAGGAGACCCTCGTCCGCGCCTGGAGGAACCTCGAGCGCTTCGAGGGCCGCGCGGCCCTCAAGTCGTGGGTCTACAAGATCGCGACGAACGTCTGCCTCGACATGCTGAGCGCCGGCAGGCGTCGCGCCCGGCCGATGGATCTCGGCCCCGCAGGGAAGCCTCTCCTCGAGAACCTCGACGTGCCTGCGGAGATCACCTGGGTCGAGCCGATGCCCGACCCTGCGGACGCCGCGGTCGCGCACGAGACGATCCGGCTGGCGTTCGTCGCCGCGCTCCAGCACCTCCCGCCGAGGCAGCGCGCCGTCCTCATCCTCTGCGAGGTGCTGAAGTGGCATGCCTCGGAGACGGCCGAGCTGCTCGACACCTCGGTCGCGTCGGTGAACAGCGCGCTGCAGCGGGCGCGGGCGACGATCGCGCGCGCAGACCTCGACGACGTCGACACGCCCGCAGTCGACGCCGCGCTCCTCGAGCGCTACGTCGCCGCCTTCGAGGCGTACGACGTCGACCGCCTGACCGAGCTCCTGCGCGAGGACGCGACCCAGTCCATGCCGCCGTTCGATCTCTGGCTCTCCGGGCGAGACGACATCTTCACGTGGTGGTGGGGGCCCGGCATCGGCTGCAAGGGCTCGCGCGTCGTCCCGGCCGGCACCGCCAACGGCTCGCCCGCCTTCGGCCAGTACAAGATCGACCCCGGCGGCGGCCATGCGCCGTGGGCGCTGCAGGTGCTCGAGACCTCAGGCGGGAGGATCTCCGAGCTGACGTTCTTCCTCGACACCGGGCGCCTGTTTCCGCTCTTCGGGCTGCCGGAGCACCTCGACGAGCCCGACGAGCTCGAGCAGGTCGAGCAGGTCCTCGGTCGGGATGAGGAGAACCTCGAATCCGAGCCGTTTTCCGGCCAGACGCAGTCGCGCGAGCGCATCGACGGTCTCGAGCCCCACGGCCATCGAAGCTGAGACCCCGCGCGGCGACCGAACTCATCGGCTACCGTGGACGCTGCATGCCGGGCAAAGAAGAGAAGATCGAGCTCGAGGGCGAGGTCATGGAGTCGTTCAAGAGCGGGATGCACCGCATCGCGCTCGACAACGGTCACGAGACTCTCGGCTACACCTCCGGCCGCATGCGCCGCTATCGCATCAGGATCAACCCGGGCGACCGGATCAAGGTCGAGCTCTCGCCCTACGACCTGACGCGCGGCCGGATCGTCTACCGCGAGCGGTAGACGCCGCTACTCCTCTTCGAGCTTCAGCGCCGCCGAGTTGATGCAGTAGCGGAGGCCGGTCGGGTGCGGCCCGTCCGGGAACACGTGGCCGAGATGGCCGCCGCAGCTCGCGCACAGCACCTCCGTGCGGACCATCCCGTGACTGGCGTCGGTCTCCTCGTCGACCGCGTCCTCGCCCGCCGGCGCGGAGAACGCGGGCCACCCGCAGCCGGAATCGTACTTCGCGTCCGACGCGAAGAGCTCCGCGCCGCAGCCCGCGCACACGTACGTCCCCGGCTCGAAGACGTGGTCGTACTCGCCCGTGAAGGGACGCTCGGTGCCTTTCTGCCGGAGGACGTGGAACTGCTCCGGCGTCAGCTCTTCGCGCCATTCCTGCTCAGACTTCTCGATCTTCGGCATGCTGCAACTATGCCGACCGCGACCGGTGCACCGCGGAAGCGCGTCATCTTCAGCGCGCTCATGCTCGTCGTCCTGCTGGCTGCGCTCGACCAGACGATCGTCTCGACGGCGCTGCCGACCATCGTCGGCGACCTGCACGGCCTGTCGCACTTCTCCTGGGTCGTGACCGCGTACCTGCTGACGTCGACCGTCTCCGGGCCGCTGTACGGGAAGCTCGGCGACCTGTACGGGCGCAAGATCGTCATCCAGGCGGCGATCGTCCTCTTCCTCGTCGGCTCGGTCCTGTGCGGGCTCGCGCAGAACATGACGGAGCTGATCCTCTTCCGGGCGCTGCAGGGCCTCGGCGCGGGCGGCCTCGTCGTCGTCGCCATCGCCGTGATCGGCGACATCATCCCGCCGCGCGACCGCGGCCGCTACCAGGGGCTGTTCGGCGCCGTCTTCGGCGTCGCGACGGTGATCGGCCCGCTCATCGGCGGCTTCTTCGTCGACAACCTCTCGTGGCGGTGGATCTTCTACGTCAACCTGCCGATCGGCGTGGTCGCGTTCCTCGTCATCGGCGCGACGTTCCACGCGCCGGGCGAGCGTGTGCAGCACGCGGTCGACTATCTCGGCGCGGTGCTGCTCGCGGGCGGCCTCGCGGCGCTCGTGCTGCTGACGAGCCTCGGCGGCACGACGTACGCGTGGGGATCGATTCCGATCGTCGCTCTCGGCATCCTCGGCGTCGCCCTCCTCGTCGCGTTCCCGTTCGTCGAGATGCGCGCGAGCGAGCCGATCCTGCCGCTGTCGCTCTTCCACAACAGGATCTTCGTCGTCAGCTCCGCCGTCGGCTTCATCATCGGCATCGCGCTCTTCGGCTCGATCACGTTCCTGCCGCTCTTCCTCCAGATCGTGCGCGGGCGCAACCCGACGAGCTCCGGCTTGCAGCTGACGCCGATGATGGCGGGGCTCCTCCTCACCTCGATCGTGGGCGGCCAGATCATCTCGCGCACCGGCCGCTACCGGCCGTTCCCGATCGCAGGGACCGCGATCGCGACCGTCGGCATGGCGCTTCTCACCCAGCTCGACGTCCACACGACGACCGTGACGACCTCGCTGTTCGTCCTCGTCATCGGTATCGGGCTCGGCATGGTGATGCAGGTGCTCGTCCTCGCAGTGCAGAACGCCGTGGAGCCGCGCGTGATGGGCGTCGCGACGTCGGGGTCGATCATGTTCCGCCAGATCGGCGGCTCGGTCGGCATCGCCGCGTTCGGCGCGATCTTCGCCAACCAGCTGCGCAAGCAGCTCGCGAAGACGCTGCCTGCCGGCGCGCACGGCCCGAGCTCGGCCACGCCGAAGGTGGTGAACGCCCTGCCCCCGCAGGTGCACTCCGCGTACATCCACGCGTTCTCGAGCGCGCTGCATCCGGTGTTCCTCACCGGCGCGGTCATCTCCGGCCTGTCCTTCGTGCTCACCTGGTTCCTGCGGGAGGTGCCGCTCCGGAGGACGACCGAGGGCCTCGCCGAGGCGGTGTGAACGAGCTCGACCTGCTCGACTGGAAGCGCCGCGTCTTCGCGCTGTATTCGGAGGTCCGAGCCGCGGAGCCGCGCGCGGGCTGGGAACGGTGGCAGGAGGTGCGCGGCGAGCTCTTCCGGCACCATCCGCAGTCGCCCTCGCCGGGCCTCGCTCCGCTCGCGTACTACAAATACGACCCGGCGCTCCGCTTCCTCGCCGAGGTGGAGCCGGTCGAGGAGATCCCGGTCGGGATCGACGGCTTCGCGTTCCGCCGCTTCGCCGTCGCACGCTTCGACCTTGGCGCTCTCGAGCTGTACTGGCTCGAGGGGTACGGCGGCGGCGTCTTCCTGCCGTTCGCGGACGCGACGAGCGGGACCGAGACATACGGCTCGGGGCGCTACCTCCTCGACACGGTGAAGGGCTCCGACCTCGGGAGCGAGGACGGCAGGCTCGTCCTCGACTTCAACTTCGCCTACAACCCGTCGTGCGCCTACGACGACCGCTGGGCGTGCCCGCTGACGCCTCCGGCGAACCGGCTGCCGGTGCCGGTCCGCGCGGGAGAACGTCTGCTACCCTGATTCCACGGACGGCAACAGGGCCGTCCCGTGAGATTTCAGCTTCTCGTTCCTCCTTCGGTGGTTTCGAGTCGTGTGATCTCGAACCGCAACATCAAGAAGGAGTCGAACAACAGATGCAGTCAGGTTTTCGTGCGCTCGGCGTGAGCGCGTCCGTCGAGCAGGCGCTCGGCGCGCGCGGCATCGTCGAGCCGTTCCGTATCCAGTCCCTCGTCTTGCCCGACGCCATCGGCGGCCGCGACGTCCTCGCGAAGTCGCCGACGGGATCGGGCAAGACAATCGCGTTCGGCATCCCGCTCGTCGAGCGGGCGCCGGTCGACGGCAAGGCGCCGGCGGCGCTCGTCCTCGTCCCGACGCGGGAGCTCGCGCTCCAGGTGCGGGAGGAGCTCGAGCCCCTCGCGGCGGCGCGGGGCATCCGGGTCGAGGCCGCGTACGGCGGCGCGCCGGTCGCAGCGCAGGCGAAGCGGCTGCGCGGCGCGCAGATCGTCGTCGCGACGCCGGGTCGCCTCCAGGATCTCGTCGAGCGGAAGCTCGTCTCGCTCGAGGCGGTGACGATGCTCGTCCTCGACGAGGCCGACCGCATGCTCGACATGGGCTTCAAGCCGCAGGTCGAGCGGATCATGCGCCGGCTTCCCGCCGCGCGGCAGACGATGCTCTTCTCCGCGACGCTCGACGGCGAGGTCGGCGAGCTTGCACGCGCATACACCGACTCGCCCGCGCGTTTCGAGAACGGGCGCGAGGCCGACGTCGAGGACGGCGTCGTCGAGCACGAGTTCGTGCCGGTGACCGCGTCCGACAAGATCGACCGGCTCGTCGACCTGCTCCAGGCCGAGCCCGGCCTCTCGATCGTCTTCGTGCGGACGAAGCGCGGGGCGGACCGCCTCGCGCAGAAGCTCGCCCGCCGCGACGTCGGCGTGGTCGCCATGCACGGCGACCTGTCGCAGTCGCAACGCGAGCGCGCCCTCGAGAGATTCCGCTCCGGCAAGGTGACGACGCTCGTCGCCACCGACGTCGCCGCCCGCGGGCTCGACCTCGAGGGGATCGCGCACGTCATCAACTTCGACCCGCCGGAGGACGACAAGGGCTACGTGCACCGTGTCGGGCGGACCGGCCGCGCCGGGGCGTCCGGCCGGGGAAGCACGCTCGTGCTTCCGGAGCAGCAGGCGGACGTCAGCCGTGTCGCGGCCCGCCTCGGCCACGGCGCGCAGTTCGAGAGCACCGGGATGACGGTCGCGAGGCCGAAGCTCGTCTACACGAGCCGGCGTGGCCGTCGCTCCCGTTGGTAGGTAGCATGCAGGCGCTTCATAGACCGAAGGACGAGTACCGGAGTGCAGCATCACCGCCTCCCAGCTTGTTCGCGAGTAAGGCAGGGAGGTGAGTTGAATATGGCAACCGGAACCGTCAAGTGGTTCAGCGACGAGAAGGGGTACGGCTTCATCACCCCGGAGGACGGCGCGAAGGACCTCTTCGTCCATCACACGGGCATCGCCGGCGAGGGCTTCAAGAGCCTGTCCGAAGGCGCCAAGGTCGAGTTCGAGGCGACCGAGGGCGCGAAGGGCCCGCAGGCGACCAACGTCCGCGTGGTCGCGTAGTCCGCGTCGCATCGCGCTTGTCGTCGAGAGGGGCCCCGCAAGGGGCCTCTTCTCGTTGCGCCGCCGCGCCGCCTCAGCGGCCGCGCCGCACCCACGCGTCCGGCTCCCGCGTCAGCTTCGTGATCTGCGCGGGGAGCTTGCCGCTCGCGATGTCCGCGATCGTGACGTGCTCGAGGACGGAGCGGACGGCCGAGCGGAGGGCGACCCAGACCTCGCGCAGCGGCTCTGCGTTTCCGGCGTAGTCGAGCTCGTCGGGCGAGAGGCCGCGCACGCTCGCGAGCGGGCCCTCGACGGCGCGGACGACGTCCGCGACGACGATCTCCCGCGCGGGCTTCGCCAGGAGGTAGCCGCCGGCGGCGCCGCGCTTGCTCGCCACGATCCCCGCGCGGCGGAGGTCGAGCAGGATGTTCTCCAGGAAGTTGGCCGGGATCTGCTGCGCGTCGGCGATTCGCTCCGCGCTCACGGGCGCCTCGCCGTGGGCGGCGAGCTCGACCGCGGCGCGGACGGCGTAGTCGACCTTCGCGGTGGTGCGCACGGCTCGATTATCGTGGAGCCCGGTGAGCGGTCCTCCCTATAGCGGCCACTGCATGTGCGGGGGCGTCCGGTTCGAGGTGACCGAGCGGCCGCTGAGCGCGGGGTACTGCCATTGCACGCGGTGCCAGCGGCGGACGGGGACGGCCGCGTCGGCGCAGGCGCGGATCGCTCCCGGGTCGTTCCGGATGCTTGCGGGCGAGGACCTCGTGAAGGCGTACAGGCCGGAGGGCGGCTTTGCGAAGTGCTTCTGTCTCGAGTGCGGCAGCGCGCTGTGGAGCGTCGATCCGGGGACGGGCGAGATCGGCAGCGTGCGCCTCGGGCTGTTCGATCCCGGCCACGACATCCGGCCGCAGTGGCGCACCTTCGTGGACTACGCGTGCGACTGGGAGCCGCTCCCCGGCGACGGCCTCGAGCGGTTCGCCGAAGCCAAGCCCCGCTAAGCCCCCGTGACGCTTCAGGCGGGGTAGCTGGTACCGGTCTCCGCGGCGCCGCGCGGCCGCGCGACGGCCGGTAGCAGCTACGCGGACGTGCGTGTCACCAGAGTGTCACGCGGCCCAGGTGAGGATCGCGTCCCGCGGGATGGCGATGCGGCAGCGGGCGCCGGTGCGGAGGGATCGCCGCGGGTTGCGTGCGATCAGCGAGAGCGCGGGCGAGAGCCGAAGCGTCGCCTCGTGCAGCGTCGGGAGCTCGGCGACGTCGACGACCGTCGCCTCCAGCGGCCCCTCCGCATCGATCTCGATCGCGTCCGGACGCACGCTCCACGTCAGCGAGCGTCCCGGCCCGACACACGGCTCCGCCGGAATCCGCACGCCGTCGGTCTCGATCATCCCGCCCTCGACGGCGACGCCGTCGTGGATGTTCGGGATGCCCAGGAGCCGCGCGACGTGCGGTGAGGCCGGCCGCGCGAGGACGTCGGCCGTGCGCCCCGCCTGGATGAGCCGCCCGTCCTCGAGCACGAGGAGCTCGTCCGCGAGGAGCGCCGCCTCGTCGGGATCGTGGGTGACGACGATCGTCGTCGCGGCGAGCTCGTGCTGGAGCGCGCGCAGCTCGCGCCGCAACTCGGCGCGCACGGGGGCATCGAGCGCGGAGAGCGGCTCGTCGAGAAGCAGGAGGCCAGGCGTCCGCGCGAGCGCGCGTCCGAGAGCGACGCGCTGCCGCTGGCCGCCGGAGAGCTCGCGCGGCAGCCGGCCCTGCAGGCCGGCCAGCCCCAGTCGGTCCAGCCAGTAGCGCGCGAGCCCGTGATCCGCGTCCGGCGCGAACGTGAGCTGCCGCCACACGTCGAGATGCGGGAAGAGCGCGTACTCCTGCGGGACGTATCCGACGCCCCGCCGCTCCGGCGCGACCCCGTCCAGCCGCCGCGCGCCGAGCGCGATCGCCTCCGCGTCCGGACGCAGCGTCCCCGCGAGGAGCCGGAGCGTCAGCGATTTCCCCGCGCCCGATGCGCCGAGCAGCGCGAGCCGGCGCGTCTGCGCCTCGTACCCGACGTCGAGCGTGAAGCCGCGGTAGCTCTTCGTGAGCGCGAACGAGAGCCGCGGCCCCCCGCCGCCTCCGTCCGCCGGGCCACCGGACGGAGCGGGCAGCGCGACCTCCGGTCGACGCCGGCGATGGAGGAACGGAATCGCGCGGACGAGGGCGACGACGGCGAGCGCCGCGGCGATCGAGACGACGACCGGTGCGAGCAGCGCGCCGAGACCTGCGCTGCCGAACGAGACGTAGGTGTAGACCGGCAGCGAGTACGGGTGATACGCGAGCATCACCGTCGCGCCGAACTCGCCGAACGCGCGCAGCCAGGCGAGGAGCATCCCCGCGAGGATCCCCGGCCACGCGAGCCGAAGGCTCACGCCGACGAAGCGCGCGACCGGTGGACGGCCGAGCGTCGCAGCGACCGCTTCGAGGGACGGATCGACCGTGGCGAACGCCGAGCGTGCCGCAACGACGAGGAAGGGCGCCGCGACGAACGTCTGCGCGAGGACGATGCCCGCGAGCGAATCGGTCAGCCGCCCGCCGAACAACCGTCCGAGCGCCGTGTACGGCCCGACGAGGAAGAGGAGGAGGATGCCGCTGACGAGCGGCGGAAGAGCGAGCGGCACGTAGACGATGAGCTCGAGCGCGCGAAGCAGTCTCGACCGGCCGCGTGCGAACACATATGCGAGCGGGATGCCGAGGATCGCGATGAGCGCGGTCGAGATGCTCGCCGCCTCCGCCGACACGCGCAGCGCCGACAGCACCGCCGCCTGGTGGACGCCCGTCCAGACCTTGCCGTCGAGCCGGCCGAGGAGCGCGCCGAACGGCGCGACGAGATAGAGCGCGAGGAGCCCGCCCAACCACGGGAGCGGGCTCCGCCCCCATGAGCTCACGGGCGCGCGTGCTTCGTGCCGAGCAACGGCCTGATCGACGCGGGCACCGCGCCCGGGGCGCCGCCGACCTCACCGTCCTTCAGCAACGCGAAGCCGTCCTGCCGGAGGATCGCAGACCCCCGCGGCCCGAGGAGGAAGCGGACGAAGGCGAGCGCGCCGGCCGGGTCGGGGCCGTTCTCGAGGATCGTCACCGTGTACCGCGCGCCGTAGTGCGCGCCGAGCGGGGGCGCGACGAAGGGGATGTGCGCCGCCTTCGCCTCGATCGAATAGAAGAAGCCGGCGTCGAGCTGGCCCGCCTCGAGCCGGCCGACGAGCGTCTCCTCCGGAAAGACCTGATCGCCGTTGTTCGCCGTCACGAGCGTCCGCGCGAACAGATTCGGCACCCCGAGCGTCTTCGACGCGCGATCGATGAACTGGATCGTGAGCCTCCCCTTCGGGTCGAGCACGGGGTCGGTGCGGCCGAGGAGAAGTCCGGGGGTGGGGAGCACCTGCCACCAGGGCCTCGTCCTGAATGCGGACGCGAACCTGCTGCTCGGGCTGTAGCCGATGACGAGCGGAGCGGCGGCGAACTCGCCGTACCACGTCACCCAGCCCCCGTTGGCCTGGCCCATCAACGCGGCGTTCACGCTCGGCGCGGCGCTGATGAAGACGTCGCCCGCCTGGAGCTTGCCCTTGATCTCGTTGGCGAGCGCGGTCGATCCGGCCCCGTAGCCCGAGTACGCGTATCCCGTCGCCTTCGTGAACGCAGGCCCGATCTGCTGCTCCATCACGTTCACGAGCGAGCCGGCGTAGAGGACGGTGACCGCGCCGCCCGCAGCCGTCGCGGTCGACGCCCACACGCCTGCGAGTGCGACGCACGCGAGCGCTGCCGCGATCCGTCTCACGCCTCGACCATCACCGACGTCGACTTGACGACCGCTGTCGCGGGCGACCCCGGGACGAGCCCGAGCTCCTCGACGGCGTCGCGGGTGACGACCGCGACGACGCGCGCCGGCTCGGTGACGAGGATCTCGACCTGCGCGAGGAGCCCTTCCACACGAACCGACTGCACCGTTCCGCGCAGACGGTTGCGCGCGCTCATGCGGCTCGCCTCGTCCCCGCGTAGACGGGCGATCTCGCGCGCGGGAACGAGACGCCGGTTCGCCTGGTCGCGCCGGGTCTCGATGCGGCCGTCGCGGTCCCAGCGCCTCAGCGTGTCGAGGCTGATGCCGAGCGCCTGCGCCGCCTCGCGCGCGGTGTACGCGTCTTTGGCCACCACCCGATCCTACACATAGGCAATGCCTAGGTAGGCCGATTCCGGATGCCGACCGCCCCGATCAGCCCGCCGGCCGCGAGCAGCGCGCACACGACGAGCATCGCGTGGTGGAAGCCGCGCTTGCTCAGGTGATCGCCGCCGCCCGCCGCCGCGATCCCGAGCACGGCGACGGCGACGAGGCCCGCGACCCGGGCGACGGCGTTGTTCACGCCGGAGGCGATGCCCGCGTCGCCGGGGCCGGCGTCCGAGAGCACGGTCGTTGTCAGCGGCGCGACGGTCATCGCCAGGCCGAGCGAGAAGCCGAGCAGTGCGGGGAGGAGGTCGACCCAGTAGTTCGGATTCGACGGAAGGCGCGCGAGCGGGATGAGGGACAGGCCGGCGACGAGCGGGCCGGCCGCCATGAAGGCGTGCGGCCCGTGCTGCATCGAGAGCCGCCCGGCGACGCGCGACAGGAAGAACATGACGATCGTGATCGGCAGCGTCGCGAGGCCCGCGTGGAACGGGTCGTAGCCGCAGAACTCGAGCAGGTAGAGCGAGAGGAAGACGCTCAGCCCGGAGAGGCCTCCGTACACCGACAGGGTCTCGACGTTCGTCACCGAGAAGTTCCGGCGGCGGAAGAGCTCGAGCGGCAGCATCGGCGCCGGCGCGTGCATCTCGTACACGACGAAGAGCGCTAGCAGGACGAGGCCGCCGGCGATGCCGCCCGGGACGAGCGGGTCGTGCCAGCCGAGGCTCGGCTGCTCGATGAACCCGGCCACGAGCAGGCCGAGCCCGGCGGCGCACAGGAACGCGCCGGGAAGGTCGACGCGGACGCCCTTGCGCAGGTCGTGCCGCTGCCCCCGGAGCCTCGACGCGATCGTCACCGTGACGAGCGCGACGGGCACGTTCAGGAGGAAGATGACGCGCCAGCTCGAGACGCCGATGAGCCAGCCGCCGAGAAGCGGCCCGATGACGAAGGAGATGCCGCTCCACGCCGTCCACGTCCCGATCGCCGCTCCGCGTTCGGCACCGGAGAACGTCGACGTGATCACCGCGAGCGACGCGGGCGTGAGCAGCGCGCCCGCGACGCCCTGGATCCCGCGAAAGACGACGAGCGTCGTCGCGTCGGGTGCAAACGCGCAGAGCACCGAGGCGACGCCGAACGCGGCGACCCCGAGCGTGAACATGCGCAGCTCGCCGAAGATGTCGCCGAGCGAACCGCCGACGAGGATGAGCGAGCCGAGGGTGAGCAGGTACGCGTCGACGATCCACTGCTGGGCGGCGAGCCCGCCGCCGAGGTCGCCCTCGATCGCATGGAGCGCGACGTTGACGACCGACCCGTCGATGAACGCCATCGACGAGCCGAGGATGCTCGCGACGAGCGTCCACCGCTTGACCTGATCCACGATCCGTACTCCACCACACGGGACCGTTGCCGGGCCGGCGGGCGCCCGGTCGGCGCCCGCCGGCGTTTCAGCTCACGAGCAGGTGCTGGCGGACGAGGGACGGTTTCCGAACGTGACGCTGAGCGACTTGCTCGATCCGCCGCGGTCGACCGTCATCGTCACCGTGTCGTTCGGCTTGTACGAGTTCACGGACGCCGTCAGGTCGTCGGCGCTCGTGATCGGCGTCGAGCCGACCGCGGTGATGACGTCGCCGGCCTTCAGGCCCGCCTTGTCGGCCGGGCTGCCGGAGACGACGCAGCTGACCTGCGCTCCGCCGTTCCCGGCGGCGTCGCCGACCTGGATTCCGAGGTAGGCATGCTCCACCTTGCCGCCGGCGATGAGCGTGTCGGCCACGCTCTTGACCGTGTTGATCGGCGTTGCGAAGCCCACTCCCTCGCTGCCGTTCGAGTTGCTGTCGATCTGGACGTTGACGCCGATGACCGCGCCGCTCGCGTCGAGCAGCGGGCCGCCGGAATTGCCGTGGTTGATCGGTGCGTCCGTCTGGATCGCGCCCGAGATGGAGTAGTTGTTCGGCGCGGTGATCGTTCGGCCGATCGCGCTGACGATCCCGGCCGTCATCGTCTCCGTCAGGCCGAACGGACTGCCGATGGCGGCGACCTCGTCGCCGGGCTGCACCGCGGACGAGTTCCCGATCGTCAGAGGATGGAGCTCCGACGCGGGGACGTTCACCTTGATCACCGCCGTGTCGGTCGAGTTGTCGGTGCCGACGATGGTGGCGGGGACGGTCTTTCCGTCCTTGAACCGCACCTTGGCGGACGAGCCGCCGTCGACGACGTGCGCCGCGGTGATGATGTCGCCCTTCGTGTCGTAGACGAACCCGGTCCCCTCGGCCTGAGACTGCTGCTGGCCGAGGCCGAAGCCGCCGGTGGAGGTCTGTGTGACGGTGATGTCGACCACGCCGGGCGTGGCCGCCTTGTAGATCTGATTCAGGTTCGAGGTGGTCGAGGTGGCCGCCGCCGGCTGGATCGTGGTGGCGGGCGCCTCCGTCGTCGCGGTCGTGCCCGACGAGCCGCCGCTGAGCCCGGCGTAGAGTCCCGCGCCGGCCCCGCCCCCGAGGGCGAGCGCCGCCACGACCGGGACCACCCGATGGAGAACGGTGTTCTTGCTCATGTCCCCATGAAACCGGAAGTGCTTAGGAGCTGTATGAGACGTCCTTTAAGAGTCGGTGAAAGGCCCTCAAGTCTCATGCCCGATCCGCCGATGGGTACGCCAGATGAGCTCCGACCCCGCCGTCATCGAACGCTACGCGCAGGGCCTGCAGGAGAAGGCCGGCTCCCGGGTGACCCGGCTGACCCTGTACGGCCTCGCGATCGGCGGCCTCGTCGGCGCCACGCCCTTGCTGGCTCCCCTCGTCTCCCACGTCCACAGCTACGTGCCTCACCGCTTCGCCTACGCGGCGGTCGTCATCGGCCTCGCCGGCGGCGGCTACCTCGGCTTCCTCATCGGCCAGTCCCGCGCGGTCGCGCTTCGCCTCCAGGCGAGCCTGGCCGTGCATCAGATCGAGCTCGGCCGCGCCCTCCACCGGGTGGAGGCGCTGAAGCTGCCCCTTCCCACGGCTGCATCGCTCCCGGTCCCGACCCCGGCGCCGGCACCCGCACCTGCTCCGGCGGCTGCCGCACCACTCTCCCCTCCGCCCGCGGCGACCCCGGTCGCGCCGGCGCCGGTGGTCTCCCTCCCTGCTCCGCCTCTTCCTCCGCCCGTCGCTCCGGCGCCGGTCCCCGTCGCGGTCGCGGTCGCGCCTGCGCCCGTCGCGCCGGTCGCCGTCCCCGTGACGCCGATGCCCGCGCCGACCCTCACGGCCGTGCCGCCGACGTTCGAGTGGCCGCCGTCGCAGAACGCGACCGGCTCCTAGCGCAGAGCCGCACGAAGCGACGCGACGTAGTCGCGTAGCGCCTCCGGGCCCTTCTCCGCTTCCTGCACCGCGCGCGACCCGACGACGACGCCGTCCGCGAGCTCGGCGACCGTCGCCGCATGCGCGGGCGTCGAGATGCCGAAGCCGGCGTAGAGCGGCACGCCGGTCAGCGCGCGCGTGCGCTCGACGAGACCGGCGAGGGCGGGGGAGACCTCGCCGCGCGCGCCGGTCGTCCCCGTGAGCGAGACGAGATAGAGCCAGCCGTCGGTCGCGGTCGCGCAGGCGGCGATGCGTTCGTCCGTCGAGGTCGGCGCGACGAGCTGGACGCGCGGGACCTCGCGGCGTTCCTCGACGGGGAGGTCGACGACGATCGCCGAGGTCGCTCCGGCTGCGCGCGTGTCGGCGACGAAGCGCTCGTACCCGTACGCCTCGAGGATCGCCGCATACGTCATCGGCACGAGCGGCACCTCGACGCGGCGCCGGACCTCCGCCAGGCACTCGATGCACTGCGCCGTTCGCATGCCGCGCGCGAGGGCCCGCTCGGACGCGAGCCGGATCGTCGGCCCCTCGGCGAGCGGGTCGGAGAACGGAAAGCCGAGCTCGATCAGGTCCGCGCCGCCGTCGACGGCGGCCTCGGCGAGCTCGGGCGTCTCCGGCTCGCACACGAGGTAGATGACGAGCGTCTTCACTGCCGCAGCACTTCGGCGAGGTCCTTGTCCCCGCGCCCCGAGAGGCCGACGAGGATGAGCTCCTCGTCTTCTAGTTCACGCGCGCGCGCGAGAGCATGGGAAGGCTCGAGGGCCGGGATGATCCCCTCCGTCCGCGCGAGGTCGCGGAACGCGGCCAGCGCCTCGGCGTCGGTCGCGCCGACGTACTCCACTCGGCCGATGTCCCGAAGGTACGCGTGCTCGGGGCCGACGCCGGGATAGTCGAGGCCCGCCGAGATCGAGTGCGCGTCCGCGATCTGCCCGTCCTCGTCGGCGAGCACGGATGAGCGGGCGCCGTGGAGGACGCCGACGCGGCCGCTGCCGAGCGAGGCGGCCCCCGCCGCCTCGACGCCGACGATGCGCACGTCCGTGTCCTCGAGGAAGCCGTAGAAGAGCCCGATCGCATTCGAGCCGCCGCCGACGCAGGCGACGACCGCCTCGGGCAGGCGGCCCTCGGCGGCGAGGATCTGCTCCCGCGCCTCGTCGCCGAGCACGCGCTGCAGGTCGCGCACGATCTCCGGATAGGGGGCCGGCCCGACGCAGGAGCCGATGAGGTAGTGCGTCGTCTCGACGTTCGTGATCCAGTCGCGGATCGCCTCGCTCGTCGCCTCCTTCAGCGTCTTCGTCCCGAAGTCGACGGGACGCACCTCCGCGCCGAGAAGGCCCATGCGCTCGACGTTGGGCTGCTGGCGGCGCATGTCCTCCTCGCCCATGTACACGACGCACTCGAGGCCGAAGCGCGCCCACACGGTGGCGGTGGCCACGCCGTGCTGGCCTGCGCCGGTCTCGGCGACGATGCGGCGCTTGCCGAGGCGCACGGCCAGGACCGCCTGCCCGAGCGCGTTGTTCAGCTTGTGCGCGCCGGTGTGCAGGAGGTCCTCCCGCTTCAGGTAGATGCGCTTGCCCGGCGCGAACCGCTCGACGAGCGTGAGCGGGGTCGGCCGCCCTGCGTACGTCGTCAGCAGGTGGTGGAGCTCCCGGTGGAACGCGTCGTCGGCCTTCGCCGCCTCCCAGCCCGCCGTCAGCTCGTCGAGCGCGGGGATGAGCGTCTCGGGGACGTAGCGCCCGCCGTACTCACCGAAGTTCATCGCGCCTCCTGGACGAATGCCCTGACCTTGTCGTGATCCTTGATGCCGGGAGCGGCCTCGAGCCGCGACGCCGCGTCGACGGCCCACGGATGCACGGCGTCGATCGCCGCGCGCACGTTGTCGGGGCCGAGCCTGCCCGCGAGCACGATCCGGTCCTCGGACACGGCGTTGCGCCAGTGGTCGGGATCCTCGCCCTGCCACGGGAGATCGGCGACGCGCGCCACCGGCTCGCCGTCGCGGTAGAGGACGGCGTCGCGTCCGCGCACGCTCCCCTCCTCCGGCTCGTACAGCTGGACGAGGTCGGCGCCGCGCTCCTCGGGCTCGCCGACGTACACCGCCACCGACAAGGCGGTCCTCGGGACGTCGAGCACCGCGGGCGCGCGGCGCGGGGAGCCCTCGGCGAAGATGAAGCCGAGGAGGTCCGCGCCCGCCTCCACGGCGACGTCGACGTCCTCCTGCCGCGTCAGGCCGCACACCTTCACGAGCGGGCGCGAGGTCAGATCGCGGAGCTTCGCTCCGGGGTCCGCCGCCTGCATGAGGGACGTGCCGACGAGCACCGCGTCGGCGCCCGCGAGCTCGGCGGCGGCGGCCTGCGCCCGCGAGTGGATCGCGCTCTCGGCGATGACGACGCCGGCACGCGCTCGGGCGACGAGCTCGAGCTGGGCGTTCCGGTCGATGGCGAAGGTCGAGAGATCGCGGGCGTTGATCCCGATCACCGGCGCCGCCAGGCGATGCGCGCGCTCGAGCTCCTCTCCGTCGTGCGCCTCGACGAGCGTGTCGAGGCCGATCGACTCCGCGTAGCGCATGAGGCGCGCCGTCGCCTCGTCGTCGAGGTCGCGGAGGATGAGGAGCGCGGCATCCGCGCCGGCGCGGCGCAGCTCGAGCAGCTGCTCCTCGGTGGAGAAGAAACCCTTGGCCAGCAGCGGGACGCTCGTTGCCGCACGGGCGGCGACGAGGTCGGCGATCGTCCCGGCGAAGCGCGCGTCGACGAGGACGGAGATCGCGCTCGCGCCGCTCGCCGCGTACGCCGGGACGATCTCCTCGATGCGCGCGTCGGGGCGGATGTCGCCCATCGACGGCGAGCGCCGCTTGAACTCCGCGATCGCGGCGAGCCCCGGCCGGGAGAGCGCGTCGTTAAACCGCATTGGAGAACTCCACCAGCGCGTCGAGGCGCGCCGCCGCGGCGCCGGAGTCGATCGCCTCCCGGGCGCGGACGATGCCCTCGCGCAGGTTCTCCGCGTGGCCGGCCGCGGCGATCCCGCCGGCCGCGTTGAGGACGACCGCCGAGCGGTGGCCGCCGCCGTCCGCACCGGTGAGGACGGCGCGCAGAGCGGCCGCGTTCGCTGCAGGGTCGCCGCCGCGCAGCTCGCCCGGGTCGCAGCGCTCGATCCCGAGGTCGAGCGGGTCGAGCTCGTACTCGCGCACCCTGCCGTTCTCGACCTCGCACACGAGGTTCGGGCCGCACGGGGAGAGCTCGTCGATCCCTCCCGCTCCGTGGACGACGTAGGCGCGTTCGGCGCCGAGCCGGACGAGCGCCTCCGCGAGCGTGCGCGTCAGCGCCGGCGAGTACACCCCGAGCATGAGCGCGCGCGCCCCGGCGGGGTTCGTGAGCGGGCCGAGCACGTTGAACACCGTACGCGTCGCGAGCTCCCGACGGACGGGCGCCGCGTGCTTCATCGCCGGATGGTGCGCCTGTGCGAACAGGAAGCCGAAGCCGAGGTCGTCGATCGACCGCTCGATGCGCGCGGGTGGAAGCTCGAGCCGGAGGCCGAGCGCCTCGAGCACGTCGGCGGCGCCGCTCGCGGAGGAGGCGGCGCGGTTGCCGTGCTTCGCGACCGCCGCCCCGGCGCCGGCGGCGACGAGCGCGGCGGCGGTCGAGATGTTGTACGTGTTCGCCCCGTCGCCGCCTGTCCCGACGATGTCGACGAGATCGGTGCGCCGCGGGCTGACGCGCAGCACGTGCTCGCGCATCGCGTCCGCGCAGCCGGCGACCTCGTCGGCGGTCTCGCCCTTCGCGCGCAGGGCGACGAGGAAGCCGGCGATCTGCGCCTGCGTCGCCTCGCCCCGCATGATCGCGTGCATCGCGTCGCACGCCTCGGCGCGGGTGAGGTCGCGGCCGTCGAGCATCCGGGCGATGACCGCCTGGATCACAGGCGCCCCTCGAGGAAGTTGCGCGCGAGCGCGGGCCCGTCGGGTGTCAGCACCGACTCGGGGTGGAACTGGACGCCGGCGACCGGCAGCGTGCGGTGCCGCACGGCCATGACCTCGCCGTCGTCCGCGAACGCGGTCGGCTCGAGCACGTCCGGCAGGCGCGTCGCCGCGAGCGAGTGGTAGCGGCCCGCGTCGAAGGGCTGCGGCAGTCCGGTGAAGAGCCCGCCGCCTTCGTGCCGCACGGGGCTCGCCTTCCCGTGCAGGAGCTCGCGTGCGTATCCGACCTCGCCGCCGAAGACCTCGACGATCGCCTGGTGGCCGAGGCAGACGCCGAGGATCGGCGTCGTCGGAGCGAGGCGGCGCACGATCTCCTCGGTCGCGCCCGCGGCGGCGGGGCGTCCGGGACCGGGGGAGACGACGAGCTGCGCGGGGGCGATCCGCTCCGCCTCGTCCGCGTCGATCGCGTCGTTCCGGACGACCGTCACCTCGACCCCGAGCGCGCCGAACAGGTGTGCGAGGTTGTACGTGAACGAGTCGTAGTTGTCGATCAGGAGGATCATGACTCGGCCAGCTCGATCGCCTGTTCGAGAGCCGCGAGCTTGTTGAGACACTCCTGATGCTCTTCCTCCGGTATCGAATCAGCAACGATGCCACCGCCGGCCTGCAGGTAGCAGCTACCGTCACGAAAGACGATCGTCCTGATCGCGATGCAGGTGTCCATTGCGCGCCCGGCCGGAAAGACGTAGCCGACGGCGCCCCCGTAGACACCCCGCCGGTGGCCCTCGAGCTCGGAGATGATCTGCATCGCGCGCACCTTCGGCGCGCCCGAGACCGTCCCCGCCGGGAAGCACGCGCGCAGGAGCGAGAACGGCGTCTGGTCGTCGCGCAGCTCGCCTGCGACCTCGGAGACGAGATGCGTCACGTGGGAGTAGCGCTCCGGCTCCATGAACCGCTCGACCCGCACCGATCCGGGCTTGCAGACGCGCGAGAGGTCGTTGCGCCCGAGGTCGACGAGCATGACGTGCTCGGCGCGATCCTTCTCCGAGGAGAGGAGCGCCTCGGCGTCGCCCTCGCCTGGGGCAATCGTCCCCGCGATCGGGTTGAGCGTCGCGCGCGCGCCCTCGCACTTCACGACCGTCTCGGGGGAGCTGCCGACGAGCGCGAGATCGCCGAGCTCGAGCAGGAAGAGGTAGGGCGACGGGTTGACGCGCCGGAGGGCGCGGTAGAGCTCGAACGGCGACGCGGAGGTGGGGCGGACGGCGCGCTGCGCCACGACGACCTGGAAGACGTCGCCTTCGCGGATGTGCTCCTTCGCGCGGGCGACGCGCCGGAGGTGCTCGTCGCGGCCGGGATGGCGCTCGAGCGCGCCGCGGGAGCCGCCGCCGCGCGGGAGCTCCGGCTGCGGGCGCTCGAGCGCGGCCGCGTCCCCGACGAGGACTTCGGCGACTCCGCGCGCATGGTCGAAGCGCACGAGCGCGTCCGGAACGAGGAAACGGCTCTCCGGCAGGTCCGGCCCGTCCTCCGGCAGCGTCACGCTCGGCTCGAGCCGCGCGACCGCGTCGTAGCCGAGATAGCCGACGACCGGCTCGCCGAGCAGCTCGGCCTCGTCGAAGGTGACGAAGCGGTCGCCGCGGCCGACGAACGAGTAGCGGCCGAGGCGTCCCCGCTCCACCGACTCGAGGAGAAACGCGCCGCGGGCGCCCTCGCGCAGCCGGAGGTATGCCCCGAGCGGGGTGAGGAGGTCGGTTGCGATCACGCTTTCGGACATGAAAAAGGCTCCTTCCGGAGCCGGTCGAGCGGAGGGGTCGTCTGCGCCGTCCTCAGCGCACGCTCCCGCCCCGCTCTCGGCGCCAGGCCCACCAAACGCTGCGGGGAAGAGTCATCGCCACGAAGAGTACAACCTCTTGGCAGACGGCGAAATGCCCCCTAGTGTGTTCGTCGTGAGGGTCGGGGTCGTCGCGGTTCTGCTCGCCCTGCTCGCCGCCGCCCCCGCGGCGGCGGACGGGTGGCTGCCGCATTCCTCCGACGCCAGGTGGACGTACCAGTGGACGGACAGCGCCTACAACACGACGCCGACGAACGAGATCGTCACCGTCAAGAGCTCCTCGGGCAACAGCTTCGTCCTCGCCTGGACGACCGACGGCGCCAACAACGCCTCCTCGGCGCCACAGAGCGCCGGAACCGTGTCCTTCCAGCAGACGACCTACGGCATCGTCAACACCGATTGGTCGAGCACGCCGCCGCCGTCCGCGTTCCCGATCCTGTGCTCGTCGCTCGCCTCGTGCGGCAACAGCCTCGCGAGCGCCTACTACAACGTCATCTGGGGCGCGCGCACGCCGGTGCTGTTCGAGCCGGTCCTGCAGGGAACGAGCTGGACGGCGACGGGAGGAGCGGCGAACGACGTGACGAGCTCGAACGACTACCTCGGGACGCAGCAGGTCACCGTGCCCGCATTCCCGCAACCGGTCACCGCAGCGGTCGTGCGGTCGCAGATCACGCAGGCGGGCGCGCTCGGCGATCCGTACGGAAGCGGTGAGCGCACGACCTGGTGGGTCTACGGCGTCGGGCCGGTGAAGGTCG
Source organism: Acidobacteriota bacterium (assembly GCA_028876365.1). Taxonomy (GTDB): domain Bacteria; phylum Actinomycetota; class Thermoleophilia; order Gaiellales; family Gaiellaceae; genus Palsa-739. The sequence goes on along the minus strand of JAGWRZ010000131.1, from coordinate 30,235 downwards.
TGTTCCAGCATGCGGGCGGGACGAATGCCCCCGTCACGACGGTCGAGCTGCAGTCGACGAACCAGACGCCGTCCGCTCCGCCGGCGGATACGCAGTACTTCCCGCTGCAGGTCGGGCTCACCGGCGTCTACCGCTGGACGAATCCCACGCATCTGAAGCAACCTGAGGTCGAGTCCTTCAGCATCGATCAGGCGGCGAACGGCACGGCGATCGCCAAGATCTCGAGCGTGATCGGCCCGCTCAAGGTCGCGGGCGCCTACCAGTTCACCTTGCGCGATGACGGGTTGACGAGCGTCGCCAGCGCCGTCAAGGCCGCCTCGCTCGTGAAGCTGCCGCCGCTCGGCCCGAGCGCGCTGCCTCCGTCGAAGCGCCGCCACTTCTTCACGCCGTTCGACCTTCTGACATTCGGGTTCAACCCGGTGCTTCCCGCGTATCCCGCCGTCGGCACGAGTTGGGCTTCCGATCCGAACAGTCGTGACTTCTCGGTGTACGGAGTCAACGGAACCACCCGCATCGTCGGAGTGCAGAAGGTCAAGGTTCCCGCAGGGACATTCGAGGCGCTCGTCGTGACGAGCACCTTGAGTCAACCGGGTTTCCCGTTCGGCAGCGGAACGCGCACGTGCTGGTTCGCGCCGGGCAAGGGCCTCGTGAAACTCGTCTTCAGGCATGGCGACGGCAGCGTTTCGACGGTTCAGCTGGTCAAGTAACGGACGGACGATCGTTCTCGGGCTCGCGGCCGCGGGGGCCGTCACAGCCGCGATCGTCGTCTCGTTGCCGCACCACGAGTCGGCTCGCCGACGAGCCCTCGTCGCGTACATCAAGAACGTGGACGCGGTCGAGGGTCGGATGAACTACTCGCTCACGAAAGTCTTCGCCGCATACCAGGCGTTCTCCCATTCGAAGACCGTCTCGGCCAAGACGCGTAGCGATCTGGCGCAGGCCGAGACGACGCTCACGATCCTGCGCGGGCGGATCGCCGCGATTCCCGCCCCGCGTGACGCGGCGCACCTTCGCGCCGACGTGCTCCGCCTGGTCGGTGGCGAGGCGGCAATCACGCGCGAGGTCTATCTCCTCGCCCGCTTCTCTCCGTCGTTCTCGGCGCTGCTCGCGCGCCTGCACACGGCCGCGGCGACGCTCGGGAGAACGCTTGCCACGATCAGGCCGCCGACGCCGCACACGATTCGCGGGACGAAAAAGCAGATAGCCGAAGCGCAGGCGGCGTTCACAACGGCATCCGATCAAGCTGCGGCCGCTCAGGCGGATGCGGTCACCGCGTACGACACCGTCGTCTCGCGCGTCCGAGCGCGAATGGAGCGTCTATCCGCTCCCCACGTGCTCGCTCCCGCGTTGCGAGGCGAGATGAACAGCCTCACCGCCACCGAGCGGGCGGGCGCACGACTTGCAGCGGCGCTGCGCCAGAAAAAGCGCTCGCACGTGCCTCAGCTCGCCCGAGCGTTCACGATTGCGACGCGCAGCTCCCAGACGGTTGCCGCGCAGGAGGCGGAGATCGCCGCGGTCAAGGCGTATGACGTTCGCGTGCGTCATCTGGCTGCGGACGCTGCGGCGATTCCGCGCGAGATCACGCAGTTGCAGCAGTCGGTTCGCTGACTTCTGGACAACGCGCACGAACCACGCAAGGTGGTTCGTAACGGTCCCGTAAACGTCGCGTTTCGGCCTTGCGCGGACCACGTTCGGTCCATTGTGTTTTCGACAGGGCTGTGCGAAAGTCGCCGTCGTCAGTCAGTTACGCACGATCGGGCAGGAGGGAAGCGACGACAAGCTACGCGTCAGTCGCTGCGGCTAATCCGTACGGACTCGTCTCGCTGCGTTCGCGGCGGGTCAAGTACATCTGGACGGCGCTCGGCGTTCTCGTCCTCGTGTCCCTCTACATCGGCCCGCTCATTCTCGTCTTCCGGCAACCGGGTGTTCCGGCGTCCGTCACTCCGCTTCCGTCCCTGTCGCTCCCGAACGTCGCCGCGCCGACTCTTCGCGTGCCGGCGCTCCACATTCCGGCCGCACTGCCCGCGGCCAGGCCGTCGTCACTTCCGGCGGTCCCCCGCACGCGGAACGTGGTCAGAGCGGCCCACAAGGTGCCGGTGATCAGCGACAAGCACTCGCAAGTCGCTCCGTCTCCGACGCAATCGCCCCAGACTCCTCCCGACCCGTTCGCGAAGGCGCCGGTCGTCGAACAAGACGTCGGCTCGCTCTCGACGCTCCCATCGAGCGCTCTCGCGTCGGCACCCGCACAGCAGCCCGCGCCGGCGACCACGTCGCAACCCGCGACCCCGCCGTCCGGCTATCAGTTCTTCTCGACCTCAACGGACCCGAGCAGCTCCGACACGACGCAGTCGGCCGGAACGACCACCACGCCGAGCACGACCACCACGACCACCACGACCACGACCACGACCACCGCGAGCAGCACGACGTCTCCTCCGGCTTCGTCCTCGACTGACACGAGCACGACCACGGGCGCCTCGACGGACACCTCGTCGACGAGCACGACCACCGCGACGACGGCCACGACGAGCTCCACGTCCGGCCAGATCTCCTCCGGGACGTCGTCGACTCCGACGGCGCCGGCGACCGTTCAGACGACGGTCGGGACCTCGAGCACCGGAACGGTGTCGAGCACGGTCGTGTCGGGCTCGACCACGAGCAGCGCGACGACGGGCACGAGCGGCACGATCGACTCGACCGTTGCGCCGACCGGGGGCGGCACCGGTAGCGCGGCCACGACGACGGGCAGCACGAGCGGCACGAGCGGCACGACCATCACGTCGTGCCCGGGCACGCAGACCGTCGCCGGCGCGACCGGCGCCGCCGCCACGACCTCCGGCGGCTCGGGCGGCTCGTCGACCGGCACGACGTCGTCGACCCAGACGAGCGGGACGACTTCGGCCCCGACCTCGTGCGATGCAACCGCACCCGATCCGAATGCGAACACGAGCAGCGGTCTTTCGCCGCCGGCGACCACCCAGGGATCCGGTGTCGTCACCACTGCAGGCGGCACGGTCACGAGCGCCGACGGCAAGGCAACCGTGACGTTCGCGCCCGGAGCGGTCGCGAGCGACCTCACGGTGACGATCACGCCCGTACCCGGCCCGCTCGGCACGGCATACGACCTTCAGGCCGTGGACGCATCGGGTAACCAGGTGCATACGTTCGCGGTCGATCCCGTGCTGACGATCAGCTACCCGGGCACGCCGCCGACGGGGCTCAACTACGACGACCCACAGAACGGCCCGCAGCAGATCTCGTCAACGGTGAACGCGGCCGCGCACACGATCAGCGCGACGCTTCCGCACTTCAGCACGTATCAGTCGGCGGACACGTTCACCGTCACATTCGTGGCCCCGCCGGTCGTCGACACGGTGAACGTCCCGCTCTTCGTGAGCGCGCTCGTCATGGACGACACACTTGTCCAGCCGGCGGAGAACGCGCCGCTCCTCTGGACGGCGCCCGGCGCGACCGTCTTGTCCGCGGGTTGTGCGCCGTCGGGCTCGGACTTCCAGACGGATGCCGGCGGCCTCTGCCCCATGATCCTCACCCCGCTCGCCCCGGGCGTCGTGACGGTGACTGCGACGATCGATCCGACGCTTTTGACGGGATCCGTGACTCCGGCGATCGCTGCTCTCACGGTCACATCGACCCCCGGAGCCTGGAGCGTCCCGGTGGATACGGGCACATCGAGCGTCAGCGTCACCACCGATTCCACCGACCTCAAGGTCACACGAGGCACGTCGACGTTCACCGCTCCGCTGAGCGACGTCTCGAGCCTCACGGTCGACGGCTCGTCGAGCAGCACGTCGACGACCTATGACCTGGCGGGCATCGAGTCGCACTTCACCGATCCGATCACGGTGAAGGGCGGCTCTGCGGCCGACACCTACAAGCTCGAGGACGGCTACGGCCAGGTCACGATCGACGGCGCGGCCAACGACAAGATCGACCTGACGGCGGACACGACGCCGAAGTACGACGGCACGAACTTCTCCGACTCGACCACGGGAGACTCGGCGACGACCGGCGGGACGACGATGAACATCGACACGTCGCTCGGGACGGGTGCACAGGCGAAGAACGTGGTCGTCGAGATCGCCGGCGCCATCGGCGACCTCGCATCGGCGGTGAACGCAGCCGCGAGCGCCGCGGGCGACTTCTCGATGGCGCTTCCGCTCATGGATCCCTCCCAGGCGACGATCGCGAAGATCGTCGACCTGACGAACACGTTCAACTCGATCGCGATTCAGATCACCTGCGTGTTCACCGGAACGACCACAGGATGCGGGACGGTCACTCCCCAGACGGTGCTTTCGGGCCTCGTCGGCCAGCTGAACACGGCCCTCGGCTCCCTCTCCGACGTCGACGGCCTCCCCAACCCGTTCAAGGGCCTGAATCTCGGGGTCACGTACGGAACCACGGGAACGGATCTGGCGATCTACCTCACCGCGAGCCTGACGCCCAACTGCGGCACCGGATTCGCCTGCATCTCGAAGACGATCCCGCTGGCGTTCGGCTCCCGGCTCGACTCGATCGGGATCGGTCTCACCGACCCGACCAAGCCGGGCAACACGCCGCCGACGTTCACCGTCCAGGCGACCGTCGGCGGCCAGGTCGGGCTCGGCTTCGACGCGACGACGCTGACCGGAGACCCATTCCTGCAGGCCGGCGGTGAGTTCGATCTCAACGTTGATGCGACGCTCAGCGCCGTCAACCTCGTCGTCTCGATGGGGCTGCTGTCGGCGAAGATCCAGACGGGCGGCACGGGCTTCACGAACACGTTCCACATCGCGGGCTCGCTCACGCTGAAGCTCACCGACCCGAACAGCGACGGCCGGATCACCTCGGACGAGCTGGCGAGCTCGATCCAGGTCCAGACCCCGACCGGCACGATCTCGAGCCCGATCAAGCTCGACCTCAGCGTCAGCTCGGGCGTGACCCTCGGCAGCACGTCGAGCTCCCTGACGAACACCGACCTCTCCCTCTTGGACGTCGAGCTCGACATCTCGTTCACGAACGACTTCTCGCCCAATCCGTCCGTGTCGATCTTCGGAGACGGCTCGCAGCCGCTTCAGCCGAACATCCAGGTGACGCAGAGCGGCGGAGGCGGCAACCTCCTGGATACGTTCGCCGACCACTTCTCGTCGACGTTCAGCAGCGCCGGCCCGAACGACATCATCTCGATGCTCGGCCAGATCGCGAGCTTCTTCACCTCGATCGCCGGCCAGGGCTTCCTCAGCACTCAGATCCCCTTCACGTCCATCACCCTCGGCCAGGTGCTCGACTACGCGAAGCAGTTCCAGCACGACATTCTCGACCCGCTCTTCAAGAGCGGCGACGCCACGAAGCCGGACGCGAACGGCGACGGGAAGGTCGACATCAACGACTTCAACTTCTCGTCGATCCAGGATCTGCTCAACCGGCTCACGAACGCCCTCGGCCTCGGCACACCGCTCAAGGCCAACTTCGATCCAACGACGGGCGCCCTCACCTTCCCGTTCAGCTTCGACCAGGTGTTCGGCATCGGCACCGGAGCGAGCGTGCTCCCGTCCGGGATCGATCTCGTGACGAGCGCCCCGCTCAGCGGAGGCACGAAGTTCGCGCTCGTGGACGCCACGGGCGGGAATTACAAGATCTCCTACAGCGGCGGCGCACAGGCGACGGTCGCGTACAACGCCGACCTGGGGACGTTCCAGGGCGCGCGCACGACACTCGGGCTCCCCCTGGACGCGGTCATCCAGTGCGAGAACGGCAGCACCACCGCATCGAGCTGCCCCGGCGGCCCGTACGAGATTCTCTTCGATGACGGGACGAGCCAGATCGTCAGCCCGAACCAGGTCCAGAACGTGATCATCGGCGCCACCGGCGGGACGTTCTCGATGACGAACGGGTCACTCGCGAGCGGCGACATCCAGAACAACACGACGCTCGACCTCTCGAGCTTCACGACGGATCTCGCGAACATCGGCCTCGGCAGCTCGGTCGTCAATGTCATGTGCCTCGACGGGACGACGAGCTGCGCGGGCACGACGGGCCCCACCAAGCCCGCCGGCCCGTTCGAGATCGTCTACGACGGCGCCTCGGTTCAAGGCAAGTCGCAGAGCGCGCTCGTCTTCAACAGCACGAACCTGACCGATGCGCACAACACGCTGCAGGTGATCTCGCTGCCCGCGAACACCGGCGCGTTCTGGGCGGCGTACAAGAACGGCGGAGCGCTGCAGGTGAGCAACAAGATCCCGGCGGGAGCGAATGCCGCCGACGTCGAGAGCGCCCTCAACAGCCTCACCGCCCTGAACGGGCACATCGCCTCCAGCACCGTCGTCCAGGTCACCGGCGACACCACCGACTTCATCGTCCCGCTCACCGGCTTCTCGACCGACGTGAACGCGATCGCCGTCGCGGGCGGCTTCAGCCTCGACTTCGGCGCGAGTCTCGACGGCCTTGCGAGCGTGCAGACGACCGGCGACGTCATCCCGCTGGCCGAGCTGACCGCTCAGGCGACGTTCGGGATCAACCTCACCACGCCGAGCACGACATTGGTGGCCGCACCGGGGCAGTTCTCGTCCGGCCCCCGTGTCGACACCTCGACGATCAACCAGGGCGGGCACGCGATCAGCGCGACTCTCATCCGGCCCGGCAGCGCCTCCGTGGGCGCCGTGCAGATCGTCACCGTCAACGGCGGCGGCGGGACGTTCAAGATCGCCGGTGACTCGTTCAGCTGGGGCGACACGAATGTCACGGGGATGGCCTCGACGATCGGCGCCGCCACGGTCACGCTGAACGACGCCAACAGCCAGGGCGACGTCTACACGATCGAGTGGGCGCCGAACTCGACGCCGCGGACGGCTCTCGTTGCGGTCGACGGGAGCGGACTCACGAATCGCGACGAGGTGCAGGAGGTCGACGTCCAGAACGCCGACGGCGGCAACTTCACGCTTGCGTTCAGCGGGCAGACGACCCAGCTGAGCTTCAGCGGGACGACACCGCCCGATGCCTCGACGGTCGAAAGCAATCTGAACGGGCTCAGCTCGATCACGGGTCACGGATCGGTCGGAGTCGTTCTCAACGGCGGCGTCGCCGGCCATTACCGGATCACCTTCGGTGGCGGCCTCGGCGGCACGGATGTCGGCGACATCACCGCCACCGACACCTCGCAGCTCAAGGGCGCGATGACCGACGGTCACGTCGGAGCGAGCGACTGCACGGTAACCGGGGCGAACTGCGCGAACTTCTCGGTGTCGGTGACGAACGAGCCCGCCGTCGAGAGCGAGATCACCCAGGATGCGGTCTCCTCCGTCGGTATCACGACAGTCGCAGACGGCGGTTCGTCGCTCGGGGTGAACACCTCTACCAACGGCGCGTCCGGCACCAATGAGGTGCAGACGATCACCGTTCGCGCCGCGACGAGTGGCACGTACACCCTCGGCTTCACGCCCAACGGCTCGACCACCGTCTACACCACAGCGCCGATCAACTGGAATGCCCCCGCGACGGGCACCGGCAGCGTCGATGCGGCGCTCGAGGGCCTGACGAGCGCCGGGCTCGCCGGCAACATCTCGGTCTCTCAGGCATCGACGGTCGGCGGGACCGTCTACACGGTCACCTTCCAGGGTGCGCTTGCGGCGACCAACGTGAATCAGCTCGTGCCGATGGTCGCCACCACCCTCGGAGCCGTGAACGAACTGCAGCAGCTTTCTGTCAAGGGAGCCGCCGGCGGGACGTACACGCTCACCTACGGCGGCGGGACTAGCGCCCCGATCGCCTACGACGCGCCGGCGACCGGAACGAACAGCGTCCAGTCCGCGCTCGAGGGCATTTCGAGCATTGGCGCCGGAAATGTCGCCGTCGCGCCGACGACCATCACGGGCGGGACCGGCTATGCGATCACGTTCCAGGGGGCGCTCGCGGGGACGAACGTCAAGCCGATCGCGGTCGGGACGACCTCGTTGACGACGCAGTCCGAGGTTCAGCACGTCGATCTCCTCGACACCACCGGTGGCACGTTCACGCTGGCCGTCGGGGGCAAGACGAGCGGCCCGATCGCCTACAACGCCGACCCCACCACCGACCAGCTGAACAACCCGAGCGTCCAGACTCAGCTCGCGAGCGTTCTCACCTCCGGGTCGTACGCCGTCACGGCCGGCACCGGAGGCGCTGGGCACTGGGTCATCACGTTCAACCAAGGCGTCTCGCATGTCGACCAGCTGATCGGCGACCCGGGCGGGCTCGAGAACTCGACCGTTCTCGACACGCTGACGATCTCGAACTTCAAGACGACGGCCGTCGGGTCGTGTGCGACGACGAATCCGAACTCGTGCCCGCAGGTGATCGCGCAGCAGCTCCAGATGCAGCTCGATCAGGCGGCGATCAATGCCGGGCTGACGCCGGGGTTCCTGTCGCAGTCGATCTCCAACACGCCCACCACGGGGGTCCAGCCGTACGGAGGGAACGCCGCTCCGAACGACCAGGCGTTCGAGATCGACATCACGCCTCAGAACACGTTGACGGGATCCGGCTTCACGGGCTCGTTCACGCTCGCGGAGAAGAGCGGCAACTTCACGCTGGCGCTTTCCAACGGTGGGATGACGGCGACCACGTCGCCGCTCACCGTCGGTACGAGCTCCGGCGTCGTCCAGGCCGCGATCGGGGTTCTTTTGAGCGCGCTGAGCATCCCGAACGTCGGCGCGAACGTCGTCCAGAACGGCGGTGCGTACACGGTCACGTTCACCGGAACGGGGACGAAGCCCGCGATCAGCCAGCTCAGTGCGAAGGTGCAGCTGAGCGGGACGGCGACGATCGCCGGTAAGTCGAGCGCCAGCGACGTGGCCGCAGGGCTTCAGAAGGCCATTCAGCAGACGGTTTCCGCCGCCGGGCTCACCTATCAGCCGACGGTGACGGCGAGCGGCAGCAACATCTCCTTCGCCTCCGGCAACGGCGCCTTCACGTTCACGCTCGTATTCCCGTCGCCGGTCGTCGCCACCGGGAGCGCGACAGGAATCTCGCTGGACGCGCCGCAGGTGCAGTACACGTTCGACCCGAACCAGCCTGCGGTGCAGGTGACTCGACATGTCGACGTCAGCGTCGCGAGCTATGACGACTCGTCGTTCCAGGCGCTCGGCCTCGCCAGCTCGCCGATCCCGCTCACGTTCGCGAGCCCGCCGAGCACCGGCATCGACCTCACGTTCTTCGTCAACGAGCAGCAGATCCCGATCTCGATCCCGGCATCGGCGTTCAGCGGCGTCACGAGCATCGACTCGTTCGTCACCGCCCTCCAGACGGCGATCGACAGCGCGATCTCCGACGCATTCAACGGCGGCGAGCTCGCCGCCTCCGACAGCTCGGGAACTCTCACCGCAGGCAACTACGCCGTCACCGTCTGCCGGCCGAATATCAACCCGCAGGGCGAGCCGTGCGACCACATCGGCAACCGCATCCAGTTCGAGGTCATCACGGATCCGACCGCGCGGACATTGCTCAGCCTTCCCACGCACAGCGCGATCACGTCGCTCTCGCTCGACGTCCCGGCCTTCCTCGAGGGTGGCACCGTGAACGGCGCGGTCACCGAGCTCGGCTTCCAGCCGATCACGGGTGCGACGCAGCGCGGTAAGGCGGGAACGTTCTTCCTCGACAACGTCAGCCTGAGCGGCGAGGCGGCGATTGCGATCCAGAACGTGAGCCTGACCGCTCAGCTCGGGTTCCTCGGCATCACGGCGAGTGCTGCCGGCACGCAGGCGAACGGGCTTCTCCTCGACCTGAATGCGACGATCGCGCTCAAGAATCCGCTCGTCGTCCCGAGCAGCACGAGCACGCCGAACCCGGGCGAGAACACGCTCGACCTCGCCGTCCTCGTCAACGCGCTGACGAACGGGCATTTCATCTACGACAAGACCGTCGCGGGGACGGGCGGAAGCGACAAGAACCCGCCGACCGGGTTCTTCACCGGTTCGCTCACGGGCGGCTTCGGCGTTCAGCTGACGATCGCGCCCTCCGGCTTCCTCGCCGGCCTCGGCAACGACTTGAACGTCAAGCTCAAGGTCTCCATCGGCAACTCGGCCACGGACTGGTTCCAGGGGATCCCGTCGCCGCAGTTCAACTTCATCGGCCCCGACTTCGATGCCGTCCTCGCGAAGTTCCAGAGCCTGAGCCTCAGCTCGATCGCGCAGGCGCTCCAGCTCATCATCCAGTTCGTCCAGGGGCTCAGTAAGCCGGGGACGACGATCGGCAACCTCATGAGCGAGCCTCTGCCGCTCGTCAACCAGAGCCTCGGCCAGATCCTCAACGTCGTCTCCGACATCACGACGAAGATCCAGACCGCGATCACGAGCCCGGCAACGGGCGTCGCCGAGCTCAACAACGTCCTCGCCGCCGCCTTCGGGCTCCCGACGCCGTCCGCGAACGTCACGGTGACGACCACCGGTGGAGCGAGCACCAAGGAGGTCGAGTCGCTCGTCCTCACCGCCGACAACGGCGCCTTCACGATCAGCTACACGCCGAGCGGTGGAACGGCCGAGATCACCGATCCGATCCCGTACAGCGCGAACGCCACGAGTGCGATCCAGACCGCGCTGAACAAGCTCGACGGGGTCGACGTCTCCGTCGTCCAGACGGGGCTGGACACCTACTCGATCGCGTTCAACCACAACGGGCAGCGCGCGCCGTTCAGCACCGACGTCAGCACCCTGGCCCGCGGCCCCCCGATCCTGACCTGGAACAACGGAGAGATCGACTTCAGCTTCGACCTCAAGACGAGCGTCCAGACGACGCGCCCGTTCGACCTCGACCTCTCACAGGTGCTGGGCGGCGGGCTCGGCCAGATCGCCAGTGCGCTCATCGGGCTCGGCGGCAGCGGCAGCCTCACGCTCGACGCGTCGGCCGACCTCCACATCGCGCTCGGGCTCCAGCTCGGCCAGCACCTCGACATCGGCGACGGGCAAAGCCTCGACACGAGCGGCGGCCAGCACGCGATCACCCTCACGAACAACGCCACCGGCGGCACGTTCACCCTCTCGTACCCGGTCACGGCGAGCGGGCTCGCCTACAACATCTCCACCGGCGACCTCACGACCGCCCTCCAGGGCCTTGGGCTCACGGTCAACAACGTCACGCTGTCGAGCGGCACCTACACGATCGATCTCGGCGGCTCGCCCGACCTGACGAAGCTGACCATCGACAGCGCCGGGCTCACCGGGACCGGCGAGCAGTTCGACGTCACCGGCGGCCAGCACTCGATCACGCTCAAGAACAACGCCTCGGCCGGGACGTTCAGCCTGGATTACACGAAGACGACGAGCGCGCTCGCCGCCAACGTGTCCGCCGACAGCCTGAAGGCGGCGCTCACGGGGCTGACGGTCAACACCGTCACATGCACCGGCTCGGGGAGCTCGGCCGACTGCGCGAGCGGCATCTACACGATCGACATCACCACGGCGCTCACCGACGGTCAGCTCGCGCAGCTGACCGCCGACGGCGGCGCCCTCACCGGTAACCAGCAGAACTCGATCACGCTCGCGAACAACGCGAGCGGCGGCACGTTCACCGCCACGTACAACGGCGGCACGCCGAGCTCGGCGCTCGCATTCGACGTATCCGCCTTCGACCTCCACTCGGCGCTCACAGGGATCGGGCTCTCGGTGACCTCGGTCAAGTGCCAGGGCGACTCGACGACAGACGCGATGACGCTCTGCGCGAGCGGCACGTACACGATCAACCTCGGCAGCACGACGTACACGCGGACGCAGCTCGGCAAGATCAGCGTGGACGGCGGCAACCTGTCCGGCAGCGAGAACGCGTTCTTCCTCAGGACCGGAAACGGCCCGGACGGGACGCATCTCACGCTGACGGCCCAGGCGACCGGCGCCAATCTCGACTTCCACGCCATGATCGGCCCGTTCGGGCTGTTCGTGAAGAACGGCTCGGCGAGCCTCGGCGGCACGATTCAGCTCAACCTGAACGACGGCCCGCGCGGCGACGATCACCTGAACCTCATCGGGTTCGGCGGCTCCGGGCTCACGAGCGACCTCGGCTCGATCGGCAGCTACATCGACGAGCACAGCGTCTGCCTGAACCCGCACTCCGACGGCATGGGCGGCACCGCCTGCGACAACAGCAACTTCGTCATCGCGACCGCGACGCTTCCTCTCTACGTGGGGACGGAGAGCTTCCAGATCCCGATCAACGACCCGATCCTCGAGTCGGGAACGCAGGCGTTCAGCAACAAGCTCGTCGTCAGCGTCGCGTTCAGCATCGATCCGCTCGCCTTCAACTTCAGCTTCGGCGACGGCACCCTCCCGGTTCTCGACCTGTCGGGCACCGGCGACACGGCGACCCTCACCGTCGCCGGCACCGACGGAGCATTCACGGTCGGCAGCGACACGACGATTCTCGCGCCCGGCTTCACGACCGACCAGCTCAAGACCGCGCTGGGCGGCGACGCGACCGTCAGCACCGTCATGAAGTCGGGCAACGTCTACACGATCACATTCAACGCGGGCGACAAGCCGACATCGCTCGACATCACGGGCGAGCTTCCGTGGGCCGGCTTCTCGCCGCAGCTGCCGAGCCTCTTCGCGCTCCTCGCAGACCCGTCGGTCGTCGTCGACGGCCTCGATTCCGTCCTCCAGACGATCGAGAACGTCCTGCAGGGCCAGATCTTCGGCGTGAAGCTGCCGCTGATCGGCGACGCCCTGGCGAACAACCCGGTCAGCCAGGCGATCGACAGCATCCGGACGAATCTGCTGCAGCCGCTGGCGAACCTGCTGCGCCAGAACAACGCCGGCCTCGACAGCCTCGTCGGCTTCATCCAGAACGAGCTCTTCAGCGTCCTCGGCCCGAGCGGGATCGGACTGCTGGAGAAGTTCGACGGCACCTCGGGGACGCCGACGGCCAGCGACGTCCACGTCGTCCTGATGAACAACAACCGTCAGGACTCGTGCGCCTTCGACGACTCGAGCTGCACGACCGTGAACATCTTCAACGCGCAGCAGATCGAGCTCGACATGAAGCTCGGCATCACGAAGACGATCACGCTGCCGACGATCAATCTCGACCTCGGCATCCCGGCGCTCGGTCTGCAGGCGAGCTTCACGCCGACGGTCACGCTCTCCGCGCAGCTGAACTTCGGCTTCGGCGTCGACGTCAACCACGGCTTCTACTTCGTCACCGACGGCGGCACACCGGGCACCTCGCCGGCTCAGACCGCCGACGACAAGGAGCTGACGGTCGGAGGGCTGATAACGCTCTCGAACGTCAACTGCTCGAGCGGCACCGTCGACCGCGCGTCCGTGACGGGACAGCTGCTGTTCCTCGCGCTCCATCTCACCGACGGCACGGACACGAACGGCAACGGCACTGTGGACGTGCACTGCATCAACGGAGCGCTCGACACGAACGTCGACCCGCAGTCGATGGAGATCAGCTCCGTCTACTTCAACGGCAGCGTCGACATCGTCTCGCCGACCGGCTCCAAGGCGGTCCCCGGCGAGCTCACGCTCACCCAGCTGTTCGGAAGCCCGCTCGGGGACATCGTTCACGTCGACATCACAGGCGGCGCCGATCTCCGGGCCGACGCGGTCGTCGACTTCAGCAGCCTCGGCAGCGACTTCGCGAACATCCTGCCGTCGATCTCGACGAAGATCCTCGTCGACTTCGGCCTCTCCTGGAGCACCGACAACGGCTTCCAGATCTCCGCGCCGCAGGTCGTCTTCGGCGACATCACGATCGACCTCGGGTCGTTCATCTCGAACTTCGCCGGGCCGATCCTCAACTCGATCAAGCAGATCCTCGATCCGCTCTCGTGGCTGATCGGCCCGAGCGGCTTCCTGAACGAGCGGATCCCCCTCATCTCCGATCTCGCCGGCCACACGATCACCGGCGCCGACATCGTCGAGTTCTTCGATCCGACCGACGCGCCCACGATCCGGTCGTTCATGTCGTTCGTCCAGGAGCTCTACCACCTGGTCGATCTCGTCCAGCAGGCCGCGAGCGATGGCGACATCAAGCTGAACCTCGGCGACATCCTGCTCACGGGCCAGTGCACGCCGCAGTCCGGGCATACGCGCGCCCAGGACTGCCCCGGCATCCCCGATCCGACCCAGTGGGCGTTCTTCGACTCGCCGCTCAACGTCTCGTCGTCGGCGGGCAACCTCGCCGACCAGCCCGATCTGAGCAGCGTCAACGTGCCCGACACGCTCAACCAGCCCGGGACGATGGAAGGCACCGGCGGCGATGCGTCCTCGAACTTCCTGTCGGCGATCGACCCGACGAAGACGTTCGACTTCCCGCTGCTCGACAAGCCGTCGGATCTGATCCAGCTGCTGTTCGGGAAACCGGTGACGCTCGTCCAGATCAACGTCCCGACGCTCACCTTCAACTTCACGTACATGCAGGACTTCCCGATCATCGGGCCGCTCGTCGGGACGTTCGAAGGCGGGATCGGCGCGACGATCAACCTGAGCCTCGGCTACGACACCCAGGGCCTCAGCGACTTCCTGTCCTCCAAGGATCCCGCGGCGCTGCTCGAGGGCTTCTACTTCAACACGCACGACCCGAACAACCCGCAGAACCTCCTGCCGGTCGCGACGCTGAAGGCGACGGTCGCCGTCGGCGCCGCCATCGACCTCGGGCTGATCCAGGCCGGCGTCCAGGGCGGCATCACCGCGACGATCAACTTCGCCTGGGACGACCTGAACAAGGACGGGAAGGTGCGCCTCGACGAGCTGAAGGCGAACCTCCTCGCCAACGGCGGAGACCCGCTCGCGGTATTCGACATCTCCGGCGAGCTCGACCTGTTCCTCCAGGCGTACGTGACGATCCAGCTGTACATCACGTCGTTCACGCTGACGTACACCTTCCCGACGATCACGCTCTTCACGTTCAACGTGAACTTCACGCGGCCGTCGTTCCTCGGCGACGTCAGCAACGGCACGCTGACCCTCGCGATCGGGCCGAGCTCGAAGAACCGCATCCAGGGCGATCTGACCGACACGTCCGAGACCATTCACGTCGCAGGAAGCGGCAACGGCGACGTCACCGTCTGGTCGGATCAGTTCGGCCGCTCGCAGGCGAATGCGCAAGAGTTCACCGGCGTCACCGCGATCGTCGCGAACGGAGGGGCGGGCGACGACGTCATCGACTTCAGCGGGCTGAACGACCCGACCGTGTCCGTCGTCGCGCACGGCGGAGACGGAAACGACGTGCTGATCGGCCCCAAGGAGTCGAAGTGCGACCCGACGACGCTCATATGCGCGCAGCTGTTCGGCGACGCCGGCAACGACACGCTCGTCAGCTCGAGTCAGTGGGATCCGAACAATCCGGGCCGCGACCTGCTATCGGGCGGTGACGGCAACGACACCCTGTACGGGCGCAACTCCGACTACAGCAGCGCGAACGTCGGCACGGTGGTCTCGAACACGGGCGACGCGATCCTGCACGGCGACGCCGGTGACGACACGATCTTGGGCAGCCCGGGGGCGGAGATCATCGACGGCGGCTCCGGCAACGACACCATCAACGGCGGTGGAGGCGCCGACGACATCCTCGGGCTGAACTCGGCCAGCGTCGTCCACGTCACCACACCTGGCTCTGCGAACGGCGCAGGGATCCTCGACATGAGCGGCCGGTCCGAGAACCTGACGTTCTGGCTCGCCAACGGGATCATCATGGTCGGCTGGGGGCAGCAGTCCAACACGTCGAGCACCGGCATCCACGATCTGCTCGGGAATGCCGTCAACGACTACGCCCACATGATCATCGTCGACCACATCCAGTCGACGGGCACGATTCTCGGCGGGACCGGCGCCGACACGTTCAACGTCCAGGAGACGGGCTCGGGCTTCCGCACGACGCTCGACGGCCAGGGCGGCAACGACGTCTACGACTTCCAGAATGTCGGCAGCGGCGGCGGCGCGATCAACGCGCTCGTCGACGACACCGGCAACCCGTGGGACTCGGGCGACCAGATCGTCGTCGACGGCTCGAGCAGCGCCGACACAATCGTGGTGGCAGGCAGCACGATGGCGCCGCAATCCCTCGCCGCGGCCGCGAGCACCACCGGCGGCACGCTGCCGATCGGCACCTACGCGTACCAGGTCTCCGCGGTCGTCGGCGGCGTCGAGACCGCCGCCTCCTCGGACGTCCAGGTCACGACGACCACGAACACGAGCAGTGTCAACCTCACCTGGGCGGCGATCGCCGGGGCGACGAGCTACAACGTGTACCGCGGCAGCGTCCTCGGCAGTGAGCTGCTCGTCGGCTCTGCGACGACGAACAGCTTCGCCGACACCGCCCCCGGCTCTCCGTCCGGCGCGCCGAAGCCCGCCGGTGAGATCACCGGGACCGGGACCCAGACGATCGACTTCGTCGCGCCCGACCCGGGCGCCAACGTCGTCTCGCTCGACGTCAACGGCAACGACGGCAACGACACGATCGCGATCAACAGCACGAGCACGACCGTGCCGGTGAAGGTCGACGGCGGCCTCGGCAACGATCTGATCACCGTCGGCAACGGCAATCTCTCCGGCATCCTCGGTCTGACGCGGCCGGGCCTCAACAGCCCGTTCGGCGTCGGCCCGGTCGTGGTGGTCGGCGGCGGCGGCCTCGACACCCTCGTGGTCGACGACAGCGCCGACACGACGGCGCAGACCGGCACGCTCCAGTCGTGGGTCGAGCGGCGCCAGACGGCGCCCGACGGCACCGAGGTCGGCGCGGTCGGCGGGCTCGGGACGACGCTCCTGCAGATCGACCCGGCGTCGCATGCCGTCTCCGCGGGGCCGGGCCGGATCGAGTTCGAGGACGTCGAGGCGCTGACGGTGAAGCTCGGCACGCAGCCGAACACGTTCACCGTCGGCGGGGACTCGCTCTTCTCGCAGCTGCCGCAGGCGCGCCAGGAGGGAGTCTTCTTCTTCGATCAGTCGCCGGCCGTGATGACGACGATCACCGGCGGCATGAGCCCGGACACCTTCCAGATCGTCTCGACCGTGAAGCTCAACCGGGCCGCGTTCGACGCCGCCGACGGTCTCATCACCGTGTCGGCGTCGAGCACCGGGCTCTCGCAGCACATCGACGTACGCGACGGAAAGATCGACACCGAGAACCACTTCTCGCTCACGTTCACGAACGCCCTGGGCGTCGCCGAGGTGACGGGCTTCCTGCCGTTCACCGCGACCGCAGCCCAGGTGCAGACGGCGCTGCGAGGGCTCTCGGGCCTCTCGGGCGTCAACGTCACGGGCGGCAGCGGGGTCTTCAACGTCTCGTTCCCGAGCTCCTTCACGACCGTCGCGACGCTCCTCGCGACGCACGAGGAGAAGCTCGTGAACATGACGCAGCCGTCGGCCTTCGTGCAGCATCTCGACATCGCGGACACGACCCGCGGCAATGGCTACTTCACGGTCAAGCTCGACTACCAGGAGACGAAGCCGCTGCCGCTGTCCGCGACCGCGAGCGACGTCCTCACCGCCATGCAGGCCGCCTTCACCGAGCTCGGCGCGCCGGCGAGCGACATCTCCTGCGTGACCGCAGGCTGCCCGAGCTTCGACTTCCAGTTCTCCGGTGTTCCGTCGGTCGACCCGATGACGGCGCAGATCGTGCCGTTGTATGTGGACGGCGGCCCCGGCGACGACCAGCTCAACGTGCAGTCGATCTACGAGGACATGTTCTTCAACGGCGGAACCGGCAACGACACCTCGAACGTCAACGTCAACGCGTTCACGCTCGCGCAGTTCCACCCGAGCGACGTCGTCGGGCACATCAACGTCAACGAGCAGACGGTGGGCGGACCGTCGACGGACGAGGTGCAGACCGTCACCCTCACGAACGTCACCGGCGGCACGTTCCAGCTCGCGTTCCGGGGCCAGTACACGACCCCGATCGCCTGGGATGCGCCCGCGACCGGGCAGTGCACGACGCTCTCCGACAAGACGACGACCTACTGCAGCGTCCAGGCCGCGCTCCAGAACCTCAGCACGATCGGCAGCGATACCAACGGGAACCCGAACGTCGGGGTCGTCCGGAGCGCGCTCGACGGCTCCTACGCGATCACGTTCGTCGGCAACCTCGCCGACGCGGCGCAGCCGCTCCTGCAGACGAACGTCCTCGTCACGCAGAACGCCACCGATGGCTCGAGCCAGACCATCACGCTCACGACCGGCACGGGCCAGTCGCTCGCGGGCGACACGTTCAGCCTCGACTACAGGTACTACGTGCGGCCGCTCGGCCTCGGGCTCGACCCGAACGCCGTCGGCCTGCTCACGGAGCAGACGTACTACTACGAGGTCACGGCCATCATGCCGGGGAACGTCGAGTCGCTCCCGTCGGGCGAGATGGCGACGACGCCGGACAACAACGGCGGAGTCCGGATCAACTGGGGCGATGTCGTCGGCGCGACCGGATACCGGATCTACCGCGGGACGTCCTCCGGCGGCGAGACCGGCTACTTCACGTCGAACACGGCCAGCTTCTTCGACGACGGCACAGCCCAGATCTCCGGGCTGCCGCCGAACGCCGGGGCGCCGCCGACGTCATCGATGGTCACGGCCGTCGAGACGACGATCCCGCTCGCCGTCGATGCCTCCGCGGCGGACGTCCAGGCGGCGCTCGTCGAGCTGCCCGCGATCGGCACCGACGCGAACGGCAACCCGAACGTCACCGTCACGAGCAGCGCCCCCGGGATCTACACGATCGCCTTCGCCACGCCGCCCGCCGGCCAGCCCGTCGCCCCGCTCGTCGGCAACGTCTCCTCGCTGCGCTCGAACGGCCTGAACGCGATCATGACCCTCGACGGCGGCAGCGGTAACGACACGTACCAGGTCAACATGATCGGCGGCCGCACGAACTCGCTCGTCAACGTGTTCGACTCGGGCGGAGACTCCGGCGACGCCCTGACGATCAACGGCACGGACTTCCCGGATGTATTCCTCTTGCGGGCGGCGACGGCCTCGAACGGTCTCGCGTTCGTCGCCCTCATCAACGGCCCCACGCCGCTCACTCCGAGCGCGGGTGATCCGGTCGAGCGCGTGAACTACAACGACAATCTCAAGGGCGGCATCACCGTCAACGGCGGGAACGGCAACGACCAGTTCTACATCGACGACACGCGCGCGCCGATCACGATCAACGGCGGCGAGGGCAACGACTTCTTCCAGATCGGCCAGCTGTATCGCTCGCGCCGCACTCCGCAGCTCGCCGGCGTCGCGCCGCAGGACGTCTTCGCCACGATCGACACGACGCAGGGCTGGCTGAGCAACGGCGTCTCCTTCCCGATGACGATCAACGGCGACATCGGCGACGACCAGTTCATCGTCTTCCACAACCTCGCCGTCCTGAACCTGAACGGCGACGCGGGCAACGACACCTTCATCGTCCAGGCGTTCGCCCTCGCGGGGTCGCAGGAGGATCACCGCGCACTGACCGACGTGAGCGGCGGCGCCGGCGCCGACAAGATCCAGTACGCGGTGAATGCGCCGGTGAACATCGACGGCGGCGACGGCTACGACACGGTCATCGTCATCGGCACCGAGTTCAACGACGACTTCGTCATCACGCCGACAGGCGTCTTCGGCGCCGGCCTGTTCGTGAACTTCGTGAACATCGAGAAGCTCGTCATCGACGGCGGCGCCGGCGACGACCGCTTCTTCGTGCTCGGCACCGGCGCCGGCTTCACGACCGAGATCGACGGCGGCCTCGGCTCGGACTTCGTCAGCGTCCTCGGCCCGACACCGGCCAACGGCGTCATCGCCAACGACCTGCTCGGGCACAGCGGGATCATCACGCACAACGTCGAGAGCACCGTCGTGACGTCCAGCTACAACGGACTCCCGGTCGTCGGCATCTCGGCGAACGTCTCCGACAACGACACGCCGGGCGCGGTCGTCATCCTGAACTCCGCCGGCGAGCAGATCGTGCAGTCGAGCAGCTGCACGACCACGACTCCGGTGACGTGCACGTACCTGACGACCAACGGCACCGAGAACTACTTCGACGTGGTCCTGACACGACCACCGGATACGGCCACATCTACGGTCAACAACGTCACGACGACATCGGGCTCGACCAACGTGACCGTCACCATGAACGGCTTCCCGCAGATCCAAACCGGGATGACCGTGGCCGGAACCGGGATAGCTGCCGGGACGCTCGTGGCCGGCATCGACGGCAACACGCTGATGCTCACGAACGCGGCGACCGCGAGCGGCACCGGAACGCTCACGTTCGGGAACACCGCGACCGTCACCGTCACGCCGCCCGAGGGTCTCGTCCTGCTGACGAACGGGCTGACGCCGCAGTCGGCCGAGTCGGGCGGAACACCGCTGGAGAACATCCAGAACGCCACCCAGGTCGTCTCGCTCGTGAACGACAGCCAGGGAACCTTCTCGTTGACGCTCGACGGCGCGATCACCGCGAACGTCCCCTACACCACGACGAGCCTCTCCTGGGACGCGCCGGCCGAGGGCCCCGGCAGCGTCAAGGACGCCGTCGACAGCATGCTCTCGACCGCCGGCATCTCGGGCACCGTCAGCGTCGCGCAGACCGGGACGTCGTACGCGATCACCTTCGACGGCGGCGCCGTCGGCAAGACGAACGTCAGCACGATGACGGCGAATCTCGGCGGTGGGTCGCCGAACGCCGCGATCTCCGTCACGCCGACCGTCGACGGCGGCTTCTCGCAGGCGACCGCGGTCGGGCTGACGTTCACGCCGGCGAACTGGTACATCCCGCAGCGCGTCTACTACGCGGTCGACGTCCATGCCGAGACGATCGCGAACGACCTCTCCTTCAACAACGCCGTGTCGGTCAGCGGCACGGGCGCGAACATCGTCGGCAACGTCGCGAGCGCCGTCACGATCGAGCAGGATCCGGCCAACCCGCAGAACGACTACGCGGTCATCACCTCGCAGCAGCCGGCGTTCCAGAACGACCTGCCGTCGGCGGCGCTGCCCGAGGGCCTCCGCGGCGAGCACCTGAAGATCACGAGCGGCGACCCCGAGGCCCAGGGGCAGGTCGCGATGATCCTCGGCAGCTACGTGGAAGACCTGAGCGCGAGCAGCGCCTTCTCGCTGAGCTACGGCGGCACGACTCTCAGCGGCGTCGGGGCGAACCTCGGCGCGATCCAGACGGCGGTCGACAGCCTCCTCGGCGCCGGCAACGGCCACGTCGTCGACCTCGGCGGCGGCAACTTCCAGATCCAGCTGCTCGGGACCCTGTACCTGTCGAACGACGCCCAGTTCGCCGCGTCCGGCGCCACGGTCTCCATCGATCCGAGCACGCTGAAGCTCTCGTCCCCGTGGGCGGTCGAGCCGCAGTTCGGCGCGGGCTACGAGATCGACACCTTCTCGGGCGTCGAGCTTCCGTCGGTGAAGGTCAAGGTGTACGCGCAGGCGACGCCTTCGATCGTCGTCTTCGAGCCCTCCGGCGGGACCGCCGTGACCCAGGGCGGCGCCTCGGCGCCGGTGCAGGTGCGCCTCTCGTCGGCCCCGTCGACGGCTCTCCTCGACTCGTACGGCAACTACAACGTCACGATCGGTGACAACGGGTCCGGGCTGCTCTCGTTCAACGGAACACCCGACACCAAGACGCTGACCTTCACCCAGTCGAACTGGAACGTGTTCCAGACCGTGAACGTCGCCGGCGTCGACGACGGCGTCATCCGCGGCTTCCACCCGTCCGACCTGCTGGCGACGGGCCTCGGCTACTACTCGTACCTGTCGACCGTCCAGATCGGCGACAACCACTACGCCGGCGTCACCGTCACGCAGCTCGGGACGGACGGCGTCACGCCCGACGGCTCGACGAACGTCGTCGAATACCAGAACCCGGCGATCGACCCGTCCGCGAGCACGCTGGCGGCCGCCGGCTTCCCGCTGCAGGACTCGTACACGCTGTCGCTGACCGAGGCTCCGCAGGCGGGCGAGACCGTGACGGTGATGGCGCAGGCAGAGCCGACCCGGACGTCGGAGACGGGCGGCATCGTCTCCTACCAGCAGCAGCTCGACGTCTCGCTCGACGGCATCACCTGGGGCGCGAGCGTGCCGGTGTCGTTCAACGCCGGAGACTGGAACGTCCCGGTCAAGGTCTACGTGCGCGCGCACGAGAACAACCGCGTCGACGGCGGCGATACGCATGTCTTCGCGCCGGAGCTCGACATGCTGAACGCGATCCAGGGGCCGCTCTTCATCAACGGCGGCGAGGGCCAGGACCGCACGGGCCTGCTCGAGCGCGAGCCGGTCATGCTGCCCGGCGAGACGAACATCACGCCGCCGATGGGGCATGTCATCTCGTCGACCCCGGGCACGACCGACGGCTCGATCGCCGCGACGGTCACGATCGAGCACAGCCAGCTGCCGTCGATCAGCATCGCGCCGGAGACCGGGACGAACAACACCGTGCAGTCCATTCAGGTGAACGCGATCGGCGGGAACTTCGAGGTCAACTACGACGGCGGGTCCTTCAGCAGCCCGATCGCCTGGGATGCCCCCGCGGTGACGATCGAGAACGCGCTCCGCACGCTCATCCAGGCGATCCATCCGACGTGGGGCGTCACCGTCTCCGCGAACGGCGCCGTCTATCAGGCGACGATCACGGGCAACGGCTCGGCGACGCCGGAGAACATCGGCGTCCAGAGCGACACGACGACGCCGCTCGGCCCGACCGACCCGAGCCAGCTCGTCGGCCAGACGATCCTCATCACGAGCGGGCCCGCGAAGAACAAGAGCCGCATCGTCACCGGCGCGGTCGCGCCCGAGGGAGTCGCCGGCCCGTGGGTGCTCACGCTCGACAAGGCCTGGTTCAGCCCGTTCACGAACGACGCGTCGACGCCGACATCCGCCAGCACCTATGCGTTCCAGCCGACGAACCCGAACCTGCTCGTCGACGAGAAGACCCAGGCGAACCTGCTGTATCTCTACGACGACGCGAACCCGGCCTCGTTCAACGACCCGGCCTGGCTCGCGCAGCACCCGGGGACCGACAACCCGTTCGCCTCCGGCCAGATCTTCTACGACACGAACAAGTTCGGCCCCGCCGACGAGCACGGCAACATCGCGCCGCTCGACCAGTTCCGGATCACCGGCTTCGGCATGGCCGGCAACCGGTGCATCGGCGGGCCCGCGCAGCAGATCGACGCGTCGAACGTCGAGGCCAACGCCTGCGCCGGGCCGGTCGGCGCGAACGAGCCCGGCGGGATCACGTTCCAGGGCATCAGCGACCTGCAGCTGCAGCTCGGCCCCGGCAACAACCACGTGGTCGTCGACACGTTCGCCAACGTGCCGACCGCACAGGGAGTCGACGCGCCTCTGACGAGGATCGACACGGGCGCGGGCAACGACGTCGTCGACGTCAAGGGCATCACCGGCCATACGTTCGTGAACCTCGGCGCCGGCAACGACACGCTCAACGTCGGCAGCGGCGCCGTGGGCAGCACGAGCCAGACGCTCTCCGAGATCGGCGCGCTGCTGACGGCGAGCGGCGACAGCCCGCAGGCGAACGTCGTCGCCCTCGTCAACGGCTCGACGAAGCAGGGCACAGCGGTCGACGCCGTCGACGAGATCCAGCAGCTCACCGTCGACGCGACCGGCGGCTCCTACGTGCTCACCTACACGCCGTGGACGGATCTGAACGGCAACGGCGTCATCGATCCGGGCGAGCTCGGAACGCCGATCGCCACCGCCCCGATCGCGTGGAACGCCCCCGCCACCGGCACCGGCAGCGTGCAGAGCATCCTCGCCGCCGCGCTCGGCCTGCTGAACCCCAGCGACCTCGACGTCCAGGTCCACGGCAACGTGTACCGGATCCACTTCACGGGCTCGCTCGGCGGCCGGCTGCAGGCGCTTCTCGGCACCGATCCGGCCGGCCTGACGAACGGCGCCGGCGAGACGGACATCCTGAACATCAACGACCAGGGTGCGACGGCGGACGCCTCGGCGATCCTCACCTCGACGTCGCTGACCGGGCTCGACATGCCGAACCCGAACGCGACGCAGCAGCTCGTCGTCGACGCCACCTCGGGCAACTACACGCTGACCTACACCTACGGCGTGGCGCCGACGAACCTCACCGGCACGGAGGGGTCCGCCGGGACGCTGCACGCGGGCACCTGGTACTACAAGGTCACCGGCGTCAACGGCGCGAACGAGTCGCTGCCCTCGAACGAGATCTCCGTCGTGACCGCGAACAGCGGCGCCGTGTCGCTCACCTGGAACGCGATCACCGCCGTGCCGGTCGGCTCGTACAACGTCTATCGCGGGACGGCGGAGGGCGGGGAGAACACGCTCGTCGCCACGGTGACCTCGGGCACGAGCTTCGTGGACAACGGGGCCGGAAGCACCGGCTCGCTCGCGAACGCCGGCACGCTCGTCGCCACGCAGACGACAGGGCTCCTCCCGTGGAATGCGACGGCCGCGCAGATCCAGGGCGCGCTCAACGCGCTGCCGGCGATCGCGCCGGTCGGGGACGCCGGCCCGAACGTCGTCGTGCAGCAGAACGACGACGTGTACACGATCCGCTTCCAGGGCTCGCTGAGCGACGCGCAGATCCACCCGCTCACCACGACGCCGAGCCTCACGAAGAGCGTCGAGGTCCTCGGCGGCGGCACGCCGCAGACCGTCGCCGGCACGGCGGTCGTGACCGTCCGGACGACGGGCTCCTCCACGAGCGTGGTGAATCAGGAGCAGCTGCTGTCGGTCTCCGCGACGGCCGGCACGTATGCGCTCGAGTTCCACGTCAACGGCGTGCCGTACACGACCGCCGCGATCCCGTACAACGCGAGCGCGGAACAGCTCCGGCAGACGATCCAGAACGCGGTCGCCGTCGGCGAGAGCTCCGACCCGACGATCCAGGCGTTCCTCGTCGACAAGCTCGACGTCATCGTCGACCGCTATCCGAGCGGGTACCTGAACCAGGACGTCTACGTCCTCAGCTTCCAGGGCCAGCTGCGGAAGACCAACTTCGGCCAGGGCCTCGACTCGGTCGCGGTCATCGACAGCACGCTCTCTGGCGGTACGGCGACCTTCACGACTCGGATGGACGGCATCGACTACTACGGCTTCGAGAACGTCAACGTCGACACCGGATCCGGCTCGGACGTCTTCAACGTCCAGGGCACGACGCAGGGGAGCAACGGCTTCAACCTCCTCGGCGGCGTCGCGCAGACGAACGTCAACCTGCACGCGGGCGACAGCCACGTGTACCTGTCGTCGGATGCCAACCTCGACCAGTGCTCGTGGAACGGGCCGAACGCGAGCACGTCGCAGTGCGGCGGCCCGACGGCGCTCAGCAGCTTCGACTTCCTCACGGGCAACCTCGACGACTTCCGCGGCGCGCTGAACCTCAACCTCGGCACCGGCCGCGACCGCCTGTTCGTGAGCGACGAGGCGTCGTCGAATCCGGACACGTGGGCGATCACGCGCTCGCTGACCGACGGCGCCGACTACCTCACCACCGGCCTCGCCGGCGGCGCCGACGTCTACCTGACGCGCGCGGGCAAGCCGGGCATCTCCTACGTCACCACCGGCAACCTCTACGACGGGGTCAACTACTGGACGGGCTTCGGCGCCGACACCGTGTACATCGACGCGACGAAGCCGGACGGCACCGGGCTCGGCGGGCAGCGGACGACGACGATCCTCGACACCGGCCTCGGCAACGACAACGTCACGGTGAACCTCCAGCAGGGCGCCGACGGCTTCTTCGTCCTCGACACCTCCGGCGGCCCGGCGACCGGCGACGCCGTCTCGCACTCGCTCCAGAACTGGCCGGGCATGACCGACAACGACGTCGTCGACGCGCACCTCTCGACGCTTCCGCTCGTCATCATCGGCGGGTTCGGGAACGACGAGATCCAGGGCGGCCAAGGCAACGACGTCATCTTCGGAGACCTCGGAGTCGTGCAGTACACGACCGGCCCCGGCAGCGACACGCTTCTCGCGCAGTTCGGCTTCGGCGGGCGCGGCGACGTCATCGACGCGCAGGGCGCGACCCTCGGCACGCCGTTCGTCGATCCGCGCTGGGTGTACTCGCGCGACCTCACCTCCGGGCAGGTCGGCGGCGGGAACGACACGCTGTACGGCAACGGCGGAGAGGACATCCTCATCGGCGGCGCCGGGAACGACGCGATCGACGGCGGCTCCGCCGACGACCTGATCTTCGGCGACGCCGTCCAGCTCCAGCGGCGCGATGTTCGGCCGGGCGTCACCGGCGACATCACGAACCCGCGCTTCCAGGCTCTGACCGGGACGCAGATCTACAGCACGGCCACCGGCGCGACCTTCGGTCAGGCGCTGAACAACGGCGTCGCGCAGACCTATCGCGACGGCGACGGCCTCAACGTCCCGAACTACGCGCCCGACTGGGCCGAGTACCAGATCATGAACCTGTACGAGTCGTACGCCATCCAGGCCGTCACCGGCGCGGCGCAGATCTACGGCAACGACTACATCGCCGGCGGCCCCGCCGACGACCAGATCTTCGGCCAGCTCGGGAACGACGTCATCCAGGGCGACGGCTCGCTGCCCGCTCCGTTCGCGACTCTGACGACCACGCCGCTCACGTGCCTATCCGGGACGGTCGGCCGCGACAACTGGAACTTCGCGCAGCTCGTCGGCGCCTGCCGCGACTCCGGCGACAACCTCCAGATCCACCCGTCGCAGGACAACTGGAAGGGCGTCGACGGCAGCGACTACATCGAGGGCGGCGGCGGAAGCGACGTCATCTTCGGCAACCAGGGCCAGGACGACATCATCGGCGGAAGCTCGAACCTGTTCACGCTGACCGACCCGTCGCAGCGGCCCGACCTCCCGAACCTCATCTTCGGCGGCTCCGGCACGGACATCAGCCGCAACGACTACGGCCCGAGCACGCCGAATGCGCACGCGCACGACTCCGACGCGATCGTCGCGAACAACGGCGACATCGTCCGGCTCGTCGGGACGAACGGCGCGGCCTCGACCGGCTTCCTCCAGTTCGCCTACGACACCTATTCGCCGACCGAGCACATCATCCCGCGCGCGATCACGCTTCTCGACTACACGCCGGGCGGTCCCGACTATGCGGGCCTGACGAGCGGCTGCACGACGTCGACGACCTGCACGCCGATCGTTCCGGGCGACATCGGGACGGGGCCTGCGAGCTGGTACCAGGTCGCCCCGATCGCGGGCCAGGCGGCGGGCTCCGAGATCCACGGTGAGAACGGCGACGACTTCATCTACGGCGGCGCCGGCAACGACGTCCTCTTCGGCGACGCGCAGAACGACGTGATCATCGGCGGCTACGGCAACGACTGGATGTCGGGCGGCACGGGCGAGGACGGCATGCTCGGCGACGACGGCCGGCTCTTCGTCAGCCGCGACGGCACCGCGGAGCCGCTGTACGGGATCCCGGCCGTGCCGGCGGGCGAGACTGCGAATCAGCTCATCTCGACGCCGGGGACGATGCAGGAGGCCGTCATCAACGTGGGCGGCGCCCTGCTCTACACGGCCGCGGAGACGCCCGACAATCTCGACCCGAGCCATGCGGTGCCGGGCACGAACTCGCCGCGGCCGGTCTACGCGAACGACATCATGTACGGCGGCCTCGGCAACGACGCGCTCCACGGCGGCGCCGGCGACGACGCGATGTCGGGCGCAGAGGCGCTGCCCGTCTCGTATGCGAACAACTACGACATCAACGGCACACTGCTGCAGGCGCACATCCGGACGGACTTCAACCATCCATTCAACCCCGGCAACGCGCTCGGCTACAGCCCGACGCTGACCTACCAGGCGCAGTACGACCCGAACGACCCGTTCCGGGAGATCACGCTCAACGCGGACGGCTCGCTGAACAAGACCGCGGCCGGCGGTGACCAGTGGTTCCTGAACTTCGACTCGACCGAGGGCCCGGCCGACACGACATACGCGATCTCCGCGCCGTACCTGAACACGCCGACGGACGGCAACGACGCGCTGTTCGGTGACATGGGCAACGACTGGCTCGTCGGCGGTACCGGACGCGACGTCATGTTCGGCGGCTGGGGCAACGACTACCTGAACGCGGACGACGTCCTGACGACGGGCGGCAGCGTCACCAACGTCGGCACCGACACGAACCCGTCGTACGAGGACATCGCGTACGGCGGCGCCGGTCGCGACGTCCTGCTCGCCAACACCGGCGGCGACCGCCTGATCGACTGGACGGGCGAGTACGACAGCTACCTGACGCCGTTCGCGCCGTTCGGGATGGCCACAGTGAGCCGCACCGTGCAGCCGCAGCTGCCCGAGTACCTGTACGCGCTGTCGGCGAGCGAAGGCGCCGACCCGTACCTCGCCGCGCAGTACGGCAGCGACCCGACGCGGAACGGCGAGCCGTTCGGCGAGCTCGGCCTCGTCCTTCAGCACGACGCCGCGTGGGGCGACCAGAGGGGCAGGCCGCGCGACCCGCAGGCCGGCAACTCGCCGGGCGTCCAGCGTGACGTCCTCCGCACCTCCGGCACGGTCGTCTTCCAGGCCCCCGGCACGGATCCGCCCGCAGGCGGAGGCGCGGCCGTCACGGCGGCGCCGGCAGCGCCGATCGTCGCGATGGCGCCGTTCGTCTCCAACGGCGACCAGACGCTCGCCCCGATCGTCGTCAGCGGCGCGATCGGCGCGACGGTGGGCTACACGCTCTCGAGCGGCGGCAAGTCGGTGACCGGCGGCGGCGTCATCGGGAACGACGGGAACCTCTCGATCCTCGTCGACGTCTCCTCGCTTCCCGACGGGACGGTCACGGCGACAGCGACGCTGACGCTCGGCGGCAAGACGAGCGCTCCCGGCTCGACCTCGGTCGTCAAGAACACGGTCATCCCGGGCTCGGTCGGGCTGGCGCAGCCGGGCTACGTCGGTCTCGCCGGAATCAAGACCTCGTCCATCGTGCTCAGCGGCGCGCCGGGCTTCTACGTGAACTGGGAGCTCGACGGGCCCGGGTACCCGCTCACCGGCGACGGCTACTTCAACTCCATGGGCCAGCTCGTCGTCACGCTCGACTTCAGCGGCAACACGGACGGCGTGTACTACCTGTCGGCCTATCAGCAGGACCCGGTCGTCGGCAGCCAATCGCCGGTCGGCGCGTCCACGGCGACCGAGACACTCGACACGGCGCCCCCGACCGGAGGCTTCACGCCGAGCACGACGCTGACGAACAACCCTGCGGTCACGCTCGCCTTGACGTATGCCGACAATCCCGGTGGCAGCGGCCTCTCCCAGATGCGCATCTCGTACGACGGCGGCGCCACCTGGACCGCATGGCAGGCGTACGCGAGCTCGTACAACGCAACGCTGCCGTCGCCCGACGGCACCTACACCGTCGTCGTCCAGGTGGCCGACAAGGCCGGCAACTACGTGCTGACGAGCCGTCAGGTCGTTCTCGACCGGACGCCTCCGGCGCTCACGCCGACGCTCTCCGCTCCGACCAACGGCGCCTACTACGACATCGGTGCGAAGATCACGCTCAGCTGGATCGCGACCGACCTGAACGGCATCCGCTCGACGAGCGGCGCGATCGAAGGCCAGACGATCTCCGCGAGCGGCGGCACGATCGACGTCGACCTCTTGCTGGCGGGCTCGCACACGGTCACGATCAGCTCCGTCGACAACGCCGGCAACCTGACGACGAAGACGATCACGTTCACGATCCACCCGACCGCGCAGGGCATCCTCAACGCGATCAACGACGGCGTCGCGCGCGGTTGGATCAGCGTCTCGTTCGGGTCGACGCTCGTCACGCAGATCCAGCAGGTGATCAAGGCGGCCGGCAGCTCGAGCGCGAACATGCGCGCGAAGATCAACCAGTTCATCACCTATCTGCAGTACCCGCCCGCCGGCGGCATCAGCGCCGCTTATCAGGCGCGGATGCTGAACTGGGCGAACGACCTGCTCAGCCGGACGTGACCGAGAGCACGTAGGCGCCGCTCGCGACGCCGCGCAGCGTCACCTGGACGTAGGAGCCGACGACGCGGGCCGCGACGGGGCCGCGCACCGTCAGGCGTACGCGCTTGTGCGGGGGCACGAAGATCCGGTACAGGTCGCGCGGGTCCTTGACGGCGTCGAGCGTGCCGGCGATCCGCGCCGACGGATGCGCCTTCGTCGTCAGCGCCGGCAGCAGCCTCGCCTCGGCGACGGTGTCGTTCGGCTCCCGCGAGTCGTTCGGCGGCGAGGGAGCGGCGAGCGCCGCGGGGATGTTCAGGATGCCGCTCTGCACCGTCCCCTTGAGGAGGGCGAAGACCTGCGCCGCGGAG
>JAGWRZ010000130.1 GCA_028876365.1 Acidobacteriota bacterium | reverse complement strand
GACGCCGCCGTCCTGGCTGTCGGCCAGGCAGTAGCCGTCACCGGCGGCGTTCGAGGCGCCGAGCACGTTCGGCGAGATGCCGGGCGCGACCGTGACGAGCGCGCTGTTCTTGATGCCGCTGTACGTGGTCGGGTTCTGGGTCTGGTAGAAGTCCTCCGCCGCCGGGATCGCCGAGCGCACGTTGGACTGGGCGGCAGCCTGCTGGGCGTTACCGCGGAAGCTCAGGTACGAGGGCACGGCGATGGCGACGAGGATGCCGAGGATGACGATGACGACCAGGAGCTCGATGAGGGTGAAGCCGCTCTCCTCACGAGCCAGGCGCGTCTTGATCGTGCTGACCATTCCGAAGTCTCCTTCCACACGGGGTCGATAGCGGATCGCTAGCCGATATATCGACCGGTGTGCGACGGAGAGCCTACCCTCATCTGGGTGATTCGGCGGCACTCCTGTCCCGTGTTGTGGGCTAGCTCAGAAGAAGAAGCCCGCCCACGCCTGCCACCAGTCGTCCCCGCGGGAGACGATCGTGGCGGGGCCGCTCACCTCGACGGTACGGCGGTTGCGGTACTCCTCCAGCCGGTCCGGCGTCGTGAAGGTGACCTCGATCTCGCACGGGCGACCCGGGTCGTACGGTCGAACGGCGGTCAGATCCTTCAGCGCGCGCGTCGCCCCCTCCTCGATCAGCGCGCGCGCCCTGCGGGGGGTCTTCGAACGGGCGCTGAAGCGGCCGATCCCTTCCTTCACCTCGACGGTGGTGAGGCCATCGCCGAGGAGGGCGGTCGCCTCGCGGCACACGGCCCGGTCGCCGGAGACGAGCGCGACGGGGCAATCCCACCGGCCGCACAGGGCCGCGTTGATCCCCGTCTCGCCGACGAGCGTCCCGTTGAACCGGAGGCTCTGCCACGCCTGGCCGGAGACCGTGTGCGAGAGGACGCCGTCGGGGGTGCCGGCCATCGCGTGCATCCCGATGAAGAGCGCCGCGTCGCAGCCCTCCTCGAGGAAGGCGGTGTACTCCGTCCACGCGTTCTGGACGACGAACTCGCAGTCGGGGTCGAGATCCTCCGCGATGAGGGAGTTGAAGTCGTACTCGCCGCCGGCGCCGTGGCAGTCCATGACGACGATCTCCGTCGCGCCCGCCTTCTTCGCGCCGCGCACGGCCGCGTTGATCTCCTCGGTGTAGAGCCTGCGCCCTTCCTGGAAGAGCGGCAGCTCGCCGCCGACCTGCCCCCTCCTGACGATCCCGGCCACGCCTTCGATGTCACTGATGACGTGGACGCGCACGGCGGCAGACTACTGTCTCCCCGTGGAAACGGGTCTCGCGGGCAAGGTCGTCCTCGTCACCGGCGGAGCGGGCGGAATCGGCTCTGCATGCGTCCGCGCGTTCGCGGCCGAAGGGGCACGCGTCGTCGTCCACTACAACACGAGCCGCGAGCGGGCGGAGTCCCTCGCAGCCGAGCTGCCCGATGCGATCGCGCTCGGCGCCGACCTCACCGACGAGGCGCAGGTCGATTCATTGTTCACGCGCGCGCGCGAGAGGAGTGGTCCCGTAGAGGTATGCGCCGCGGTCGCCGGCGTGTGGCCGCGCGCGGACGAGCCCGTGTGGGAGCTTCCGCTCGACCGCTTCGAGGGCACGCTCCGCGCGAACCTGACGGCGACGTTCCTCACGGCCCGCGCGTTTCTCCGCGAGGTCGAGCGCACGGGTCACGGGAACCTCGTCCTCGTCGGCTCGACCGCGGGCCGCTTCGGCGAGGCCGGGCACGCCGACTACGCCGCTGCGAAGGCCGCGATCCAGGTCGGCCTCCTCCTCAGCCTAAAGAACGAGATCGTGCGGATCGCCCCGGGCGGGCGCGTGAACGCGGTCGCGCCCGGCTGGACGTACTCGCCGATGACGCGCGGAGAGCTCGACCCGGCGCTCGTCGAGCGGATCTCGCGGACGATGGCGCTGCGGAAGGTGGCCGTCACCGAGGACATCGCGCGCGCCGTCGTCGTCCTCGCCTCCGACGAGCTGTCCGGCCACGTCACCGGGGAGCTCGTCACGGTGGCCGGCGGGATGGAAGGCCGGACGATCCACTCGTAAACTCACGGCATGACCTGTGGGTCGTGCGGGACGGAGAACAGGGCGGGCCGGAAGTTCTGCTCCACGTGCGGCTCGCCGCTCGCGCTCGCCTGTCCCGCCTGCGGCGCCGCGAACGAGTCCGGCGACGCCTTCTGCGGCGACTGCGGCTCGTCCCTGGCGGCCGGCGCGCCCGCCGCGCCGCGCGCCGAGCCGGCCGCCGAGCGTCGCCTCGTATCGATCATCTTCGCCGACCTCGTCGGCTTCACCGCCCTGTCGGAATCGCGCGACGCCGAGGAGGTGCGCGAGCTCCTCTCTCGGTACTTCGACACGTGCCGCCGGATCATCTCCGTGTACGGCGGAACGGTCGAGAAGTTCATCGGCGACGCCGTCATGGCCGTGTGGGGCGCGCCGACAGCGACGGAGGACGACGCCGAGCGCGCCGTCCGTGCGGCCCTCGATCTCGTCGCGGCGGTGACGACACTCGGGGCCGAGGTCGGCGCGGAGGAGCTGCGCGCGCGAGCAGGCGTGCTCACCGGCGAAGCTGCGGTCACGCTCGGCGCCGATCGCGAGGGCATGGTCGCAGGCGATCTCGTCAATACCGCGTCTCGCATCCAGTCGTCGGCGTCACCCGGCACCGTGTACGTCGGGGAGTCGACGCGGCGCGCGACGGAGAAGACCGTCGTCTACGAGGACGCGGGTGCCTTCGAGCTCAAGGGGAAAGAGGGGCTGACGCCACTCTGGCGCGCGCTGCGGGTCGTCTCCGGGCTCCGCGGCTCGCTCAAGTCGCACGGGCTCGAGGCGCCCTTCGTCGGACGTGACCGCGAGCTGCGCACGATCAAGGATCTCTTCCACGCCTCGGCCGGCGAGCGCAAGGCGCGCCTTCTCTCCGTCACCGGCATCGCCGGCATCGGCAAGTCGCGACTCGGGTGGGAGTTCTACAAGTACTTCGACGGGATCGCGGAGACGATCTACTGGCACCGCGGCCGCTGTCTCCCCTACGGCGAAGGCGTCACGTACTGGGCTCTCGCCGACATGGTGCGCATGCGCTGCCGCATCGCCGAGGACGAAGACGACGCGCAGGGCATGGAGAAGCTCCGCGCAGTCCTCGCCGAGCACGTGCTCGATGACGAAGAGCGCGCGTTCGTCGAGCCGCGCCTCGCGCATCTCCTCGGCTACGCCGATCATGCGGAGCACGAGAAGCACGACCTGTTCGCGGCCTGGCGGCTGTTCTTCGAGAAGCTGACGGCCGTCTATCCGACGGTGCTCGCTTTCGAGGATCTGCAGTGGGCGGACGAGAGCCTGCTCGACTTCATCGAATACCTCCTCGACTGGTCGCGCGACCATCCGCTCTTCGTCGTCTCGCTTGCGCGGCCGGAGCTGCTCGAGCGGCGACCGACCTGGGGTGCGGGACGCCGCAACTTCACCTCGATGTTCCTCGAGCCGCTGCCGCAGGAAGCGATGGAGGAGCTGCTCTCGGGCCTCGTGCCCGGTCTCCCGCAGGACCTGCGCGACCGCATCCTCGCGCGCGCGGAAGGCGTGCCGCTGTATGCGGTCGAGACGGTACGAATGCTGCTCGACCGCGGCCTGCTCGTACAGGACGGGCCGACGTACGAGCCGACCGGCGCAGTCGAGTCGCTCGAGGTGCCCGAGACGCTGCACGCGCTCATCGCCGCGCGCCTCGACGGCCTTCCGGCCGAAGAGCGCCGTCTCCTCCAGGACGGAGCCGTCCTCGGGAAGACGTTCTCCCACGACGGGCTCGCCGCCCTCTCGGGACTGAGCCCGGATCGCATCGACGAGCTGCTCGGCTCCCTCGTTCGCAAGGAGATCCTCGGTGTGCAGGCGGACCCGCGCTCGCCGGAGCACGGTCAATACGGCTTCCTCCAGGATCTCGTGCGCCACGTCGCCTACGAGACGCTCTCGAAGCGCGACCGGTGCGCGCGCCACCTCGCCGCCGCCGAGCACCTGTCGGCGTACGCCGACGAGGCGATCGAGGTGGTCGCCTCCCATTACGTCGCCGCCTACGACGCGGTCCCCGACGCGGACGACGCCGCCGCGATCAAGCGCAAGGCGTGCGACGCGCTCGTGCAGGCGGGAAAGCATGCGGATTCGCTCGCAGGAGCGCCCGAGGCCCGCCGCTACTACGAGCAAGCCGCGCGCCTGGTGGACG
This sequence comes from Acidobacteriota bacterium, assembly GCA_028876365.1. Lineage (GTDB taxonomy): Bacteria > Actinomycetota > Thermoleophilia > Gaiellales > Gaiellaceae > Palsa-739. Next base: position 52,595 of record JAGWRZ010000130.1, on the reverse strand, counting down.
ATCCGCACGAGCGCGCGATGCTTCTCGCCGACGCCGGCGAGATGGCCGGTCATGCGGCGGATCCCGAGGCGGCCGGCCGGCTCCTCACCGAGGCGGTCGAGCTGCTCGAGGAGCTGGGAGACACGCACGCCGCTGCGCGGATCTCGGTGCGCCTCGGCCACTACCAGCTCTTCTCGGGCAAGCGCGACACGGCGGTCGCGCGGCTCGAGCGCGCGTTCGCCGTCATCTCCGGGGACGCACCCGACGAGGCGCTGGCGCAGCTCGCCGCGGAGCTCTCGCGGGCGTACTGGTTCAGCGGCGACCTCGACCGCTCCGCCGAGCGCGCCGAGCTCGCGCTCGACATCGCCGAGGCGCAGCGGCTCTGGAAGCCGCTCGTCCACGCGCTCCGAGCGAAGGGCGCGATCGGCATGAGCCGCGGCCATCCCGAAGAGGCGCTCGCATACATGAAGCACGGGCTCGAGATCGCTCGCGAACACGGGCTGACCGAGGACATCGCGAACTACTGCTTCATCCTCTCGGACAGCTGCTTCCGAACGGACCGCTTCGCCGACGCGCTCGTGTATCTCGAGGAGGCGCTCGTCACCTCGCGGAAGATCGGCAGCAGGCCGTGGGAATGGTCGGTGCTCGCCGAACGGACATACCCGCTCTGGATGCTCGGCCGGTGGGACGAGGTCGCTGCGGCATGCGCCGACTTCGGAGAGGAGCAGGCGAGCTCGGGTGGGGTCGTCCTCAGCATCATGCAGGCGGGTGTCGACGTGCACGCGCAGCGCGGAGATCTCGCGGAGGCGCGGCGCATCCTCGGGCTCTTCGGTCGCCTCGAGGGCTCATCGGACCTCCAGGATCAGGGTGCGTATGCAGCCGTCAAGGCGTCGCTCCACCGTGCGGAGGGCCGCTTCGACGAGGCCCTCGCAGAAGGTCTCGCCACGCTCGCGGGAGCGGAGGTGATGAGCCCGACGTTCCAGGGGGTGAAGCACGGCGTCGTCGACGCCCTCGAGGCCGCGCTCGCGCTCGGGGATTCCGAGAAGGCGGAGGAGCTCTACGCGTTTGTCGACGCGATCCCGCTCTCGACACGCTCACCCTTGATGGAGGCGCAGGTCGAACGCCTCCGCGCACGCACGACCGGCGACGCTGCGCGGCTCCTCGCCGCCGTCGGCCGCTTCCGCGAGATCGAGACGCCGTTCTGGGTGGCCGTGGCGCTGCTCGAGCACGCGGAGCTGAGCGGGGACGACGGGTCGCGGGCCGAGGCGCTCGCAACGTTCGAGCAGCTCCGCGCGCAGCCGTGGATCGAGCGCGCATCGTCCCGACAGCACGCAGAGATCGTCGCCTAGAGACGCGAAGCGGCGCCTGAGCGCCGCTTCGTGACCCCCTGCCGCAGAGATGATTGCCGTCAGTCCCCGGGAGGAGTCCTCGAGGGCTATCGGCAGCGGGCCGGGGTAGCTTTAGGGCGAGATGTCCCGGTTTCTCGAACGGCTGGCCGCGGGGCCGCCGATCGTCGCCGACGGAGGCATGGGCGCGCTCATCGCGAGCGCCGTGCCTCGGCTTCGCTGCCCCGAGGAGGCGAACCTGCGGGCTCCGGAAGCGGTCGTCGACGTCCACCTCGGCTACATCCGCGCCGGCGCCGAGCTCGTCGAGACGAACACGTTCGGCGCGAACCGTCCCAAGCTCGCGGAGGCGTTCCTCGAGGACGACCTGGAGGCGATCAACGCCGCGGGGGTCCGGCTCGCGCGCGAGGCGCGCGAGGTCGCGGGGCGCGACGTGTTCATCGCCGGCTCGATCGGGCCCGACTCCGGCGGGGGCTACGCCGAGCAGGCGGCCGTCCTCGAGGGCCGCGGCGTCGATCTGTTCATGGTCGAGACGTTCTTCGACCTCGACGACCTCGAGGCGGCGGTCGCCTCGATCAGGGGGGTCTCGAGCCTCCCGGTCGTCGCCCTCTTGTCGTTCGACGCGCAGGGCGAGACGATCGCAGGCGTCTCGGCGCACGAGGCGGGCGAGCGGCTGCGGGCGCTCCGGCTCGCCGCGTTCGGCGCGAACCACGGCGCCGGACCCACCGCCGCTCTGCGCGCGCTCGGCGACATGCAGGGTGGCGGGGACGTGCTCGCCGCGCTCCCGAACGTCGGCCTCGCGAGCATGTCCGGTCAGCGGATCGTCTTCCCGCATGCGACGCCCGCCTATTTCGGCGCGTTCGCCGCGCAGGCGCGCGCTCTCGGCGCCGGCATCATCGGCGGCTGCTGCGGAACGACGCCGGCTCAGATCGCCGCGATCCGCTCCGCGATCGACGAGAACCTCGCACCGGCGAGCCCGCTGCTCGTGCGCGAGCGCTCGCAGGCCACACGTCCCTCCGCCACGACCGAGCGCACCGAGCTCCAGCGCATGCTCGAGGACGGGACCTTCGTCGTCTCCGTCCAGCTCGACCCGCCGCTGGGCGCAAACCCGGAGGCGTTGATCGAGACCGCGCGGGCGGTGCGCGACACGGGGAAGGCGCAGTTCGTCGACGTCAACGACAACCCGCGCGCACGCGCCCGGATGAGCGGGATCATGGCGTCGGTCGCGATCGAGCGCTTCACCGGAGTCGAGACGATCCCGCACCTGACGCCGCGCGACATGACGCTCACCGGGCTGGAGTCGATCCTCCTCGGCGCGCACGCGGAGGGCGTGAGAAACGTCCTCGCCGTCACGGGCGACCCGCCCGAGTCGGGCGACTATCCGGGCAAGCACACGGTGTACGACGTCGACGCGATCGGGCTCGTCGAGCTCGTGGCCAAGCTGAACCGCGGCGAGGACTGGCACGGGCGCGCGATCGACGCGCCGACGTCGTTCTTCCCCGGCGTCGCGGTGAACCCGACTGCGGACGACCTCGGCCTCGAGGCCGACCGCTTCCATCGCAAGGTCGCCGCCGGTGCGCGCTTCGCGATGACGCAGATCCTCTTCGACCTCGAGCCGCTCGCCGCATTCCGCGACCGCATCGGCGGCTGGCCCGTCCCGATCCTCGTCGGGGTCTGGCCGATCCGGACGATCGAGACGCTCGTTCGTGTGCACAACGAGACGCCGGGCATGGTAGTGCCGGAGCACGTTCAGGAGCGCTACCGCCGTGCCGGCGCCAATGCCCGTGCAGTCGGCGGCGAGCTCGGGCTCGAGCTGATCGCGGCCGCGCGCGAGGTCGCGGACGGCGTGTACGTGATGGCGCCGTTTCGCGCGCCGATGAACGTCGTCGACTTCCTGCCGGAGCTTCAGCCGGAGGCGCACGATCCCGTCGACACCGATGCGGTGCCGGCGGAGTCGAGCACGCGGCGCACGACCGAGGCCGGGACGCCGTAGCCCCCGGGCGCGCCGAGGCGCGCCGCGAAGATCGTCGACTCGACGGCGCCCTTCGTGTCGATCGCGGGCGCGCCCGAGTCGCCGTGCCGGACGTCGCCGCCCACGGCGGTGATCGTCCGCGAGACGGGGCCGTTCCCGTACGCGTCCTGCGCCAGCGCGACCTGGGTTCGACCGATGCGGCTCGGCGTGCCCTGGAGCGGCCCGTTCTCCGGGTAGCCGACGATCGCGACCGGCGTCCCCGGCCGCGGGTCGACGAGCGGCAGCGCAAAGCCCGTGCGCACACCCCGCGTGCGCAGGACGGCGACGTCGTCGTGCGCGTTGAAGGCGACGACGTCGACGGCGACGATGCCCGCGAGCCCGGGGATCTGGATGCCGGTGTCGCGCTCGCCGGCGACGACGTGCGCGGCGGTGACGACGAGGTCCGGGGAGGCGAACCAGCCCGTCCCCTCGATGCCGACGCCGCAGGCGGTCCCGAGCACGCGCACGACGTCCTGCGCGGCGTGCTTGACGGCGGCGTCGCCTGCGATCGAGCGCAGCGGCGCCGCCGCCGGTGGCGTCGGGCCCGCGATCGACGGGAACGGATCGATACGGGCGAGAAGGCCCAGCAGCCGCCGCGGCGGCACCGCCTGGTCGAGCCGACGGACGATCGCCGAGCGCTGCACGTCGCGGCGGAGCGACAGCTGGCCCGGAACGAGGAGAAGCGTCGCGCTCAGCACCCACACGAGGACGACGCCGCTCACCGCACCGACGACGAGCCCGCCCGCCGAGTCGATGAACCGGAGCGGCGTCAGGCGCAGGCCCCCGCGCAGCGTCGAGCCGACGATCCCGGCGAGCGTCTGGAGGACGAGTGCGCCGAGCACGGCGCCGACGAGGCCGGCGAGCGGCGTCCACGCCGAGCGCGACCCGCCGCTCAGCAAGTGCGGGGCGATGCGCGACCCCGCGAACGCGCCGGCGACGAGCCCGCCCAGCGACAGCGTGGTGACGGCGAGACCGCGCCGCATCCCGCCGAGCGCGGCGAGCGCCACGACCCCGAGCGCGACCCAGTCGACGACGTTCGGTTTCACCCGCCCCAGTCTTGCGGACGGGTTGGACGGGCCGCGGCTACAATGCGCCGTCCCCGGGGGCGTAGTTCAGCTGGTTAGAACGCCGGCCTGTCACGCCGGAGGTCGCGGGTTCGAGTCCCGTCGCTCCCGTTCTTTCCACCTCGTCTTCGCCCGTTCTTGGAATCGAAGGCGAGTTGGCAGCGTGGACAAGGCCGCGACCGGCGTAACGGCGAACGGCGGCGCCGGGCGGATCGCCGCTTCCCATCGCGAACGCGACGCAACGCGCCCGCGCTCGACACGCCGGCGAAAAGCCTCACCGCAGCTGCAAACGACGACGCGTCAGGTCAGACGCCGCGGCCGGCCGACGCGCCCGCGTGCGCGACTCCGCTCGCAACCGGCTCGAAGAGGATCTTCGGGGCAGAGGGCTCGACAGCAAGCGGCGAGGCTTTCGTCCGGCTCAGGCGCTCGGCGAGCAGCACAGCGACGGCGATGACGCCGTCCTTCCACGTGATCTTCTTGCCTTCGTCATACGTGCGTCCGTAGTAGGAGATGGGGATCTCGTAGATGCGGAGCTTGCGCTTGCACACCTTCGCGGTGAACTCGATCTCGATGGAGAAGCCGGAACGGCGGAGATCCAGCGTGTGGAAGATGTCGGCCCGGATCGCCTTGTAGCCCGTCTCGATGTCGCTGAACGTCGCGTTGAAGAGAACGCATGTGAAGAGGCTGAGAAGACGGTTGGCGAGCCGGTGCCAGTAGCGATGCACACGCTGCGGTCGGCCACCGGCGAAGCGGGAGCCGTACACGACGTCGGCGACCCCGCGCTGGATGGGCTCGATCAGCGCCGGCACGTCGACCGGGTCGTATTCCATGTCGGCGTCCTGGACGACGACGATCTCGCCGGTTACGGCCGGGATCGCCGCGCGAATCGCAGCTCCCTTGCCCGACCGCGGCTGGCGGACGACGAGTGTTCTGGGATGCCAGCTCGCGAAATCGTCCGCGATCTCGGCCGTCCGGTCGGTGGAGCCGTCGTCGACGACGATGATCTGGAGATCCAGGTCGAGAGTGGAGAGCCTGTCGAGGACCTCGCCGATCGTCGCTTCCTCGTTGTGCGCCGGAACGATGCACGAGACGCGTCCTGCGGGAGCCAGGTGGGGGCCTTTGGCGAGCCGCGTGACGACCATCAGGATCCCTTCATCGGCGGGAGCCCGCATCGGCTTGAGCGAGGACATACCCCGACCGGGCAGGGTGGCCCGAAGCGTCGTCGAGACCGAGCCGTGCCCGATGCGCCCGGCTGAGGAACGGCCGCTCGAACGCGAGGAAGAACAGATAGGACACGCCGACGACGAACGGCACCCCGACGAGCGCGAGCAGGAGGAATGTCCCCACGCGGTCGAGGCCGAACGGCTGCACGTCGTACTGCCAAAGGACCTGCAGCAGCGGCGCATGGATGAGGTAGAGGCTGTACGAGAACCCGCCGACGAGGACGACCGGCCGCCAGCCCAGCACCCGACGAAGGCGCCCATCGGCACGACAGCTGGCGAGGATCGCGCAGGCGGTCGCGGCGCCGACCGCCAGATCCATCGGCGGCAGGTGTGCGAAGACGGCGCTCCGGCCGGCCACCACGCAGATGGCGAAGACGCCCACGGCGAGGATGGCCGCGACCGCGTGCCAGCGGTCCCACTCCCACAGCTTCCGCGTCACCGGCGTACCGCTCCCCACGATGGCGGCCGCGAGCACTCCGAACGTGAAGAGCGCGAGGAACCACGGCATCGAGCCGGCGAGCTGGAACGGGCCGACGGCGGGCACCAGGGTGACGAGGAGCCAGCCGCCCGCGGCGAGCGCGAAGCCGACCAGGCCCGCGGCGGCCGCTCCGAAGACAAGCCAGCATCCGACGAGCACAGGGAATGCGAGATAGATCTGCCACTCGAGGGCGACCGACCACCACACATGATTGATCTGGCCGCCGCCGAGCATGTCTCCGAGCAACAGCCCATTCCCGGTGTAGCCGCGCCAGTCGACCGGCACGGAGACGTCCCAATGCGTTCCCGTACGTCGTCCGATCAGCGTCCAGATGAGAAGCAGAGACAGCGCAAACGACGCGTAGTACGGCGGCAGGAGGCGCCTGGCGCGGCGGCGGAAGAAACCCCATGCGCCGCCCTCGAGCCGGCCCGAGCGTGCGATCGGCAGCGAGAGGCAGAACCCGGAGAGGACGATGAAGACGACGACGGCGAAGTGGCCGAAGGCGAGGAACCGCGTCGCGCTTCCTACCGCAGACGACGGCGTCGCATAGACGCTCGGCCACACGGTCAGCCAGGTGTGGTGGAGGACGACGAACAGCGCGGCGAGGCCGCGCAGCCCGTCGAGGTGGTCGAGGTGCGGTTGGTGGTCCCGTCCGGCCGACTCGCGGCGCCACTCGCGCACCCGGCTCCCGAATGCGACCACGTAGCCGTCGAGGCCGCGCGACATGGCGGCGCGCAGCTCTCCGGTCGACGCCTGCCGGGCAGCTTGGATCCGCCGGCGCTCGCGCAGCACGCGCGGGAGCCCGAGCAGCCCGTCGCGGCGCCCGGCGAACGCGGCGCTTCCCCGCCCGCGCAGCGCGTACGCGAGCGTCGTCAGCACGGAGACGAGCAGGTGCTGCGGGAGGTAGATCCACAGGAGCCATCCGGGCATGTTCTTCACGTACGTCCACAGCTGATTGCGCGCGGAGTGGTAGATGGTGAACGGGCTGAGGAGGCCCGATGTCGCCGAGCCGACGTGGAGGACGACCGCCTCGGGGACGTAGAGGCAGCGGTGCCCCGCGAGGCGAAGACGGAAGGCGAGGTCGGTGTCCTCGTAGTAACAGAAGAAGCTCTCGTCGAAGCCGGCGACGGAGAGGAATGCGTCGCGGCGGTAGAGGGCGGCGGCGGCGCAAACGGAGAACACCTCTCCGCCGTCGCGGCCGGGCGCTGCGGACTTTCCCTGGTCACGGCGCCAGGCGAGCCCGCTGACGTGGTAGTCGTCGCCGGTCCCGTCCGACGTGTCCGGGTCGGCGGCGAGGAGCAGCGTGCTCCCGAACGCGGCATACGTGGGGTGTTCCGCCGCTGCGGCGATCAGCGTCTCGAGCCAGTCCTGCCGCGGGAACGCGTCGGGGTTGAGCAGCGCGACGAGCTCGCAGTCGTCGGCGATTCGGACGGCGAGGTTGTTCGCGGCAGCGAACCCGAGGTTGTCCTCCGAACGGATGAACTCGACCTGCGGGAAACGAGCATCGAGCCCGTCGAGCGAGCCGTCGTCGCTCGCGTTGTCGACAACGATGACGCGGTGCGGCCTCACCGACTGCAGCTCGAGGCAGTCGAGGACACGCGCGAGATGGGCACCGGCGTTCTTGTTCACGACGACGACGGCGACGCGCGTCATGCGGCCCTCTCGACGAAGAGCTCGAGGTCAACGGGCCGGACGACGCGAAGCGACAGGACGAATGCGGCATAGACGGCGAGCGACGCGACTGCCGCGGGGACGACGCCGAGCGGCTGGGCGACGATCGCGGTCGCGAGCATCGCCGCGGCTGCAGCGGGGCTCTTGAGGAGAGCGATGGCGAGGGGCTGCACGCCGAGCGTGCGGCGGACGATCACGATCAGCGCCGCCGCGCCGGCGACCTCGCTCGCGAGCGTCGCCACCGCGGGACCGTCGTAGCCGTAGCCCGGGATGAGGGCGACGTTCAGCACGAGATTGAGGCCGATGCTGGCCAGCAAGAGCGGCACGACCCGTCGCTGCTCGTCCGCGGCCACGAGCATGAAGACGAGGAAGGTGCTCAGGTAGCTGAACGGGACGGAGGCGAGCAGGAGGCGGAGGGGCAGAACGGCGTCGGCATAGGCCGGACCGGCGACGAGGTGGACAAGAGCCGGCGCGAACACGCATCCACCGACCGCAATTGGCAGCGACGCGAGCAGGAGGAACTCCGACGCACGGCGGGCGCGGCGCTGACGATCCGCCCGCGGCAAGGACGCACCGGCGGAGAGGATGGGAAAGGCGGCGGCGACGAAGAATGCAGCGAGCGGGAGCACAGAGTCGACGAATCGCGTCGCCACCGCATAGATACCGACGTCTCGGGCGCCTGCCAGGCCGCCGAGCAGGACGATATCGAGGCGATAGTTGACGAGGCCGAGTCCCGCGAGCAGGGCGAGCGGGACGCTCGACCGCAGGAGGGCGCGCCACACGTCGCCGTCATGGCTCAGGCGGAGGGAGACGCGGCCGCGCCGTAGTGCGAGCGTCGCGGCAAGCCAGAAGAGCGCCGCCACGGCGCCCGCCGCCACGACGAGCGCGACGCGCATCGACGCATCGGCGGGGCGCAGCGCGAGCATGAGCACACCGACGGCGACGAGCGTGAGCGCGCGGCCGCCGACGTCGACGAGCACCGGGAGGCGGAAGTGCATGCGCGCCTGCTCGACCGTGAGCAAGGTCCCCTGGATGCCGGACGCCACGACAGAGATTCCGAGCAGCGCGACCGCGAGACGAGTCGCGCCGGCAAGAGTCACGGCGGCGATGGCCGTGACGGCCACCGCGAAGGAGGTCGCGAGCGCGATCTTCAGCGCGAGGACGTTGCGGAAGAAGGCCGGACTGGCCTCGCCGGCCGAGAGATGCCGGACGGCGAGGGTGTCGAGGCTTCCGTTCAGCACCGTCACGGGGACGACGACGACGACGGCGATGAGGCTGAAGGTCCCGTATGCGCGGACGCCGAGATAGCGTGTCACGAGCGCGGCCGAGGCGACCGCGACGCCGAGACTGGCGACGTGCCCGATCGACTGGAACACGGTGTTCCTGGCGATCGTCCGCGAGTGCGAAGAGGTCAGAGGGCGCACCGCACCAGGGTCCAGTACGCGCTCATGAGAGGATTGACGATCCGCATCGCGCGGGGAACCTCGAGCATCGCAGGGTCGACGACCGCGGTGAGCATCCCGGCGAGCTCGCGGTCGCGGACGGTCCGGCGGAGCTGTGTCTCACGACGCCGCCGAAGCAGCGTATGGCGGTTGCGCACGCACCATGCCCACCCGGCGAGCTTGTCTCGGAGCCAGCCCTGCCGCGCCGCGAGGGCGAGCATCGCGATCTCGGTTGCAACGAACAGCGGTGCGAGCAGAAGGAGGGTGCGCGCCGAATAGCAGATCGCGACAAACGCGAGACGGTTGCGCTCGAGGAAGTAGCGCTTCGTCGTGTGGCGCTCGAAGTCGTAGTCGTGGTAGAAGCTCGCGCCGATACTGCAGACGACACGAGTTCCGGCCATGCGGGCGCGCCAGCCGAGCTCGACATCCTCGAGGTAGAGGAAGAGCTCGTCGTGAAAGCCGCCGAGCTCACGGAGCGTGTCCGAGCGAACCGCCATCGCCGCTCCACATGGAGCTGCGACCTCGACGAGCCCGCTCGGCGCGGGCGGCGGCGCGCCGTATCCCGACGACCATCCGAGGCCGCTGACGTGCACCGCGGTCCCGGCCGCGTGCAGAACGTCCGGCCGGTCGTTGAGGCGCAGGCACCCGGTGACGATGCCGATGCCGGCGTCGTCGAGCGGCTCGACGAGACGCGCCAACGACCCCGGCGGCACGATCGTGTCGGGATTGAGGAAGACGATCCGCTGGTGCCGTGCGACTGCCGCGCCGATGTTGCAGCCGCCTCCGAACCCGAGGTTGCGCAGCGGACGCACGATCGCCGCGCGGCCCGCCCCCTCGACGGCCTCGATCTCGCGCGGGTCGGCGCCGTTGTCGACGACGATGACCTCCCATTCCGGCTCGTCCGCCCAAACCGACGCAACGCACGCGAGGAGGCCCGGGCTCGAGCCGTATGCGACCACCACGACCGACGCCGCTCCCTTCACCCGCACTGGTATCGGTCGCCGCGACCGCCGACTCAAGCGGGCTCGTCCCGATGCCGATATCGAGCCGGTGAGCGCCGTTCCGCACGCGCCCCGCCGCGCGCTCGACGGCGCCTTCGCAGGCATCCGCATCGCGCCGCTCGCACTGATCGTGACGGCCGGCGCGGCGCTTCGGATCGCCACCGCCTGGCTCCGGCCGACCCCGTACTACTTCCCGGACGAGTACATGTACGCGTCCTTCTCGCGGTCACTCGCAGCCGGGCACGCGCCCATCGTCCGCGGCATGCCGGTGCACTTCTTCCCACTCCTGCAGCCAATCCTGACGGCGCCGGCATGGCTGTTCCCGAACGTCGAGGAGGCGTACCGCGCGACGCAGGCGATCGAGTCGGTGGTGATGTCGCTCGCCGCCATCCCCGTCTACTACCTCGCGCGCCGGCTCGACCTCCCTTATCGCTGGGCGCTCGCCGCTGCCGGTCTCAGCCTCGCGATCCCAGCAGCCGTCTACTCGAGCTTCGTTCTCTCGGAGCCGGTCGCCTACCCCGTCGCTCTCGGCGCGATCGCCGCCGCCGTGCACGCAATCGACCGGCCCGGCGCGCGGTCGTTCGCGTTCTTTCTCGGCCTCGCCGCCCTCGCGATGTTCGCCCGGATGCAGTTCGCCGTGCTCCTGCCGTGCTTCGTCGTCGCGCTCGTCGCCGTCGTGCTGCGCGAGCGGCGGCTGCGCGGGTTCGTCCGCTCGCACCGGATCGCGATCGCCCTGTTCCTCCTCGTCGGCGGAGCGCTCGCCGCGCTCGGCCCGGCACGGAACACGGGCTATTACCCGAGCTTTACGTTCACGCCCGGCTTCAAGGCGAGCACCGCTCTCCACCTGATCGCGCCGGATGCGCTCGTCCTCGCGTTCGCGGGCGGGTTCGTCCTCGTTCCCGGCGCCATCCTCGGCGTCGTCTTCGCTTTCGTGCGACCTTTGCGGCGGGCCGAGCTCGCATTCGCCGCGATGACGGCGGTGTTCACCGTCGGCGTCTTCGCCGAGGCGATCGTCTACGGCCATCCGAACAAGGCCCAGGCGCGCATCGTCGGGCACACCGACTTCGTCCAGGAGCGATACCTCTTCTATCTCCTGCCGCTCTGGACGATCGCATTTCTGCTCTACGCCCGCCGTGGATGCCCGCGGAAAGCCGTGCACGCGATCGTCGCCGTCGCCCTCGTCGTCGCGAGCCTGCGGCTGCCGCTCGCCGGCTACGTCGCCGGCGACGGTTTCGACCATTCGCCGTTCCTTTTCGCGCTCCGCCAGCTCGCGGAGATGGTCCACTCTGCATCGACCGCCTCGCTCGTGGTCGTCCTCGCCGGAGCGGCGTCCGTCGTCGTTCTGCTCGCGGTCTCGTTCATCGCGCCGCGCGCCCTCGCGGCGGTCGCGCTGGTGCTCGCCGCCGCCGCGACGGCCGCGGGCTCCGTCGGCGCGATCTCGCTCAACGTCCGGATGAGCCGCGCCCTGTACAACATCGCCCTCGACCGCAACCCATCCGCGATCGACGCCGCCGGGCGCGGGCACGCAACGATGGTGCTCTTCCCGGGAACGCTCGTCGCCGATGCGCTCCTGTTCTGGAACCCGTCGATCGACCGGCTCGCGCTGCTCCCGGGGACGAATGAGCCCGATACGTTCGCGGTCGAGCCCGCGAGCGTCGCGCGCGACGGGACGCTTCTCGTGAACGGCGCGCGGAGCCGTGGCGACGTTCTCCTCTCGGCCTCGCCGGGTGGCCTCCGCTTGCAGAACGGGACCCCGTTGTACGCGAACGCCGACTTGCTGTTCGTCCGTGCTCGAGACGCGCTCCGGTTCCGCTACGTCATCGCCGGCCGGGCCCCCGACGGTTGGCTCGAAGGCAGAGGCTCCATCACCGTGTGGCCGAGCCACGGCCGCGTGGACGGCCGTCTCGTCCTTCCGATCCGCGCTCCGCGCAACGGCCGGACGCTCACGATCCGGTTCACGAGCGCGCACGAGCAGCCGGTCGTCCGCCGGATCGGCGCCGGACGGAGCGCCGTCATCGACATTCCGCTCTGCTCGCGGGCGCCGGTGACGATCGCGTACGCGGCGTCACCGATGACAGTTCTGCCCGACGGCCGGATCGTCGCCGCCATGCTCGGCGTCACGCGCCTCGACGCCGCCGCCGGTGGCAATCGGGCGTGTTCACGCGCCCCGGCGCGTTGAGCTGCCGCCGGCGCCCCCTCACGAGGCCTGGTTCCGCGCCGTGCTCGACGAGCCCGATCCGGAACGCAAGGTCCGCCTCGACATCCACAACGCGACGATCGTCCGCGGCCGGATCGGCGGCCTTCTGAGCGTCCTTCGCGACGCCGCGCCGACCGAGCCCGAGATCGCAGAGATCTGGGCGCGCATCGAGGCGGAGTTCTACGGGAACCAGCGTGCCGTTGTCGAGAACCTGCACGAGCGCCGTGCGTTACGCCGCGGCCTCGGCGTCGAGCGGGCGGCCGACATCCTCTGGCGACCTCGTCTGCGCGCAGCTCCTGCGCGCGCCCTGAACCGCGAGCCGCCGGTCACCAGGGGCGAGGGCGGGTCGGGGAATCCCCGTAGCCGGTATGCGGTGTCCACCGGAGGCGGCGGGAGCGCCGTCGGCCGATGCTGGGCGACAACCGATCGGCTCGATGCGAGCCGGCCATGATCGAGGAGTCGCCAGGATGAAGCGCTGGTTCATGTCTCTACTCGTGCTTGCGGCGATCGGCGCATCGGCAGCGAGCGCCACTGCGACCGCGGGCTCCGCACCGACACAGGAGCGGGTGACCGTTCTCGTCAAGTCCGACAGCGAGCACGCCAGGAAGGGCCCCGACGGGAAGTGGCACGACGCGTTCCTGCCGGCCGACTTCGTCCTCAAGGCGGGCCGCAAGACGACGGTCACGTTCCTGAACTACGACACCGGGATGCACTCGCTCGTCGCACCGGGCCTCAACCTGAACGTGCTCATCCCCGCCGCCAAGGGCGGGAAGCCGGGCCGGGCGAGCATCACTCTCACCGTGCCGAAGGCCGGCAGCTACGACTGGTGGTGTGGCAGCCCGTGCGATTCGTGGGCGATGACCCACAACGGATACATGCGTGGATCGATCGTCGTGAAGCGCTGAGCCTCGCGGCGACTCCGGATCGAGAGGGGCCGGCGGCGACGCCGGCCCCTCGTCATCCCGCGCTCTCGTCCACCTCCGAGAAGGGCGCGGAGGCGACCTCGTCCGCGGTGGGGAAGCTCGTCTGGGTCCCGCGCCGGGTCACGCTCAGCGCAGCGACGGCGTTCGCCCGGGCCGCTGCCGCCGCGAGCGGGGCTCCGCCCGCAAGGGCGCACGCGAGCGCGCCGACGAACGCATCGCCGGCGCCCGTCGTGTCCACCACGTCCACCTTCTTGCCGGGCTCGATCGCCGTGCAGCCCTCCGCCGAGAGCGCGCAGCCGCGCCCGCCGAGCGTGATCACGGCCGCCCGCGGCCCGAGGTCGCGGAGCGCGCGGACGGCCTCGAGCTCGCGGCCTGGCTCGATCTCCGTCCCGAGCAGCGTGGCCGCCTCCGACTCGTTCGCGCACACGACGTCGACATCCGCGAACGCGCCGAAGGGAAGCGCGAGAGCGGGCGCGGCATTGAGGACGGTGGCGGTCGAGGACTCGGCGGCCGCACGGAGAGCCGCGAGCGTGACCTCGATCGGGACCTCGAGCTGGCACACGAGCACGTCCGCCGCGGCGATCGCGCCGCGCGCAGCGTCGACATCGGCGGTCGTCATCCGCGCGTTCGCGCCGGTGACGATGACGATCACGTTCTCGCCGCCCGGCTCGACCGCGATCGGCGCCACTCCCGAGGGCGCCTCCGGATCGACGGCCACGTGCGTCACGTCGACGCCGGCATTCCGGAAGTTCTCGAGCATGCCGTCGCCGAAGGTGTCGCGGCCGACCCGCGTCACCATCGCGACACGCGCGCCGAGCCTCGCGGCCATCACCGCCTGGTTCGCGCCCTTGCCGCCGTATCCGATCCGGAAGTCGAGCCCGTGCAGCGTCTCGCCGGGGCCAGGCAGGCGTGGGACGTAGCTGATCAGGTCGATCAGCGCGGCCCCGACGACGCAGATCGCCGGGTGGGAACGAGAGCGAAAGTCCATTGACGAAACGTTTAAGAGGCGGTTACGTTACCTCGGTGTCCGATGGGCCGCCGCAGAGAGTGACGCTCGTCGATGTCGCGAAGCGGGCGGGCGTCTCGATCGCCACCGTCTCGTACGTCATGAACGATCGGGGAGGCGTCGGAGACCAGACGCGGGCGAACGTCCTCCGCATCGCCGACGAGCTCGGCTTCCGGCCGAACCGTGTCGCGAGCGGCCTCCGGACGGGACGAACGAACGTGCTCGGCCTCGTCCTCGCCGACATCACCAACCCGTTCTATCCCGAGATCGCGGGCGGCGTGATCGCGGCCGCCGCCGAGGCCGGCTTCCAGGTCGTCCTGAGTCACGGAGGCGCCGACGACGGCATCGACGTCGAGGTGGTGCAGGCCCTGTGCGACCACCGGTGCGGCGCCCTGATCTTCACCTCCCTTCTCGTCTCCGACGGCGAGCTCCTGTTCGACGTCGTCTCGCCGGATGTGCCGATCGTCCAGGTCGTCCGTCGCATTCCGGGCATCCACGCCGACTTCGTCGGCATCGACGACCGCGCGGGCGCACGCGAGGAGGCGCAGCACCTCCTCGACCTCGGCCACCGCGACATCGCCGTCCTCGCGGGGCCCTCCGCGTCGTCCGCGAGCTCCGAGCGGACGCGCGGCTACCTCGACGCTCTCGCGGAGGCGGGACTCGAGCCCGCGCCGGAGTCGGTACGCGAATGCAGCCTCACCGCCGACGCCGGCTACCGCGCCGCGCAGGAGCTCCTCGCGTCGCGCCGCCGTCCGCCCGAGGCGGTGCTGTGCGGAAACGATCTCATCGCGCTCGGCGCCATCGACGCGTTTCTCGCCCACGGGCTGGCGGTGCCGGACGACGTCTCCGTGGCGGGATACGACGACATCTGGTTCGCATCGTCGCGCCTCGTGCAGCTGACGACGGTGCGGCAGCCGCGGCACGAGATGGGCCGCGCAGCGGTCTCGCTCGCGCTCGAGCGCCTCTCCGATCCGGACATCCCGCCGCGCGAGGTGATCATGGAGCACGAGCTCGCCGTGCGGCGAACGACGACGCCTGCCGCCGCAGGGGTGAGGACGTGAGCCTCGACAGCACGCTCACCGCCCGCGCGCTCGGCATCTCCCGCTCGCGCGCCCGCTCGAGGGCGGGGATCCGCAACGGCCGGCTGGCATTCCTGTACCTGTCGCCCGCACTCCTCGTCTTCCTCGTGTTCACGATCGGGCCGGCGCTCTTCGTCCTCTACATCAGCTTCTTCAACTGGAACCTGCTCAACCCGTCGCTCTCGCGCTTCGTCGGCGGCGGCAACTACGCCGCGCTTCTGCATTCGAGCGACTTCTGGAACTCCATCGTCACGTCGGTGTACTTCGTCGGCGCGACCGTCGGCGGCAGCACCGTGCTCGGGCTCGGGATCGCGCTCCTCCTGAGCCAACGCGGTCTCGTGCGCCGCATCGTCCGGCTCGCCGTGCTCACGCCGTACTTCACCCCGCTCGTCGCCACGTCGATCGTGTGGGTCTGGATCTTCAACCCGCAGTTCGGCCTCATCGACAGCGTCCTCAAGCTTCTCCATCTCCCCGAGGTCGGCTGGCTCCAGTCGACGACGTGGGCGATGCCGGCGCTCATCGTCTACACGCTCTGGCACGACCTCGGATTCACCGTGATCATCTTCCTCGCCGGGCTCGCCACCGTCTCCGGCGAGCTGCGCGAGGCCGCACGCGTCGACGGCGCGAGCTACTGGCACGAGGTGCGGGACGTCGTGCTGCCGCAACTCATGAACACGACGCTGTTCGTCATCGTCATCACCACGATCGACTCGTTGCAGGCGTTCACGCAGATCTACACGATGACTGGAGGAGGGCCGCTCAGCGCGACGACGACGACCGGCTTCCTTCTCTACCAGCAGAGCTTCGTCTTCTACAAGACGGGCTTCGGCGCCGCGATCGCCGTCGTCCTCTTCGTCGTCATCGCCCTGTTCACCCTGGCCCAGCTGCGGCTGTCGCGGCGCGCAGCGTGAATGTGAACCAATCACCTCTGGAGGGAGGAAGCATGTCACGGCACAGACGGTTCATCGCGATCGCGGCCGTATTCGCGGCGGTCGCAACGCCGCTCGCGGCTTCGGCTGCGACGGCCGGCCATCGCGCCAACGTGACGATCTCGTTCATGGAAGCGATGTCGTCCGGAACGCAGAAGCCGACGCTCGACGACCTGACGCAGAACTTCGAGCAGACGCACCCCGGGATCACCATCGACCTCATCGCCGAGCCGAACTACGGCATCCTGCAGCAGAAGGAGCAGGCGTCCATCGCCGCCGGCAACCCGCCGACGATGGGCCAGGCGTACGAGAACTGGGCCGCCGGCTACGCCGACGCGAAGGCGATCATCCCGCTCGACAACTACGTCAACAGCAAGACGGTCGGCGTCCCGAAGACGTTCAAGAGCAACATCTGGACGGGTGTGTGGAACGACCTGTTCCTGCCCGACGGGAAGATCTGGATGTGGCCGTTCAACAAGAGCGACTACGTGCTCTTCTACAACGCGAACATGCTGAAGGCGGCCGGCATCTCCGTGCCGACCACCTGGGCGCAGTACGCCGCCGCCGAGAAGAAGCTGACGACCGGCGGCAACTGGGGTGAGAGCCTCGACACCGGCACCTTGTCGGCCCCGGCCAACGGGACGCTCGAGTACCTGTCGATCGTCAAGGCCTTCGGCGGCACGTGGATCAAGAACGGCAAGCCCACCCTGGACACGAAGGCGGCGGTACAGGCGCTCCAGTTCCTCGCCGACCTCAAGGGCCAGGGCGCACTCCAGGTCGGCACCAACTACCCGGAGCAGACCGCCCTCGGCGCAGGCCGCTCGGCGTTCGCCGTCTCGTCGATCGCCGGCTACCCGTACATGCTCGCCGCCGTCGGCGGCAAGTTCAGCATGCAGGTGGCGCCCCTTCCCGCCGGGCCGAACGGCGGCGAGGGCAACGCCATGGCCGGGACGAACATCGTCATCTTCTCGCAGGCGAACGCCGCGCAGCGCGCGGCCGCCTGGCAGTTCATGAAGTACCTGAGCAGCCCGCACGCGACCGCGTACTGGGCGATCAAGACCGGCTATCTGCCCGTGACGAAGTCGGCGCTCGTGTACATGAAGAGCTACATCGCCACGCACCCGTACCAGAAGATCGCCGCCCAGGCGCTCCAGTACGCGGGCGGCAACCCGCCGTACGCATGGTGGACGCAGGCGGAGGGATACGTCGCAGAGGCGATGCAGGCCGTCCTCGACAACGGTGCGAGCCCCGCCTCGGCGCTCGCGACCGCGCAGCAGAAGGCGATGCAGGCGGCGAGCGGTTCGTGACGAACCGCGCGGGATCGGCCCTGTGGCGGAAGCGGTCTCGCCGCTTCCGCTCAGGGCTGCTCGCGCTTCTCGTCGGCGTCGTCTTCGCGTTCCCCTTCTACTGGGTCGTGGTGACGTCGCTGAACTCGAGCAACAGCGTCTTCCAGTTCCCGCCGAACTTCCTGCCCGGCGGCGTGGTGGGCAACTACGGGCATGCCTGGCACGAGGCGTCCTGGGTCCGCTACTTCCTCAACACCGTGCTCATCGCCGGAAGCACGGTCGCCCTCGTCCTCGTCACGTCCCTGCTCGCCGGCTTCGCGCTCGGCGTCATGCGGTTCCGCGGACGCGAGATCGCCTTCTTCCTCATCCTCAGCATCCTCATGATCCCCAAGGTCGTCTTGCTCATCCCGGACTACATCGTCCTCAAGGAGCTGCACTGGCTCGACACCTACTGGGCGCAGATCATCCCCTGGGGGGCGTCCGTGTTCGGCATCTTCCTGCTGCGGCAGTTCTTCGGCGCGCTCCCGCCGGAGCTGATCGAGGCCGCAGAGCTCGACGGCGCGTCGCAGCTGCAGTTTCTGCGCACGATCGCCGCGCCGCTCGCGCGGCCCGCGCTCATCACGATCGGCCTGTACATCTTCATCGGCTCGTGGAACAGCTTCCTGTGGCCGTTCATCATGACGAGCAGCCCCTCGGTCCAGCCGATCGAGGTCGGGCTCTCGACCTTCTTCGGGACGAACGGGACGGATTGGCCGGGGCTCTCGGCGGCGGTCGTGTTCACGACCCTGCCGATCATGATCGTGTTCATGCTCTCCCAGCGGCGTCTCGTCGCCGGCGCGAGCGCCACCACCGGAGCGATGAAGGGATGAGCCGGCCGGCTGCGGTAGCCGTGTGGGACCTCGACGGGACCCTGTACAGGAGCACGGAGGCGTGCCGCCACTACGCGCGCGGCATCGCCGCCGGGCTCGCCGAGGACCGCAGGCGCGCCTACCTCGCGGCGCTCGACGACTATCTCGCCGGCGCGAGCGGCAACGTGGCCTCCGACGGATGGGAGGCGGCGGTCGTGCTGGCCGGCGGGCCGCGCGGCGCCTCGCGCGCATATGCGGACGCCTTCGCGCGAACGCGGGCTTTCATGCTGACCGACGAATGCGCCCTCGAGGTGCCCGAGGGCCTGGTCGAGCTGATCGAGCAACGCCCGGCCGGCACGCGACAGGTGCTCATGTCGAACACGCCTGCGTTCGGCGTGATGCCCCTGCTCGAGCGCCTGGGACTGCTCGGGCTGTTCGACGAGATCGTGTGCCACGCCGAGAAGCCGGAGCGCTTCGCGGCGCGCCTGCATGCGCTCGCCCGCGTGCACGACGTGCCGCCGGCCGCGGTGATCAGCATCGGCGACCACTTCGTCAACGACATCGCGCCCGCGTTCGAGGTCGGATGCGCGACGGCGTACGTCGACCCGGTCCGCGCGGGGCCCGCCGGTCGCGCGACCTTCGAGGCGGCGCGGGTCGAGGAGCTGCTCCCCGCGCTCGCGGCGTGGATGGCGGGAGAGCGGCTCGCGGCGGTCGAGGCGTGAGCGCCCGGCTCCGCTTCTACGGCGGCGTCGGCGTCATCGGCTCGACGAAGGTCGTGGTCGAGCAGGACGGCTGGCGGGTGGTGCTCGACATGGGCCTCGACATCCCCGGCCGCGAAGGCCTCGTCCGCAGCCCGCTGAAGATGTCTCGCGGGTCGGAGCTCCGCACGCGCCTCCGTCTCGGCGAGGCCCCGGCGATCGACGGGCTCTACCGGCCAGAGGCGGTCGCGGGCACCGAGGTGGCCGGCGCCCACGGCGAGAGCCGCACCGCGGTCTTCGTCAGCCACTGCCACATCGACCACGTCGGGCTCCTCGGCTGGGTCGATCCCTCCGTCCCGATCCGCGCGGCGGACGAGACGGTGCGCATGCTCGACGCGCTGGAGGCGGCCGGGCAGGGGCTCGAGGGCGGCGCCCCGCTCGTCGAGCCGATGGCCGAGGGCGAACGTGTGAGCGTCGGGCCGCTCGTCGTCGAGCGCTGCGCCGTCGACCACGACGTGCCCGGAGCATCCGGCTTTCTCGTCCACACCGACGCCGGCGTCGTCGCCTACAGCGGGGACCTGAGGCTGCACGGGCGCCATCCGGAGCGGACGGAGCGCTTCGCGGAACGCGCACGTGGAGCCCATGCACTCGTGATGGAGGGAACGACGCTCACGAGCGACCCGCGCATCGTCCTGCGGCCGGAGAGCGAGGTCGACGCGGCATTCGACGACGCCCTCGCGCGGACACCCGGCCTCGTGCTGATGACGGTGTACCCGCGCGACGTCGAACGGGTGGAGTCGTTCATGACGATCGCGGAGACCCGCGGCCGGACGATCCTGTGGCCGCCCGCGATCGCGGCCTTCCTGCGCGCCTGGGGGCTGCCCGGCGTGGAGGAGCTCGACGCCGCGTCGACCGAAGCGGCGCGGCGGGACCCGTCGCGCTTCGTCGTCCAGGTCGCCTCCGACGCGCTCGACGTCCTGCTCGACCTGCCTGTCGGCGCCGGCTCGATCTTCCTCCATGCGAACGGAGAGCCGCTCGGCCCGTTCCAGGCGTCGTGGGAGCTGCTGCAGCAATGGCTGGCGCGACTGGAGACGCCGTTCGCGTCCATCGGGACGAGTGGCCACGCGACGCCGCACGACCTGCATCGCTTCGTCCAGCTCGTCTCACCGGACGTGCTCTATCCGCTGCACAGCGCCGACCCGCTGAGGCTGCTGCCGCCACCGGGGACCTCGCGCGTCATCGCCGAGTACGGACGCTGGTACGACGTCCGCACGCCGATCTCGCCGCCGTCGAAGCACGGCACGATCTGCATCGATCTCGACTCGACGCTGTGCGACACGAGCCCGCGCCACCACCTGATCGCCGACCCGCGCGAGGACACCGACTGGGTCGCGTACTCGCTCGCGTGCGAGACGGACATGCCGATCCCGGGGGCATGCCGCCTCGTCCAGCTGCTGGCGCCCCATTACCGGATCGTCATCGTCAGCTCACGCGACGAGGCCGCGCGCACGCTGACGGAGGCGTGGCTCGCCGCGCAGGGCGTGCCCTTCGACGAGCTCATCCTCGGCGGGGTCGACGGCGCGCCCCGCGGGCTCGAGGACTTCAAGGTGCACCATGTCGGCGGGCTCGTCGGGCGCGGAGAGCAGGTGGCGCTGATGGTCGACGACCTTCCGAGCCTGCCGGTGGCGATGCAGCTGCTCGGCGTTCCCGTCCTCACCGTGCGGCCGCCGTACTCATGAGCGCGGCCCGGCCGGGAATCGCGATCGCCGGCGTGACCAAGCGCTTCGGCGCGGTCACCGCGGTCGACGCCGTCGACCTGACCATCGACGAGGGGGAGTTCATGGTCCTCGTCGGCCCATCGGGGTGCGGGAAGACGACGCTCCTGCGCATGATCGCGGGGCTCGAGGACGTCACCGAGGGACGCATCGAGATCGGCGGCCGCGACGTCACCGACGTGTCGCCGCGCGACCGCGACGTGGCGATGGTCTTCCAGAGCTACGCGCTCTACCCGCACATGACGACCCGCGACAACCTCGGCTACGGGCTGCGCATGCGCAAGACGCAGAAGTCCGAGATCCGCCGCCGGGTGGACGAGGCGGCGCGCATGCTCGGCCTCGAGGAGCTGCTCGACCGCAAGCCGGCCCAGCTCTCGGGCGGGCAGCGCCAGCGGGTCGCGATGGGCCGCGCGATCGTCCGCGAGCCGGCAGCCTTCCTCATGGACGAGCCGCTGTCGAACCTCGACGCGAAGCTGCGGGTGGACATGCGCGCGCAGCTGTCCCGCCTGCACGAGCGTCTCGGCGTGACGACGGTCTACGTCACGCACGACCAGATCGAGGCGATGACGCTCGGGCAGCGCGTGGCCGTCATGCGCGACGGGCGCATCCAGCAGGCCGGCGAGCCGCACGTGCTGTACCGCGAGCCGGCCAACCTGTTCGTCGCCGCGTTCATCGGCTCACCGTCGATGAATCTCGTCGAGGCGGCAGTCGACGGCGACACCGTGTCGTTCGCGGGCTTCAAGCTCCCCCTCGACCGGGACCGGCGGCCGCGACGCGCCGACGGCGGGCGCGTGATCGTCGGCCTGCGGCCGGAGAGCTTCGAGGATGCCGCCTTCGCCGAGCCCGGGCTTCCGCAGATCGAGGTCGAGGTCGGAGTGCTCGAGGACCTGGGCGCCGACGCGCACGTGATCTTCTCGATCGACGCCCCGCGCGTGGACGCCGTCGACCTGCGCGCGGCGCGCGAGAACGACGAAGCGGTCATCCTCGACGAGGGAGCGCTCTTCAACGCGCGCATCGACCCGCGGTCGAGCGCACGGCGGGGCGGGCGTCTGCAGCTCGCCCTCGATCCGAGCCGGCTGCACTTCTTCGACGCCCGGACCGGAGACAGCCTGCTCTAGGGCCCATGGGCGCCTATCTGGATCGCCCCTGGCTCGGACGATACGCGTCCGGGGTGCCCGGCGAGATCGCGCCGAGCTTCTCCAACGCCCTCGCGATGTTCAACGCGGCCGCCGCATCCGCCGCGGAGAGGCCGTTCATCCACTACTTCGGCTCGACCATCACGTTCGACGCCGCCGGCCGTCTGTCGAGCGGGCTCGCTCACGGTCTGCGCGAGCTCGGCATCGAGCGCGGAGATCGCGTCGCCCTCTACGTCCAGAACATCCCGCAGTTCGTCCTGGCGCAGCTCGCGGCGTGGAAGCTCGGGGCGATCGTCGTCCCGGTGAATCCGATGCTCAAGCACCGTGAGCTCGGATTCGTCCTGAACGACTCCGGCGCCGCCGCCCTCGTCACGCTCGAGAGCCTCTACCGCGACGTCGCCGCGGCCGTTCTCCCCGACACGCCCGTTCGCGTCGTCGTCACGACATCCGAGCTCGATTTCCTCGAGCCGCCTCTTCCCCCGCTCCTCGCCGGTGCGGAACGGAGCCGGCCCCCGGAGACGCACGACCTGCTCGAGCTCGCGCGCGCACAGGGCGCAGAAAGCCTCGACCCGGTCGATCTCGGCCCCGACGACGTCGCGTTCCTCACCTACACCTCCGGGACGACAGGGCCGCCGAAGGGTGCGATGAACACACACGGGAACGTCGTCTTCGCCGCCCACGCCTACCGCGACTGGGTGCACCTCGACGAGGACGACGTCGTGCTCGGCGTCGCGCCGCTCTCGCACATCACCGGGCTGGTCGCCCACATCGCCGTGGCCACTCTCGTGCCCATGCCGGTCGTGCTCTTCTACCGGTTCGACGTCGACGCCCTTCTCGACCTGGTCGAGCGCTACCGCGCCACCTTCACGGTCGCGTCGATCACCGCCTTCATCGGCCTGATGAACCACCCGACGGCGCACGAACGCGACCTCTCGTCCTTCGTGAAGCTGTACAGCGGAGGGGCGCCGATCGCGCCGGCGACGGTTGAGGCCTACGAGCGCCTCTTCGGGACGTACATCCACTCGGTGTACGGCCTGACCGAGACCACGTCGCCGTCGCACATCGTTCCATTCGGCGCCCGCGCCCCCGTCGACCCACGGTCGGGCGCCCTCGGAGTCGGGGTGCCGACCTTCAACACGATGTCGTCGATCGTCGACGAGAGCCACGGGGAGCTCGCCGTCGGCGACATCGGCGAGATCGCGATCAGCGGCCCTCAGGTCGTTCCCGGCTACTGGAACAAGCCGGACGAGACCGCGCAGACGATGCCGGGCGGCGTTCTGTACACGGGCGACGTCGGCTTCATGGACGAGGACGGGTGGTTCTACGTCGTCGACCGGAAGAAGGAGATGATCAACGCGGCGGGCTTCAAGGTCTGGCCGCGCGAGGTGGAGGACGTGCTCTACGCGCATCCCGCCGTCCGCGAGGCCGCCGTCGTCGGCGTGCCGGACGCCTACCGCGGCGAGAGCGTCAAGGCGTTCGTCAGCCTCAAGGCGAACGGGATCGTCGACGAGCCCGAGCTGATCGCCTTCTGCAGGGAGCGGATGGCTGCGTACAAGTACCCCCGCGCGATCGAGATTCTCGACGAGCTGCCGAAGACCCCGAGCGGGAAGATCCTCCGGCGCGAGCTTCGCGACCGGGGCACCACGCGCCGTTGACGTCTTGCCCGGCGTCCCTAGCTGAGCGCGGTCGGGCCGATGTCTCCGAGCCGGTTGATCGCCTCCACCTGCAATTCGCGCAGCCGGGCGAGGGCGGCGTCCCGTTTCGGGGACGGAGGATCGCGCTCCAGCTGCTCGATCAGCTCCTGGTTTCGCCGAACGGCTGCGACCGCCAGTTCGTACCGGCCGGGCTCGGAGTCCACAGCCGTACCTCGGCGCAAACCGGCCGCGCTAAACCACCCCGGTCAGCGGCACGTCGTATGCGTCACGCCGCCCATGAAGCCGGCCACGATCGTCGTCCGGCAGTTGCGCGGCGGTGCGTGCCGGCTGCCGCCGCTCAGGAGGACGGCCGCGGGCGACGACGCGACGAGCACGGCGGCGAGCGCGATCAGCCCGCGGTCACGCGTGGAAACGAACCGCAACACCGCGTGGCAGGACGAGGACGGGACAGCCGGCGAGCTCGATCAGGTACTCCGCGGCCGCGCTCACCGTGACACGGCCGTTCACCGTTCCCGGCTTCGAGCCGACGACGACGAGGTCGGGACGTCCCGTCGCGACCTCGGCGCCGAGCGCGCCCGCGAGCGCCTCGGCGGTCTCGAGCGTGCAGGGATCGCCGTCCTCCGTGACCGCACGGATCGTCCGCACGGGCTTGTGATTCGACTCGGCGTAGCCTGCCGGCGCGAGCGCGAGCGCGACCGGGCCGCCCTCGAGCAGACGCTTCGCCGTCGCCTGCGGATCGACATGACCCTTCGCCGTCCGGTACTCCGACCCGAACACGATCACCTCCGCCCCGCGCTCGACCGCGAGCTCTCGCAGCCCCTCCGCCGTCGAGGGGTTGTCGACGACGTGGAAGGGGACGTCGGTCGGCGAATCCGGCTCCGGCTCTCGCAGGTGGCTGACGTAGGCGAGCTCGAGCGCCGCGCCCGCCCCGGCCAGGACCCGGCCGAGGGCGAGCGCGTCGCGGTCGTTGTCGGTGCCGTCGTAGGAGACGATGACCGTCGTCACGTCTGCGCCGCCGGCGTCGCGGCCATCGCTCCCTCGGGGAGCCCGTGCGGGAACGCGAGCGACGGGATGTCGGACGGATACACCTCGTGCCCGTGCACGGCGAGATCGCCCATCTCCATGTCCGCCTCGCTCATCCGCAACGGGACGAACAGGCCGACGAGCTTCAGCAGGACGAACGTCCCGGCCCCGGAGAAGAGGATCACCCAGATCGCGGTGAGCGCCTGCCATTCGAGCAGGTGCGCGCCCCCGGTGACGGAGAAGCCGGGCACGACCTGCATCGCCGAGTCGGCGAGCAGGCCCGTCAGCAGGCCGCCGAGGAGACCGGCGAAACCGTGCGTGTATACGACGCCGAGCGTATCGTCGACGTTACGGAACGGGCGCAGCAGCGCGAGATAGTTGTACGCGACGTAGACGAGGATGGACGAGACGACGCCGATCGCGATCGCGCCCCAGCCGTTGACGAACCCGGCGGCCGGCGTGATCGCGACGAGGCCGACGATCATCCCGTTGACGCTGCCGAGGAGCGACGGCTTGCGCTTGGTCGCATAGTCGCAGCCGAGCCACGTGAGGAATGCGACTGCGGTCGCGAGATTCGTGTTCAGGACGGCCGCCGCGGCATCCGCGCCCGCGTTGTAGGGATCGCCGCCGTTGAAGCCGTTCCAGCCGAGCCAGAGGAGGCCGGCGCCGACGGCGACCATCGCAAGGTTGTTCGGAGCGTCGAGCTCGCGGTCGCGGGCGAGACGCGGGCCGATCACGGCGGCGGCGACGAACCCGGAGACACCGGCGGAGAGATGGATCACGTATCCGCCCGAGAAGTCGACGGCGCCGTTGTGGGCGAAGTAGCCGCCTCCCCAGATGAGGAACGCGTTGACGGTGTAGATGCAGCTTCCCCACAGCAGCGTGAACGGGATCCATGCCTTGAAGTTGACCCTCCCGAGGACGGATCCGAGCATGAGGATCGGCGTGATCGCGGCGAAGACGAACTGGAAGTAGGCGAGCGTCGAGGTCGGGAAGTCGACCTTCCCGACGAGCGGGATGTTCCCCTGCCCCTGCAGGCTCCCGTGCCCGAGGATGCTGCCCGGCTGCCCGATGAACATGCCGAAGAACCCGTGGCTCGAGATCCCGTGCCACGGATTGCCGAAGCCCATCTTGTAGCCGTAGAGCACCCATTCGACGAGCACGATCGCGAACGCGACGAACGCGAGCATCATGCTGTTGACCGACCAGCGCTTCTGCATGACGCCGCCGTAGAGGACGACGAGGCCGGGAACGCTCATCAGGCCCACGAAGGTCGCCGCGGTCATCTGCCAGGCGTTGTCGCCCGGGTTGAGGTACGAGGGGTACAGGGCCGACGCGAGCACTGCCTCACTCCTTCCGTTGGTCCAACAAAAAAGCCCCAGGACTCGACCGAGTCCCGAGGCGTCACTGCCTCCGCGGCGGCTTCGCTGCCAGCCGCGTGGAGGGGACGATACTCCACCGCTCGGCCGGACAACACGCGAAAACCGGTCAACGACGGGGCGTACAGTCTCGGAATGGAGCTCGTTCGCACCGAGGCGCGGGCCGCGCGCGCTGCGCTCGCGCGACTGACGGACGCGCACGTCGACGTCGCGCTCGAGGCGGCCGTCGAGCTGCTCGAGGACCGCGCGCACGAGATCCTCGCGGCGAACGCCCTCGATCTCGACAGGGCCGAGGCACTCGATGAAGGAACGCTCGACCGGCTGCGGCTCGACGAGCCGCGGCTCGAGACGATCGCCGACGGCTTGCGCGCGACACGCGCGCTTCCGCCGATCGAGCGCGAGGTACGCGAATGGACGCTCCCGAACGGGCTGCGCGTCGCCGAGCGGCTGGTTCCGGTCGGCGTCGTCGGCGCGAATTTCGAAGCACGGCCGAACGTCGCCGTCGACGTCGCGTCGCAGGTGCTGAAAAGCGGCAACGCCGTCGTCCTCCGTACCGGAGCCGCCGCGCTCGAGACCGTGACCGCTCTCGTCGACCGCGTGCTCCGTCCGGCGCTCGGCGACGCCGCGGAGGCTGTGGGCCTCGTGCGCGTCCCGGAACGCGCCGGCGCGGAGGCGCTCGCGTCGATGCCCGATCTCGTCCCGCTCGTCATCCTGCGGGGCAGCGGCGCGTCGACGGCGGCGCTCGCGCGAATCGCGGCCGAGCACGGCGTGCGTGCGCTCGCGCACGCGGAGGGCGGCGGCGTCCTGTACGCGCACGAGGCCGCGGACGAGGAGATGCTCGAGCGGATCGTGCGCGCGAGCCTCGACCGCCTCGGCGTCTGCAACCGCCTCAACCTCGCGCTTGCAGACACGCCGGATCTCGCCTCCGTCGTCGAGCGCGTCTGCGGGGAGCTCGGAATCGCCGTCGCGGGAGAGCTTCCGCCGAGCGGGGAGTGGGCGACCGAGCCCGGCCGGGTCGCCACGATCACGCTGCGCCGCGCCGGCGGCGTCGACGACGCGCTCGCCATCGCGAACGAGGAGACCTCCGGTCTCGCGGCCGCCATCGTCACCGGCGACGCGGCCGCCGCCGAGCGCTTCCTCGACGGCTACCGCGGCACCGCGGCGTTCTGGAACGCGCCGACGCGCTTCGCGGATGGATTCGAGCTGCTCGGCACACCCGAGACCGGGATCAGCGTCGACCGCTTCCCCGGCCCGCGCGGGCCCGTCACCTACCGCGACCTGTGCCTGCGGCAGTACCGCGTCGTCGGCGACGGAACGCAGCGGCGATGACGGTCGTCGTCAAGCTCGGGTCCTCGCTCGTCACCGACGGCGCCGGCCGGATCCGCCGCTCGGTCATCGCCGCGCGCGCGGCCGAGGTGGCCGCGATCGGCGAGCCGGTCTGCATCGTCTCGTCGGGAGCGATCGCGCTGGGACTCCCGGTGCTCGGCATGACGGCGCGCCCGCGCTCGACCCCCCAGCTCCAGGCGGCGTCGGCCGCGGGCCAGGTGCGGCTCCAGCTCGCGTGGGAGGCGGCTTTCCGGACGCACCGGCTGCGCGTCGCGCAGGTCCTGCTCTCCGCCGGAGATCTCGGCGAGCGCACGAGCTACGTCAACGTGCGCAACGCGCTCAACGCGCTGCTCCGTCTCGGCGTCGTCCCCGTCGTGAACGAGAACGACGCGACGGCGACCGACGAGATCACCTTCGGCGACAACGACGCGCTCGCCGCGCAGGTCGCGGTGCTCCTCGGCGCGCGGTTGCTCGTGCTCCTGACCGAGGTGGACGGGGTCCACGGCGCGAGCGCGGAGCTGCTCGCGAGCGGCGACGCGATCGACGAAGCCGCGCTCGGAATGGGAGGACCGCTCGGCCGCGGCGGGATGGCGAGCAAGGTCGCGGCCGCGCGCCTCGCCGCCGAAGCGGGGATCCCGACCGTGATCGCGTCCGGCCGGGGTGAGAGCGTCGTGCGCGCGATCGCCGCGGGCGAGGCGCGCGGAACCGCCTTCGCGCCGTCGGCGCGGCAGCCGAGCGCGTTCAAGCTGTGGCTCCGCCATGCGAAGCCGGCATCCGGGACGCTCGTCCTCGACGACGGGGCGCGCGACGCCGTCCTCACCGGCGGCAGGAGTCTCCTCGCGGTCGGCGTCGTCTCCTGCGACGGCTCCTTCGAGCAAGGCGACGCCGTCGAGCTCGTGTCCGTCGACGGGTCCGCGATCGGCAAGGGCATCGCCGGCGCGGGCGCGGCGGAGCTGCGCGCCCGCCCGCGCGGGGTCGAGGCCGTGCACCGCGACCGGCTCGTGCTCTACTGACCCCGCTTCTCGACGACGGGGACCGCCACGTCACTCGAGACCCGATCGTCTCGCCGTTCGCCTACTCGGTGCTCGGCCGGCCGATCCCGCGCCGCACCTGCGCCCCCCACCCGCGCTTCCTGCGCGCGAGATCGACGAGCGCGAGCATGCGCCAGAGATCGTTGAGCTGGCGGTAGCCGATGTTCTCGAACACGGCGTACGCGAGCATGCGGACGACGTCGCGGCCCTTCGGATGGCGCCGGAAGTTGAACTCCTCGAGCGCGAGGGCGGCGGTCGTGAGCACGATCCCGAGAAGGAACGCAACGACGAGAAAGGCGACGAGGAAGAGCAGCGACAGCTTGCCGAGCAGAAACGCGACGAGCGTCAACGGAGGGCCGACCACCTCGACGACCGGCCCGAGGAACTCGAAGACGAGGAAGTACGGAAGGCCGACGAGACCGAGCGCCCCGTACCGCGGATTCCCGATCGCGCCGCGATGACGCCACAGCGTCTGCCCGAGGCCCCGATGCCAGCGGCGCCGCTGGCGAGAGAGCGTCCGGATGCCCTCGGGGGCCTCCGTCCAGCACACCGGATCGGGAACGAAGGCGATGCGATACGGCGTGCCGCGATCCCGCTGGTGGCGGTGGATGCGCACGACGAGCTCGACGTCCTCGCCGACCGTCTCGGTCCAGTACCCCCCGACCTCCTCGACCGCCTGGCGCTGGAAGAGGCCGAATGCGCCGGAGATGATCAGCAGCGCGTTCATGCTCGTCCACCCGACGCGCCCGACGAGGAAGGCGCGGAAGTACTCGATCACCTGCAGCACCGCCAGACGGCTCGAGGGGAGACGCACGTCGACGACGCGACCGTGGTCGATCGTGCACCCGTTCGCGATGCGCACGATTCCGCCGGTCGCGACGACGCGCTCGGGGTCGTCGAGGATCGGCGCCGCGACCTCGAGCAGCGCATTGGGCTCGATCAGCGCGTCCGCGTCGATCGCGCAGACATACGGATGGCGGGCGGCGTTGATGCCGGCATTGAGCGCGTCCGCCTTGCCGCCGTTCTCCTTGTCGACGAGTGAGAGATTGCGATGCCGGCGCGACACGTACGTCGCTCGCACCGGCTTGGTGGAGATGGCGTCGCGAAGCGCCTTACGAATGGGCACGAGATCGAAGGCCTCGCGCGCGCGTGCGAGCGTCTCGTCCGTCGACCCGTCGTTGACGACGACGATCTCGAAGCGCGGATAGCGCAGCGCGAGGAGCGAGCGGACGCTCTCGACGATGCCTGCCGACTCGTTGAACGCCGGGAGGATGACGGTGATTCCGGGCGTGAACGGTGAATCGAACGCCTCCTCCAGGCCGCCGTAGGCTCGGCGCTGGAGATGCCTGCGCAGCGAGCGCGCCGCCACCAGCGTGAAGACCGCGTACAGGCCGTTGAGGCAGACGAAGTAGGCGATCGTGACGGCCGCGGTGACGACGAACACGATCTCGAGAACGCTCATGCGAGCTGCGCCAGATCGACGGCCTCGGCGAGGTGCGGGCCGTCGCTCGTCGCTTCGATCCGCGCGCATGCAGCGGCATCGAGGGCGACGGCGGCGCGTGCCGCCGCCTGTGCGACGTCGAACGCATCCTCGATCGCATGCGCGACGAGGCCGACGAGCGCCCGCGAGTCGCGCAGGCGCCCGAGGGCCGTCGCCGCAGCGGCGCGAACGTCCGGCGAGGGATCGTCGAGCGCAAGCAGCAGCGCCTCGAGATCCCGCTCGGCCCCGAGCCGAGCGAGAGCGTGGGCGGCCGCCGCGCGAACCGATGCGGAGGCATCGCCGAGCCCGGCCGACACTGCGCGCCCGTCGGCGGCATCGCCGACGAGCGCGAGGACGGAGATCGCACCGGCGCGCTCCGCCGGCTCGTCCGCTGCGAGCATGCGAAGGAGCGCCGGCCGCGCGTCCGCACCCATCTGCAGGGTCGCCCACGATGCAACGGCGGTCGGGACCGCGGATGCCGCAGCGGCCGCGAGCAGCGGCTCGACCCCGCCGACGTGACGAAGCTTGCCGAGGCTGCGCGCCGCCGCCGTCCGGACGTCGCGGTCGTCGTCGGCGAGCGCGCCGACGAGCTCGTCGCCCACCCGGGCCGACCCGATGTCGCCCAGCCGGTGCGCAGCGGCTGCGCGCCGCCACGCCGGCCGCGCGGTCGCGAGCGCGGCAAGCTCGCGGTCGACCGTCCCCTGCGACTCGAAGTAGGCGACGATCCGGCCGCGCGCCGGCCCGCGGAGCTTGCGTGCATACTCGCCGAGCGCATCGGCCACGATCTCCTGCTCGCGCCGGGTCAACGGCGGGAGCTCGCCGTCGCCGTCGAGGAACGCGAGCGTGACCGGGCGCAGCCGCTCCTCGAGGCGTGCCCGGCGGCGCGCCGCGCCCGCCACGCGGATGCGGCGCCACGCGAGGATGCCGAGCAGGATCGAGTTGAGCCCGCCGAGCGCGATGACGCCGAATGCGAAGGCGCGAATCACCGTCGTGCGAGCAGGGCGCGAACCCGTGCGGTCAGCTCGTCGGGGTTGAACGGCTTCTTGAGATAGTCGTCGGCTCCGACGTCGAAGCCGTGGGAGACATCAGACTCCTGCGACCGCGACGTGAGGAGGATCACGGGAATCCGGCTCGTCGCGGCGTCGGCGCGGAGACGGCGCGTCACCTCGTAGCCGTCCACCTTCGGCATCATCACGTCGAGCACGGCGAGGTCGGGCGGCGCCCCGGCGGCGAGCCGAAGCGCCTCTTCCCCGTCTCGAGCCTCGACGACGTCGTATCCCGACCGGGACAGCCGGTAGACGACCAGGTCCCTGACGTCGTCCTCGTCGTCGGCGACGAGGATGACGGGGCGTCCCGCGTCGCTCACCGGCGCACCTCCGAGCGCACGGCGAGAGGAAGCTCGACGACGAACGTCGTCCCGGGCCCGGCGCGATCCTCGAGCCGGATCGAGCCGCCGTGACCTTCCGCGATCGCCTTGCTGATGGCGAGGCCGAGGCCGGTTCCGCCGATCCCGAGGCCCGTCGCCGACGACGCACGGTAGAAGCGCTCGAACAGATGCCCGCGATCCTCCGGCGGGATGCCGATCCCCGTGTCGGTGACCGAGACCCGGCACGATCCGTCCTCGACCGAGACCCCTATCGCGACGCTCCCTCCCGCCGGTGTGAACTTGACCGCGTTCGAGAGGAGGTTGCCGAAGAGCTGGGCCAGCCTGTTCCGGTCGCCGAGAACGACGACCGAGCCGTCGGCCGAGGCGTCGAGCTCCACCTCCTTGGCGGCCGCCGCCGCCTCCAGCGTCTCGGCGGCGTCGCGCACGATCTCGGCGACATCCACCTCGGCGAGGAACAGGTCGAGCCGGCCGGTCTCGATCTGACGGGCGACGAGCAGGTCGCCGACGAGCCGTGCGAGCCGCTCGCTGTTTCGCTTGACGGTGAGGAGGAAGTGCCGCTGGTCGTCGTTGAGGGGGCCCGGCTCCTCCGTCAGCAGCTCGTGCACCCATCCGTCGATGGCGGTGAGGGGCGTTCGCAGCTCGTGCGAGACCGTGGCGACGAACTCCTGCCGCTCCTGCTCGATCTCGAGCTCGGCCCGCTTGCGCTCGATGTACTGGGCCGCCTGCCCGGCGATGGACCCGAGCGTCTCGAGCAGCCCCGCGCGCTCGATCGGGCCCTCGCTGAAGAACTCGGCGACGCCGAGAAGCCGGTCGTGCAGGCCGACGATCGGCACCGCGACCGCCGCGCCGTCGCCGCGCGCGTGCACGACCGGCTCACGCGACGCGAGCGCGGCTCCTGCAGCGCCGCTTCCGAGCGCGACGACCGAGCCCGACCGTCGCTGCGACTCGAGCTCCCAGCCGGATGCCGCGAAGCGGGCGGCGCACCGGAGCTCGGTCGCATCCGTATTCGGGCGCCATGCGAAGCCGAGCTGCCAGCCGAGGCCTTCGCACACCGCCTCGAGCAGCCGCGGCAGTGCATCCTCGGTCGTCGGCGCATCCGCGAGGACGTTGGTGATCGCATGCTGGGTGTCGCGCTGCCGCTCGATTCGCTTGCGCGATCCGATGTCGACGAACGTGACCACTGCGCCGACGAGAGCGCCGTCGTCGTACAGCGGGCTCGACGAGAACTCGACGGGGAACGACGAGCCGTCCTTCCGCCAGAAGAGGTCCCCTTCGATGCGGGAGCTCACACCTGTCCGGGTGGTGTGGAAGATCGGGCACTCCTCACGGGGATACGGTGCTCCGCCGGCATGAGTGTGGTGCAGCAGGTCGTGCGCGTCCTGCCCGACGATCTCTCTCTCGTCGTAGCCGGTCAGCTCGAGAGCGGCCCGGTTGACGAGGGTGACGCGTCCGGCGTCGTCGATCCCGAAGATCCCCTCGTCGGTCGATGCCAGGAGCGTCTCCAGCTCGTGGGCGAGTGTCTCCGCGCGATGGAGCGAGAGCGCCTCGGCGAGGCCGAGCGCGGCCCGCTCGGCAAGCGTGCCGAGCATCGCGACGGTGGCCGGGTCGAAGCGCTCGTCCCGCGCGCGACCGAGGCTGACGACGCCGATCGTCCGGTCGCCGTGGAGCAGCGGGAGGTGCAGCTCGTGCAGGGCGTCGCGGCCGGTCGCGAGCCCGGGCAGACGCATCGTCGCCTCGTCGTACGACACGTTCACGACGCGGCGCTCCGCGAGAGCCCGCCCGGCGAGGCCGTCGCCTGGCGCGAGAGTCGGCGCGAGCGTCGACGCCGCGAGACCCCGCCGGGCGGTCAACCGGTAGGCCTCGTCGCCGTCGTCGGCAAGGTAGAGCGCGCCGACCTCCGCGCCGGCGACGTCCCCGATTCGCCGCAGAGCCGTGTCGGCCGCATCGAGAAGGGTGGCCGCGCGCGTGAGATCGTCGCCGAACGCTCGCAGAAGCTCGGCGTCGCGTTTCTCCTCCTCGACCGCCTGCAGCACGGTCTCGAGCTCGACCTGCTGGGCCTCGAGCTCGGCCGCCTGGTTCTCGAGCTCGACGTGCTGCAGCTCGAGGCTGTCGGCCATGGCGTTGAACCCCGTCACGAGCTCTCCGACTTCCGCGACGCCGGCCTCCGGGGCGCGGGCGGAGACCTCGCCCGCGCCGATGCGCGCGGCGACCTGCGCGAGCCGCCGGACGGGAAGCGCGACGAGACGCCGCGCTCCGAAGGCAAGCGCGAGGACGCCGAGCGCGCAGAGGGTCAGCGCAGCGAAGATGACAACCAGGGCGATCGTGCCAAGGTGGGCTGCCTCGGTGTTCCGCTCGGCCGAGATCCGTCGCTGCGAAGCATCGAACGCAGCGAAGTGGCGCCGAATCTCCGTGACGCGCGCTTTGCCGCCTTCGGAAGCCTCCAGATTCCGGGCGCCGGCCAGATCGGTCCGAGCCCGCTGGAGAAGCGGTGCCGCCCAGGCGACGACGTAGTTGCGAATCTCCGCTGCAATCCGCAGCGCGCGCTCGTGCTGCACAGGGTCCCTAGCCGTGAGCCGCTCGAGCTGCGCGTCGATCCGCGGATAGGCGGTCGTCGCGGCCCGGTAAGGGGCCAGGAACCTGGGCTCACCCGCGAGGAGATAGCCGCGCAGGCCGGTCTCGAGGTCGAGCACCGTCTTTTCGAGGCTGTACGCCGTGCTCAGCACGTCGGTCGAGGCGTTCTCGGCGCGGCTCGCGTCGCCGAGCCGCGTGACGCTCACCGCGCTCACGACGAAGGCGGCGACCACGATCGCGAAGAGAATGAGATTCGCAACCAGGGATCCGAAGACGAGCCCGCGCTTCACGTCCTCGCCTTTCGGAAGACGTGCCTACCCACCTGCTCGAGCCCGAATGTCTCGGGCCGGAGCAGCGTCTCGCTTCGCCCGAGCATGAGCAGGCCGCCCCGGGTCAGGACGGACGCGAGCTTCCCGTGCACGTGCGCCTGGGCGGACGGCTCGAAATAGATGCCGACGTTGCGGCAGAGCACGAGATCGAAACCGCGCGACGGGGCGTCGTCGAGCAGAAGGTCGCGACGCTCGAAGCGGACGACGGCCCCGCCGGCGGGCGCGGCGGCCCGAGCGGCGTCGATCACATCCTCGAGCACGTCGGTGCCGAGGAGATACGAGCCTTCGAGCACACCGAGCCGTTCGAGGAGAACGGCCACGCTCCGCAGCTCCTCGCCGGTCGCGCAGCCCGCCGACCACATCGAGATCCGTCCGCGGTCGCGCAGGAGACCGGGAAGGAGATCCGTCTCGAGCGCCTCGAACTCGTGCGCGTCGCGAAACATGCGCGTGACGGGCACGAGGAGGGACCGGCGGAACGCGACTCTCGCTCGCGCGTCGCGTGCGAGGCGCTCGGCGAGATCGAACGGCCCGACGCAACCGGTGCGGACGACCGCCCGCTCGGCGCAGCGCTCGACATGCGCGCGGCGGTACGACGAAAGCGGGATGCCCGCCGCACGGCCGAGGGCGGCGAGCTCGCCGGCGGACAGGGGCAGCTGGGGCGGGACGAGCGTGTCCACGACTGAACTATGTATCGGCGCCCGGCCACTCGACCATAGGGGCGCCCGGGAAGCCCTCGGGGCGCCGAGCTACGAGAGCGCCCGCCGAATCCCGCGCACCGCCTGGGAGATGCGCTGCTCGTTCTCGACGAGCGCGAACCGGACGAACCCCTCGCCGTCCGCCCCGAAGCCGCTGCCCGGGCTGACCGCGACGTGGGCGTCGCGGAGCAGGCGTAGCGCGAGCTCGTGCGACGGCTCGGCGGTCGGGTTGCGCGCCCAGACGAACATCGTCGCCCGCGGTCGCTCGAC
This sequence comes from Acidobacteriota bacterium, assembly GCA_028876365.1. Classification (GTDB taxonomy): domain Bacteria; phylum Actinomycetota; class Thermoleophilia; order Gaiellales; family Gaiellaceae; genus Palsa-739. The sequence goes on along the minus strand of JAGWRZ010000130.1, from coordinate 17,360 downwards.
CGCCCAGCCCGCACGGGCGAGCCCGTCGCAGAGGGCGTTTCGCCGGCCCTCGTAGATCGACGCGGCGAGGGCGGGTTGCTCCCGCGCCTCGCGCAGCGCGACGGTGGCCGCGATCTGCAGCGGCTGGAAGCTCCCGTAGTCGAGATACGACTTGAGCCGCGCGAGCGCGCCGACGACGTCTGCCCGCCCGAGGACGAACGCGACGCGCCAGCCGGCGAGCGAGAATCCTTTCGTCAGCGAGTACAGCTCGACCGCGACCTCGCGCGCTCCGTCCGCCTCGAAGATCGACGGCGGCCGGTAGCCGTCGAAGGCGAGATCGGCATAGGCGAAGTCGTGCACGAGCACCATGTCGCGTTCGCGGGCGAAGTCGACGAGCAGCTGCATCTCCTCGAGCTCCGCCGTCGCGGTGGTCGGGTTGTGCGGGAACGAGCAGAGCAGGACACGCGGCTTCGGCTGCGAGGCCTCCCATGCCTCGCGCACGGCGGCGGCGTAGTCGAGCGCGGGCACCCGCTGCACGGTCGCGCCTGCGAAGCCTGGCGCGAACAGATGGATCGGGTAGCTGGGGCTCGGCACGAGCGCGGCGTCGCCCGGCCCGAGCAGCACCCACAGCAGGTGGACGAGCCCCTCCTTGGCGCCGAGCGCGAGCGTCGCCTCCGTCTCCGGGTCGAGCTCGACGCCGAAGCGGTCGCGGTAGAGCTCGCACACCGCCGCGCGCAGGTTCGGCAGGCCGCGACTCGACGAGTAGCGGTGATTGCGCGCGATGAGGGCGGCCTCGCGCAGCTTCTCGATCGCGGCCCCGGGCGGCGGCACGTCCGGGTTGCCAAAGCCGAGATCGATGACGTCCTCGCCGGCGCGCCGAAGCTCGAGCTTCAGCCGCTCGACCTCGGCGAACGCGTACGGCGGGAGCGCGTCGACACGGCGGAACTGCGTCATGCAGCGCTCACCCGGTGTTCCGCAGGCCGGCCGCGATGCCGGCGATCGAGCGGAGGAGCGGCGCGACGGCATCCTCGTCGCCGCCGCGATAACGGCGGAGAAGCGAGACCTGGATCGCGTTCATCGGGTCGACATACGGGTTGCGCAGCCGGATCGAGCGCTGCACGACCGGATGCCGGTCGAGGAGCTCGTCCGCCTCCACGATCTCGAGCACGGCCGCGACCGTGCGAGCGTGCTCGGCCGCGATCGGCTCCCACAGGCTCGCGTCGCCGACCAGCTCGAGATACTCGGCGGCGATCTCCATGCTCGACTTCGCCAGGGTCATCTCGAGATTCTGGACGAGCGTGCGGAAGAAGGGCCACCGCGCGTACAGGTCGCGCAGGTCGGCGAGATCGACTTCCGCGAACGCGGCGCCGCAGCCGTACCACGCCGGGAGCAGGCAGCGGGTCTGCGTCCACGCGAAGACCCACGGGATGGCGCGCAGGGACGCGAGGTACTCGACGTCTTCGGGGCGCCGCGACGGGCGCGAGCCGATGTTGAGCAGGGCGAGCTCGTCCACGGGGGTGAACGCGCGGAAGAAGTCGACGAGCCGCTCGTCGTCGAGGAGCGCGCGGTAGACGGCGCGCGAGCGGTCGGCGAGCGAGGCGAGCAGCGTCGTGTCCACGTCGGGCTCGCCGCGGTGCGCGGCGAGGACCGTCGCCGCGAGCGCGGCCTCGAGATTTCTGTGAGCCAGCTCGCGGAGCCCGTACTTGAACGCGATCGTCTCGCCCTGCTCGGTGATCTTCAGATGCGAATGCGGCTGCGCGAGGATGGCGTCGAACGTCGGGCCGCCGCCGCGGCCCGCGCTGCCGCCGCGCCCGTGGAACACCGTGAGCGTCACGTCGTGCCGCCGTGCGATCTCGGTGAGCGCGGCGAGGGCCGAGCGGATCTCCCACTGGGCGGCGAGATAGCCCGCGTCCTTCGCCGAGTCGGAGTAGCCGACCATCACCTCCCTGCAGAGCAGCTCCTCGTAGATCGCCGGCGCGGCGCGCAGCGCCTCGACGGACTCGAAGAGCGGGACGACGTTCGGCGCCCGTGTGAGGGCCTGCACGCGGCGAACGTCCTCCGCCGAGGCGACGCCGGAGACGATCACGGTCTCGCCCGCGGCGGCGAGCAATGCGCGGATTCGCGCATCCGGATCGACGGCGTCGTGCGCGTGCACACGCACCTCGACCCCGGCGAGGTCGAAGCCGAAGAGCTCGAGCCGGCGACGCAGCGCGGCGAGGGATCCGTCCGCGATGCGCGCACCGCGGTTGGCACGGAGGCTGCGGTCGATCGTCGCGAGGTCGTGCGCGAACGCGTCGTACGCGCCGTCCTGCAGCCGGCGCCAGACGAAGCTGAGCTTGCGCCGGTACGGCTCGTCGAGGTTCTGGTCGCCGATCTCGGCGGCGTACCCGGCGAGCTCGTGCTCGTCCCGCGCGATCGAGTCGAGCAGCTCCTCGGAGACCGCGTTGAGACGCGACGAGACGCCCAACTCGGCGGCGAGCGAGCGCACGTCGGCCCGGTAGCGCCGGAGCAGAAGCGCCGCGGCGAGGTCGCGTGCCTCGGCGAGCGTCGTCGCGGTCGTCGCCGGATTGCCGTCCGCATCGCCGCCGATCCAGGTGCCGAAGCGGAGGGGCGCAGCGTGGCCGGGGCGGCGGCGGCGGTAGTCGGCGAGCAGGCGCTCGGCCGCGTCGATGAGGCTCTGCTCGAAGAACCAGAGGCCGCTGCGGATCTCGTCCTCCACGTGCGGGCGGCGGGTCCGCACCTCGTCGGCCTGCCACAGCATCGTGATCTCTGCAGCCAGGGCGTCGGTCACGTCGTCACCGTCGTCGAGCCGGGCGAGCAGGCCGGCGATGCGCACGTGCGCCGCGAGGACCGTGCGGCGTGTCGCCTCGGTCGGGTGCGCGGTCAGCACGAGCTTCAGCGCCACGTCGACCGGCTGCTCGTCTGCGACCTCGTCGAGCGCGGCTGCGAGCGACTCGCCGGAGACGCGGCCCTCGCGCGCGTAGTCGCGAAGTCGCCGGATGCGGTTGTGCTGCTCGGCGACGTTCGCGAGCTGGAAGTAGAGCGCGAAGGCGCGGAGGACGCCCGCCTGGCGCTCGAGCGGCAGCGCGTCGACGGCTGCCCGCAGCTCCTCCCCGCCCGCACCGCCACGGGCGGCGCGCGCGAGCGCGCGGACGTGCTCGACATCGGCGAGGAGCGACGCGTCCTCCTGCTCCACGAGCATGCGGCCGAGGAGGTCGCCGAGCAGGCGAACGTCGCGGCGGACGGGCTCCATCGGTCAAGCCTCGCACGAAGGTGCCTGCAAAACCGGACAAACGGTTGGTGCCAGGACGGCGATGGGCTAGCCTCGGACAATGGGACGGACCCTCTTCGAGAAGGTGTGGGAGCGGCACGTCGTCGCGAGCGGGGAGGGACGTCCCGACCTGCTCTACGTGGACCTCCATCTCGTCCATGAGGTGACCTCGCCGCAGGCCTTCGAGGGGCTGCGGTCGGCGGGCCGCACGGTGCGCCGGCCCGATCTCACCGTCGCGACGATGGACCACAACGTCCCGACCGGCGACGACACGCCCGTCGATCCGCTCTCGGAGCAGCAACTGGAGACGCTCGCGCGCAACTGCGACGAGTTCGACGTGCCGCTGCACGCGACCGGAAGCGGCCGCGAGGGGATCGTCCACGTCATCGGCCCCGAGCTCGGGCTGACGCGCCCCGGAATGACGATCGTTTGCGGCGACTCGCACACGTCGACCCACGGCGCGTTCGGCGCGCTCGCGTTCGGCATCGGCACATCCGAGGTCGAGCACGTGCTCGCGACGCAGACGCTCGCGCAGCGGCGGCCGCGTACCCTCCGCATCCGCTTCGAGGGCGAGCGCCCTCCGGGCGTCACGGCCAAGGATCTCGTGCTCGCCGCGATCGGCGCCATCGGCGTCGACGGCGGCGTCGGTCACGTCGTCGAGTACGCCGGGCCTGCCATCGAGTCGCTCTCGATGGAAGGGCGGATGACGATCTGCAACATGTCGATCGAGGCGGGCGCGCGCGCCGGGATGATCGCGCCGGACGAGACGACGTTCGCGTATCTGCGCGAGCGCGGGGTCGACGTCGACGACGCCTGGCGCGATCTGCCGACGGATGCGGACGCGACGTTCGACCGCGAGGTCGTCATCGACGTCACCGCGGTCAAGCCGCAGGTGACCTGGGGGACGAATCCGGGGATGGTCGCGTCCATCGACGACGTCGTTCCCGAGCCGGCGGACGAGGCGGCAGAGCGCGCGCTGACGTACATGGGATTGGAGCCCGGGACGCCGATCCGCGAGATTCGCGTCGACCGCGTCTTCATCGGGTCGTGCACGAACTCGCGCATCGAGGACCTGCGCGCCGCGGCCGCGGTCGTTCGGGGACGGCACGTGCATCCGAGCGTCCGCGCGATGGTCGTTCCCGGGTCCGCGCGCGTGAAGGCGCAGGCGGAGGCGGAGGGCCTGGACCAGGTGTTCGCGGCCGCAGGATTCGAGTGGCGTCGCGCCGGCTGCTCGATGTGCCTCGGCATGAATCCCGACGTGCTCGCTCCGGGCGAGCGCTGCGCGTCGACATCGAACCGGAACTTCGAGGGGCGCCAGGGCGCAGGCGGCCGAACGCATCTCGTGTCGCCGGAGGTGGCGGCCGCGACTGCGCTCGAGGGCCGCTTCGCGGTGCCGGCATGAAGAGCTTCCGCAAGGTGACCTCGCGCGGGGTCGTGCTCGACCGGCCGGACGTCGACACCGACCAGATCATCCCGAAGCAGTTCCTGAAGCGGATCGAGCGGAGCGGGTTCGGCGAGTTCCTCTTCTTCGACTGGCGCAAGGATCCCGACTTCGAGCTGAATCATCAGGAGGGGAAGATCCTGCTGGCGGGGCGGAACTTCGGCTGCGGCTCCTCGCGCGAGCATGCGCCGTGGGCTCTCGAGGACTACGGCTTCGAGGCGATCGTCGCACCGTCCTACGGCGACATCTTCCGGCAGAACGCGCTGAAGACCGGGTTGCTGCCGGTGCAGCTGCCCGAGCACCAGGTCCGCGAGCTGATGGATCGCGCGCGGGCGGGCGAGGAGATCACGGTCGACCTGGAGGAGAAGACCGCGGGCGGCTTCCCGTTCGCGATCGACGACTTCACCCGCGACTGCCTGCTCGGCGGCCTCGACGAGATCGCCTTGACCCTCCGCGACGAGGCGGCGATCGCCGCCTACGAAGCGGCGCACCCGTCCTAGAGGGCCTAGCGGGGACAGTCCCCGTCACGGGACCGTGCGTGTTCGGTGAAGCCGTCGTGACCCTGGACCGGTTGACGGGACGGGGACGCCCGCGCTACGAAGCGGCGCACCCGTCCTAGAGGGCCTAGCGGGGACAGTCCCCGTCACGGGACCGTGCGTGTTCGGTGAAGCCGTCGTGACCCTGGATCGGTTGACGGGACGGCGACGCTCGTGGGACGCTCGCGCATCCAACGCCGTCGAAAGGAGCGAAAGGTGGCCGAGAAGGTGCTCGTCAATCTCGCGACCGGGCTCGAGGATCCAGAGCGGGTGACCGTCGCGTTCCTCGTCGCGACCGCTGCGCTCGACAAGGGCAAGCAGGTCGTGATCTGGGCGACGAAAGATGCGGTTCGGCTGGGCCTCCCGGGCGAGGCCGCGGGAACCGCGTGCAACGGGTGCCCGCCGCTCGAGCGACTGTTTCAGCAGTTCGCCGAAGGCGGAGGCGAGTTGTGGCTATGCCCCATCTGCGTGAGTGCGCGCGGGCTCGACGAGAGCGAGAAGGTGTCGAACGTGAAGATCGCCGGCGCGACGCCGATGTGGGAGTGGGCGGGCGACGACACGACCGTCTTCAGCTATTAGCCGCCCCCACGCCGGCCTCATCCCGCGCGGACGACCAGTTCGCGCGACGGGACGCGAACCCGGGCCCCTGCGACCGTCGCCGTCACCACCGCCCGGACGGCGCGGCGCGCGTCCGCACGCGTGAGCCGAAGCGACGGCCCGGCCGCGCCGGTGATCGTGACGCAGCGCGTGACCGTGCACCGCTCCCAGCGGTAGGACACGTGGGAGGGCGGTGCGCTCCAGCGCACGGATCCCACGCGTACGATCGCCCCGACCTTCGGGACGCCGAGGATGGACGGCCGCCCGAGCGCGCGCGGCGCCTGCCTCCCGCACGCGGGCGCGGCGCCGAGGTCGCCTGCATCGACGTATGTCGCGCCGTCGGTCGAGACGAACAGCGCGAACGTGGGGCCGCAGACCGCGGCCGACGCCGTCGTGGCCACGAAGCTGACGCCGGCCAGGGGCGGAACCGTGCTCGGCGACAGCGGGCCGCACGTGATCGTGCTCGACGGACCAACGGCGCAGACTGCCGACGCCTCGTTGCCCGTCGTCCCACCGAGGAAGGTCACCCCGGCCGGGGCGACGAGATAGAACGAGCTCCACGCGATCGTCCCCGAGTTGACGAGGGCGAAGTCGTAGTCGTGTCCGTTGGTCACGTATCCCCCGGTCTGACGGCCGGCCGCGCCGGCGGAGCCGGCGGCGGCGAGGGCGCACGCGACCGCCGCCGAAACCGCGAGGAGCGCGCGTGATCCACCCATGCCGTACAGCGTTGCACGAACCGCGCGCCTCGCCGAGCGCGTACGGTCCTACGCCGTCGGCGGCGGGTCGCAGGTGGCAGCGTGGATCTCGGGGGTGGGCTTGTCGACCTTGCGCGTGACCTCGGTGTTGAGCTCGAGGAGCGTCTTGAGATCGGCCGCCCGCTGCAGTTGCTCTCGCGCGAGATCCTCGCGATGCTTCGCGTCCGCTTCGGCGTGGACCTTGTCCCGGTCTGCTTGACGGGTTTGAGCGAGCAGGATGAGGGGCGCCGCGTACGCCGCCTGGAGCGAGAACGCGAGATTGAGCAGGATGTACGGATAGCGGTCGAAGTGAACGAGATTCAGGAGTGCGCCGGTGTTGATCGCGACCCACGTCGCGACCACGAGCGTCTGGCCGATGAGCCACGAGCGTCTGGCCGATGATGTACCCGGGCGTACCGAAGAAGCGGGCGGTTGCCTCGGCCACCCGGCCGAACCCGCCCGAGCCGAATGCTCCGCTCGCCTGCTCGTGGCCGTGCCGCTTCAGATACCGCAACGGGTCCAGTGCGGCCGCGGCGCGCTCAGCCTGCTGCACGATGCCGTGTTCCGGACGAACGTCCCGGATCCTGCCTCCACCGACGCTCCCGTCCCGGAGGCCGAGCGTGGAACGATGACCGGGCCGTGAGAGGGGTGGAGCGCGTCTTCGAGGTCGGATGGGCGGCGTTCTGGGCCTACTGGCTCGTCGCGGCCTTCTCGATGAAGCGGGGCCGCATCAGGTGGGGGCGGGAGGCCCGTATCCGAGCGGGGCTCATCGTCCTCGTCGTCATCCTCATCCGCGCCGGCGCGTTTCGTGGGCACGGGCTCACGAGCGACCCCGCGCGTGAGGCGGCCGGGCTCGCCCTCTTTGCGGCCGGACTCCTCTTCGCCGTCTGGGCGCGCCTGAGCATCGGACGCAACTGGGGCACGCCGATGATGCAGAAGGACGACCCGGAGCTCGTGACGAGCGGGCCCTACCGCCTCGTCCGCCACCCCATCTACTCGGGCATCCTCGCCGCGGGCGCCGGCACCGCCGTCGCGCTCAGCTGGTGGTGGCTCGTCGCCGTCGCCCTCGGCGGCGCCTACTTCGTCTACAGCGCTGCCGTCGAGGAGCGCTTCCTGACCGAGCGGTTCCCGGAGGGCTACCCGGCGTACAGACGCTCGACGAAAATGCTCATCCCGTTCATCCTCTAGCGACCTCGCGCTTCGTCAGGTCGAGGAGCTCGTGGTAGAGCTCCGCGAGCCCCTCCGCCGAGAGCGGCCCGCGGTTCGCGCGCTGGAGGTACTGCAGCATCCACTCCTCGCGCGCGAGGTCGACGAAGCCGATCCCGTGCTCCTCCTTGTACCGCTTCAGCTTCGCGACGAGCTTCAGCCGCTTGTTCACGAGCGCGACGAGCTGCGAGTCGACGTCGGAGATCTCGCGCCGCACGTCCTTGACGAACGGCTCCGTGTTCGTGGAGATCCCGCTCATGACACGACCCTCGCGGCTTCGTAGACGCCGACGATGCGCCGCGAGCGCGTCACCCCGGCCATCTCGTCGAGCGCGCCGCGCACGACGGGATCGAGCGGATGGCCGGCGACGACGGCATCGAAGCGATAGCTCCACGGCGTCGCCGGCAACGGACGCGACACGAGGCGTACGAGGTCCAGCCCTGCCTCTGCGAACGGCGCGATCGCCGCGTGCAGGGCACCCGGACGGTGATCGGTGACGAACGTGAACGCCGTCCGCGCGCCGTCACGCTCCGCGCCGAGCCACGTGAACGGCGCAACCGAGACGAACCGGGTGAAGGCCGGCCCGTCTCCGACGTCGTCGCGCAGCGTCACGAGCCCGTACAGCCCCGCCGCCTCCGGCCCGGCGATCGCCGCGCAGGCGCGATCGCGGGACTCGGCCGTCTCCCGCGCCGCGTCGGCGGTCGTCGACGAGGGAACGACCGCCGCGTTCGGCAGCGCGTCGAGCAGCGTCCGGCACTGCTCGAGCGCAGTCGGATGCGAGCGCACGATGCGGATCTCCTCCAGCGGCATCTCGGCCGCGGCGAGCAGGCAATGCCGGATCGGCAGCACCGCCTCGGCGACGATCGACAGCGCACGTTCGTGCAGCAGGTCGTGCGTCTCCGGCACCGCGCCCGCGAGAGAGCTCTCGATCGGGAGGACGCCCTGCTCGACCTCGGCGCGCGCGACCGCGTCGGCGACCGCACGGAAGCCTCCGACGGCGTGGAGCTCCGCACTCGGGTGCAGCGTCGCCGCGGCCGCGCCGGAATGCGAGCCGGCAGGCCCGGGATACGCGACGAGCCCGCTCACCGGAGCCGCAGCGGAACGCGCAGCCCGCATCGCTGGCAGATGGTCAGCGCCGCGCCCTTGCGGGCCGCGCGCTGCACGGGGATCGGGTCCGCGCAGTCGCACGTCGCGTCGGTCGCGGCGGCGGTCTCGAGAATGGATGCAGTCAATTGCGTCATGCGACGGGGCCTCCTCGGAGGAGATGTGTCGCTAGCCGGCGGCGGGAGGAGCGAAGGCGCCGGCTAGCCGATAAAGGCGTACGCGAAGAAGCCGTTGAAGACGGAGACGCGGAGAACGGCTTCGGGCGCGAGCGCCATGCCTCCACCGTAGACCCCGCTCATGCCGCGGTCAACGCCAATTGTTCCCTTACAGCGGCGCCGAACGCGACCGTCCCGGCCGAGCCGCCCAGATCGGGCGTCGGAACCGTGGCGATCGCGTGCTCGACCGCCCGCACGACCGCCTGCGCCTCCTCCGGGCGCCCGATCCCGTGCTCGAGCATGAGCGCGACCGAGCGCAACATCGCGGTCGGGTTGGCGACGCCGCGGCCGGCGATGTCGGGCGCGGAGCCGTGCACGGGCTCGAAGATCCCCGGCCCGGAGTCGGAGAGGCTCGCGGACGGCGCGAGGCCGAGGCCTCCCGTGACCGCCGCGGCGAGGTCGCTGAGGATGTCGCCGAACATGTTCTCCGTCACGATCACATCGAACTGGTCAGGCGTCGTCGCGAGCTGCATCGCCGCATTGTCGACGAGCATGTGCTCGACGCCGACCTCCGGGAACTCGGGGGCGATCTCGTTCACGACGCGCCGCCACATGCGCGAGGTCTCGAGGACGTTCGCCTTGTCGATCGAGGTGAGCGCGCCGCGGCGCGCCCGCGCGAGCGCGAACGCGCGGCGGACGACGCGCGCGACCTGGTCCGGGTGGTACTCGCAGGTGTCGAAGACGGTGCCGTCGTCCCGGACGCCGCTCGCGCCGAAGTAGAGCCCGCCGACGAGCTCGCGAACGATGAGTACGTCGACGTCGCCCTGCACCGCGGGTCGGAGATTCGCGTAGGCATCGAGCGCTCCCCGCAGGCGCAGCAGCCCCTGCTCGGGGCGCACGTCCGCGGCGTCGAACTCGGGGTCGCCGACCGGCCCCTTCAGGACCGCGCTCGCGCCGCGGCAGGCGGCGAGCGTCTCCTCGGGCAGGGGGTCTCCGGCCGCGCGAATGGCGGCTGCGCCGATGAGCCGCTCCTCGAGGGCGACATCCGGCGCGACGAGCTCGATGACGAGGCGCGCTTCATGCGCGACCTCCGGCCCGACTCCGTCGCCGGGCAGGAGCACGACGGTGTGGCTCGGCATCCTGTTAGGCGCTCTCCCCGATCGTCCGCGGCTGACGGCCGCGCGGGCGCGGCGTGAAGCCTGCGGCGTGGATGGCGGCGTTCCAGCTACCGAACACACGGCTCACGGTCTGCCGCGAGGGATGGTTCTCCCCCGCCTGGTCCCACTCGTGCGTGAACGGCGGCCGGCTGTGCTTCCGGTACCAGAGCGTGATCGCGTACTCGATCGTGTCTGGCGTCCAGCGGAAGCCGGTGCGCGGCCCGGTCCTCATGGCGTACCTCCTCTATGCGGGGACACCGAGTCTCTCCAGGATGAGATCGGCGTCGGGCTCGACGAGCACGGGCTCGAGACGGTCGGCGACGAGCGCCGGCGTCTTCAGGCCGTCGCCGGTGACGAGCAGAACGACGCGATCCTCGTCGCCGAGCTCGCCGCGGCGGACGGCTTCTCGCAGCGCACCGAGAGCAGTTGCCGGTGCGGTCTCGCCGAAGACCCCCGTCGTCTCGGCGAGAAGCTTGATGTTCTCCGCGATCTCCTCCTCGGGCACGGAATGGATCGCGCCGCGCGAGTCGATCGCAGTCGCGACGGCGAGGTCGCCGTCGGCCGGGCTGCCGATCGCGATCGAGCGCGCGATCGTGTTCGGCCGTACGGGCTTCACGCGTGCGGCGCCCTCCGCGAATGCGGTGGCGACGGGCGCGCAGCCCTCCGCCTGGCCGCCGAAGACGCGCGGCCGCGTGCCGTCGACGAGACCGAGCTCGAGCAGCTCGCCGAAGCCGCGATGCACCTTCGAGTACATCGCGCCCGACGCGATCGGGGCGACGACCGCGTCCGGCAGCTCCCATCCGAGCTGCTCTGCGATCTCGAACGCGAGCGTCTTCGATCCCTCCGCGTAGTACGCACGGAGCTCGACGTTCACGAACGCCCAGTCGAGCTCGAACGACAGCTCGACGGAGAGCCGCGAGCAGTCGTCGTACGAGCCGTTGACGGCGAAGATCGTCGCGCCGTACACCGCGGTCGCGATGAGCTTCTCCGGCTCGAGGTCGGCGGGGACGAGGACGGCCGCCTCGATCCCTTCGGCCGCGGCACGGGCCGCGACGGCGTTCGCGAGGTTGCCGGTCGACGAGCACGCGAGCGTCCTGTAGCCATGCTCGAGCGCCTTCTGGCAGGCGACGGCGACGACGCGATCCTTGAAGGAGTGCGTCGGGTTCGCCGTGTCGAGCTTGAGGAAGAGCTCGCCGACGCCGAGCGCCGACGCGAGCCGGGGCGCGGCGACGAGCGGCGTGAAGCCGGGTGCGAGCCGCTGCTCCGCCGGAGCGGGCACCGGCAGGAGCGGCGCGTACCGCCAGATGTTCGGCGGGCCGGCCTCGATCTGCTCGCGCGTGACCGTACGGCCGGGGTCGTAGACGGGCTCGAGCGGCCCGAAGCACTTCGCACAGACCCCGATGGGGTCGAGCGGGAACTCGGTCCCGCAGATGCGACAAGCGAGAGCGGTGGCGGGCACTACAGACTCCTTTCCTGGCTCGGCATCCAGCCGGGTTTGGCACCACGCTCGTCGCGAGCAGGTTGCCGAGGCGTCACAGGGCCGGTTCCCTCAGCCTCTCTCGATGCGGAGCCGGACAGCGTCGCCCGTCTCCTCGCTGGGACTATACAAAAGATAGTCATCGCAGGACGGCTCCTTCGGAGGCCGAGGAGACACCCGCCGCATAGCGGGCGAGCACGCCCTTGCCGTACCGCTGCACAGGCGGCGCCAGGTCGGCGAGGCGCGCGGCGATCTCGTCCTCCGAGAGGGCGACCGAGAGCGTCCGCCCGTCGACGTCGAGCTCGACGACGTCGCCGTCGAGGAGCGCCGCGATCGGCCCGCCGCGCGCCGCCTCGGGAGCGACGTGCCCGACCATGAGCCCGTGCGTCGCGCCGGAGAAGCGCCCGTCGGTGACGAGCGCGATCTCCTCGCCGAGCCCCTCGCCGACGAGCGCGGCCGTGACGTGGAGCATCTCGCGCATGCCAGGGCCGCCGGCAGGCCCCTCGTAACGGATGACGACGACGTCCCCGGGCCGGATCGCCTTCGCCTTGACCGCGGCGAAGCACTCCTCCTCCGAGTCGAACACGCGCGCCGGGCCGCGATGGTGCAGGCGCTCGTGACCGGCGAGCTTGACGACGCAGCCCTCCGGCGCGAGGTTGCCGCGCAGGATCGCGAGGCCGCCCGTCGCCTTGAGGGGGCGCTCGATCGGGACGACGACCTCCTGCCCCGGCGACTCCACCGCGGCGGCCGCGACCTCTGCCAGCGAGCGCCCGTCGACGTTCGGGGCGTCGCCGTGGACGAGCCCCGCCTTCACGAGCTCGCGCGCGACGAGGCCGACGCCGCCGGCGGCGTGCAGGTCGGTCGCGACGAAGCGGCCGCCGGGCTTGATGTCGGCGACGACCGGCGTCCGCCCGGCGATGCGGTCGAAGTCGTCGATCGTGAGGTCGATGTCGAGCTCGTGCGCGATCGCGAGCAGGTGCAGCACGCCGTTCGTCGAGCCGCCGGTGGCGGCGACGGCCGCGACGGCGTTCTCGAGCGCCGCGCGCGTCATGATGTGCGACGGCCGCACGTCGCCGCGCACGAGGCGCATGGCGACGCGTCCGGCCTCGTAGGCCGCCTCGTGCTTGGCCGGGTCGGTCGCCGGCACGTCGTTCGATCCCGCCGGGCTGATCCCGAGGAACTCGAGGACGGTCGCCATCGTGTTGGCGGTGAACTGACCCCCGCAGGCGCCGGCGCCGGGGCACGCGACGCCTTCCAGCTCGTGCACGTCGGCGTTCGACATGCGGCCGGCCGCAGCCGCGCCGACCGCTTCGAAGACGTCCTGGATGGTGACGTCCTTGCCGCGGAACCTCCCGGGGGCGATCGAGCCGTTGTAGAGCACGAGCCCGGGAACGTCGAGCCGCGCGAGCGCCATCGCCGCCGCCGGAATCGTCTTGTCGCAGCCGACGATGCACACGAGGCCGTCGAGCAGATGGCCGCGCACGACGAGCTCGATCGAGTCCGCGATCACCTCGCGCGAGACGAGCGACGCGCGCATCCCCTCGGTGCCCATCGAGACGCCGTCGCTGACGGCGATCGTGTTGAACTCCATCGGCGTCCCGCCGGCGTCGAGGATGCCGCGGCGCGCATGACGGGCGAGCTCCCGCTGGTTCCAGTTGCACGGCATCGTCTCGATCCAGGTCGTGGCGATGCCGACGAGCGGGCGCGCGAGCGCGTCGTCGTCGAAGCCGATCGCCTTCAGCATCGCGCGCGCGGGCGCGCGGTCGACGCCGTCGGTCAGCGCGGCGCTGCGCCGCTTGGCGGGATCGGACGGACGCGCGTACGGATCGCTCATGCGGGACCTGCTCCTGTGGAGGTGACGGATAGACGACGGACATCGCAGTCGGGGAAGCGCCGCGCGAGCTCGCGCTCGACGTCTCCTTCGCGCCCGCGCTCGGCCCACACGAGCACGGTGGGGCCGGAGCCGGAGAGCGCGGCCCCGATCGCGCCTCCCGGCAGGTCGCGGCGAATCTCGCCGAGATGCGGCGCGTCCTCGGCGCGGTACGGCTCGTGCAGTCGGTCGGCAGCGCTCGCCGCCAGCAGGGATGGGCTTCCTGCGGCGAGCGCTGCACCGAGAAGCGCAGCCCTGCCCGCGCTGAAGGCCGCGTCCTCGTGCGGGACCGCCTGCGGCAGCAGTCCACGCGCATTCGCTGTGAGGACGCGGGTCTCGGGAATGACGGCGACGACGCCGGCCGGAAGGTCGTCGGCGATGCGGGCGATGCGGCCCTCCCACGTGAGGCAGACGCCGCCCGCGAGCGCGGCGGCGAGGTTGTCGGGGTGACCCTCGAGGTCGAGCCCGCGCTCGAGCAGCTCGTCGGCGCTTCGCTCGACGCCGGCGACGATGGCGCCGGCGACGAGGCCGAGCGCGACCGCCGACGCGCTCGAGCCGAGCCCGCGCTCGCGCGGGATCCGCTCGACGAACGTGAACGACCGCCCCTCCGGAGACGCGAATGTCGCGAAGGCGCGGACGACGAGGTTCTCCTCGTCGACGTGGCCGTTGCCCTCGCCGATCTCGACCTCGTTCCAGAGGTCGAACGCGACGCCGGCGATGTCGAAGCCGGGACCGAGGTTCGCGGCGGTTGCCGGCGCGCGGACCTTCATGCGGCGAGCCTCCCGGTCGCGTCCGGGTCCTTCAGGCCGTGACCGGTCAGGACGCACACGACGGTCTGGCCGGCCGCGGTGACGCTCGCCGCCACGGCGGCCACGCCGGCCGCCGACGCCGGTTCGCAGAAGACGCCTTCGTCGCGGGCGATCAGCCGCCACGCCTCCTCGAGCTGCCGCTCCGACAAGGGCACGCAGGTTCCGCCGGAGCGCTTGAGCACGCCCCCCACCTCGAGCCGGTGCACCGGCTCGACGATGCGGATCGCGGAGGCGAACGTATCGGCGCGGCTCTCGGCCTCGCCGAGGACGAAGCGCGGGAGGCGCTCTCCGAAGCCGACGGCGTACGCGACCGTGTTGCCGCCGCCGCCGTAGGGCAGCGCGAGGATGTCCGGCACGCGCCCCAGCTGCTCCACGACCTCGCGCGCGGCGGAGCTCTGCCCCTCGATGCGGTCGGGATTCGTCGAGTTGACGACGACGAGGTCGCGCGACTCCGCGAGCTCGTCGGCCTTTCGGAACGCTTCCGTGAAGGTACCTGCTACCTGTACGACCTCCGCACCGAGGGCGCGCGCCTGCGCGAGCTTGCCGCGCGCGACCGCGCCCGCGGAGACCACCACGACCGCGCGCATCCCCGCGCGCGCGGCATAGGCGGCGCACGATGCGGCCGTGTTGCCGGTGGAGGCGCACACGACCCCGGTCGCGCCGCGCTCGAGCGCGCGCGAGACGGCGAGCGCCATGCCGCGGTCCTTGAAGGACCCCGTCGGGTTCGCCCCCTCCCACTTCAGGAAGACCTCGACCCCGAGCCGACCCGACAGCCTCGGCGCCGGCAGCAGCGGCGTGTCGCCTTCGCCGAGCGTGATCATCTGATGACCGGGAGGAGAAAAGGGGGACGGAGCACCTCCGGGAAGGCGGAGATCTCGCGCAGGGCGCCGGAGACCTCGCCGAGCGGCGCGCGGTGGAGGACGAGCTCGAGCGTCGCGGCGCCGTCCGCCGGGCGCTGCACGAGCTGCGCCACCGAGACGTCGTGCGCTGCGAGACGGCTCGTGACGTGCGCGAGAACGCCGGGACGATCGGACACCTCGAGATGCGCGAAGAACTCCGAGCTCCATTCGACCGGCGGCAGCCGGTCGAGCTCGCGCCAGCAGGCGTCGTTCTGGAGGAAGCCGGTGCCGGACGTGCCGACGACGCTGACGAGGTCGGCGACGACGGCGGTCGCCGTCTCGAGCCCGCCGGCACCGGGCCCCTCGAGCGTGATCTCGCGAATCGCGTCGCCCTGCAGCATCACCGCGTTGAAGGCGCCGTCGACGGCGGCGAGCGGATGCGACCGGTCGACGAGCGCGGGCTGGACCCGGACGTCGACCGCGCCGTCGAGGAGGGTCGCGATGCCGACGAGCCGGATGACCATGCCGAGATCGGCCGCGGCGCTCACGTGCGCAGCCTCGAGCTCCTCGATGCCACGGCGCTCGACGTCCTCGTAGCGGACCCGCGAGCCGAAGGCGACGGTCGCGAGAATCGCCATCTTCGCAGCGGCGTCGGCGCCCGTGACGTCGTCGGTCGGGTCCGCCTCCGCGTAGCCGTGCGCCTGCGCCTCCGCGAGCGCGTCGGCGTACGACCCTCCGCGCTCCATCCGCGAGAGCATGAAGTTCGTCGTGCCGTTGACGATGCCGAGGACGCGGTGGACGTTCGACACGACGAGCGACTCCCGCAGGACCTTCACGACCGGGATCGCGGCGCAGACCGACGCCTCGAAGCGGAGCTGGACGCCGGCCGCGGACGCCGCCGCGAAGAGCTCGGCCCCGTCGCGCGCGATCAGCTGCTTGTTCGCGGAGACGACCGCCTTGCCCGCGCCGAGGAGCTCGCGCACGTACTCGCCGGCGGGCGAGATGCCGCCCATGACCTCGGCGACGACGTGAACGTCCGGATCGTCGCGGAGAGCGGCGAAGTCGCTCGTGAGCACGCCGTCGCCCGCGGGGAACGGGCGGTCCTTCTTCGGATCGCGGACGAGCGCGCGGACGACGCGAAGGCGATGGCCCGTCGCGCGCTCGATCTCGTCGGCGCCCTCGACGAGCATCCGGTTGACGGACGAGCCGACCGTCCCGTAGCCGAGAAGGCCGATGCCGACGTCAACGGACGCCAAGTAACCCTTCCACGCCCGCCAGAGCGCGAAGCTCCTTTCCGACCCGTTCGATCTCCTGCGCGCGCGCCTCGCCGTCCTTCCGCAGCTCCGCGAACCTCGGCCGCCCCGCCTCGTCGTCGGCGAAGAGCTCGCGCGCGAACGCGCCGCTCCGCACCTCGTCGAGGATCGCGCGCATCCGCTGCTTCGTCCCCTCGTCGACGACGCGCGGCCCGCGCGAGAGGTCGCCGTACTCGGCGACGTCGCTCACCGAATAGCGCATGTACTCGTACCCGCCCTGGTAGAGCAGGTCGACGATCAGCTTCAGCTCGTTCAGGCACTCGTAGTACGCGATCTCCGGCTGGTAGCCGGCCTCGACGAGGACGTCGAAGCCCGCCTGCACGAGGGCGGGGACGCCGCCGCACAGCACCGCCTGCTCGCCGAAGAGGTCGCTCTCGGTCTCCTCGGCGAACGTCGTCTCGAGCAGGCCGACACGGGCGCAGCCGATGCCGGCGCCGTAGGCGAGAGCGAGCTCGAGCGCGCTCCCGCTCGCGTCGCGATGAACGGCGACGAGGCCGGGCGTGCCGGCGCCGGAGACATACAGCTCGCGCACGCGATGCCCAGGCGCTTTCGGCGCGACCATGATGACGTCGTGGCCCTCGGGCGGGTCGATGCGGCCGAAGTGGATGTTGAGCCCGTGCGCAAAGAGCAGCGCCGCGCCCGGGTCGAGGCTCGGGGCGACCTCGTCGTCCCACACCTGCTTCTGCACGTGGTCGGGCACGAGCAGCGCGACGACCTGCGCCTCCCGAACCGCCTCGGGGATGGAGCGCACCTCGAGGCCCGCGTCCTCGGCCCGCTCGCCCGACGGGCCTTCGCGCAGGCCGACCTGCACGTCGACGCCGCTGTCGCGCAGATTCAGGGCGTGCGCGTGCCCCTGGCTGCCGTAGCCGATG
>JAGWRZ010000129.1 GCA_028876365.1 Acidobacteriota bacterium | reverse complement strand
TCCTCGACAATGTCGCCGGCTGGATCCTCGAGCTCGACCGCGGCCGCGGCATCCCGTTCCAGGGCAACTACTCGTCGTGGCTCGAGCAGAAGCAGGAGCGGCTCGCGATGGAGGAGAAGCAGGAGTCGGCGCGTCGCCGCACGCTCGCGCGGGAGCTCGAATGGGTGCGGATGAGTCCGCGCGCCCGGCACGACAAGTCGAAGGCGCGCCTCGCCGCGTACGACAAGCTGTACGCGGAGGAGCAGAACGTCAAGCTCGACAAGGTCGAGATCCACATCCCGCCGGGCCCGCGGCTCGGCGGCGTCGTCATCGAGGCGGAGGGCGTGCAGAAGGGCTTCGGCGACAGGCTGCTCGTCGAGCATCTGACGTTCTCGCTTCCACCCGCCGGGATCGTCGGCGTCATCGGGCCGAACGGCGCCGGAAAGACGACGCTCTTCAGGATGATCGCCGGCGAGGAGTCGCCGGACGCGGGTGCGCTCCGCATCGGCGACACCGTGCAGCTCGCATACGTCGACCAGGCGCGCGCGGATCTCGACCCGGCGAGCACCGTCTGGAAGGAGATCAGCGGCGGCGCGGACACGATCGAGCTCGGCAAGCGCGAGGTGAACTCCCGTCAGTACGTCTCGTGGTTCAACTTCAAGGGCGGCGACCAGCAGAAGCGCGTCGGCGATCTGTCCGGCGGCGAACGGAACCGCGTGCACCTGGCGAAGCTGCTGCGCAGCGGCGGAAACGTCCTGCTGCTCGACGAGCCGACCAACGACCTCGACGTCGACACGCTGCGTGCGCTCGAGGACGCGCTCGTCGACTTCGCGGGCTGCGCCGTCGTCATCACGCACGACCGGTGGTTCCTCGACCGCGTCGCGACCCACATCCTCGCCTTCGAGGGCGACAGCCAGACGACCTGGTTCGAGGGCACGTGGGGCGAGTACGCCCAGTGGGTGAAGGAGACGCGCGGCGCGGACGCGCTCGAGCCGCATCGCATCAAGTACAAGCCTCTCGTCCGCGCCTAGGACGCCGCCCGCCGCCGCCGCCGAAGCGTCAGGCCGGTTGTGACAGTCGCTCGGGTCGCGCCCGAGCCGGGCCCGCCGCGCGCGGAAGCGTCACCGTGAACGTCGACCCCGTGCCGCGGTGCGAGCGGACGGAGAGGAGGCCGCCCATCTGCTCGACGATCTCACGGGAGATGTACAGGCCGAGGCCGGAACCGCCGACGCCGCGCGTCATGTCGGCGTCGAGACGGTAGAACTTCTCGAAGATGCGGCCGTGCTCCGACGGCGGGATGCCGAGCCCCTCGTCGTGCACCTCGATGCGGAGCCGGTCGGGCGTGTCGGCGATACGGATCTGGATGCGGCCGCCCTCCGGGGAGTACTTGATCGCGTTCTCGACGAGGTTCACGAGCACCTGTCGCAGGCGGGGTGGATCGCACCGGATGGGGCCGACGTCCGAAGCGGCGACGAGCGCGAGCTCGATCGTCTCCGGCTTCCGCGCCTCGGCTGCCTCGACGACCGACGCGCAGATCTCGCGCACGTCGCATTCCCGCTCGTCCAGGCGCAGCCCGCCGCGGTCGATCTGGGCGGTGACGAGCAGCTGGTCGACGATCTGCGCCAGGTGGTCGGACTCCTGCTCGATCATGCGCAGGAGGCGGCGGCGCGTCCCGTCGTCGAGCTCGTGCTCCCGCTCGATCAGCGTCCGGACGCTGCCGTAGACCGCGGTGAGCGGCGTGCGCAGCTCGTGCGACGCGGTCGTCACGAAGTCGGCACGCGCGCGTTCGAGCGTGTGCTCGGCGGTCGCGTCGCGGAACGTGACCACGCGGCCGCCCTCGAAGCGGCTGAGCGAGATCGCGAGCCAGCGTTCCTCCCCGCCGATTCGGACCGGCGTGAGCTCGCCGCCGGAGCGCTCGATGAGCACGCCGAACTCGGGGAAGACGCTGCCGGCCGGGCGGCCGAGCGCCGCCTCGGCGGAGATCCCGAAAAGCTCCGCTGCGGCCGTGTTCCAGGAGAGGATGCACGACGCGTCGTCGAGCATCACCACCGCGTCGGAGACGTGCGCGAGGGCGCGTGCGGAGTTCGCCCCCTGCTCCGCTCGGATGCGCGCGCGCTCCTCGTCCGCGTACAGGCGGCGCAGCCGCTCGGGCACCCGGCGGACGAGGAAGATCGCGATGCCGAGCGCGAACAGCCCGCCTGCCCCGAGGAGCCCGATCGCGCGCTCGAACGTCCGCCGCTCCTCGCTGCGGGTCTGATCGACGAAGGCGGTGATCGACGCCTCGAACGCGGCGGCGTCGACGCGGAACCTGTTGAAGAGCTTCTGCCCGCCGAGGATGTCCTTGCGCGCGCGCTCGGTCCCGAGGGTGCCGTCGGCGACGAACGTGATCTGCCGGTCGAAGTAGCCGTCGAGCGCGCGGATCTCGGCCCGGATCGGGCCGAGGAGCGCCTTGAGGTCGGGCCGCGCGGCGATGAGGGTCGAGATCCTCGCGAGGTCGACGCGGACGTTCGTCCGCCCGAGGAAGTACGGCTGCAGCGTCTTGCGGTCGGACGAGATCATGTACCCGCGCACGCCGGTCTCCTCGTTGACCATCTGGAGCGTGAGGTCCTGCGACCGCGCCCGCAGCGGGAAGAGCACGTGGATGTACCGGGTCTCCGCCGAGTGGTAGAGGGCGAAGGCGCTGTAGACGCCGGTCGCGAGCAGCCCGCCGAGGAGGATGATGAGGACGACGAGCGCGAGCTGCACGCGGCGCTTGGCGGCGACCGGGCGGTCGAGCTCCCTGCCGATGCGCCATCTCATCGTCAGCTCGTCCCGATGCCGCAGCCGGCGATGATCGACAGGTTCGTCAGCGGGCGGAGCTCGGCGCCGTTCGGGAGCGCGCCGCGCGTCGTGTGGACGGGGTCCCAGAAACCGACGCCGGAGAGGTCCACCGTGGCGCCGAGGAGCTGCCACTCCGGCGTCGGCTTCGGGCAGTGGCTCGTCAGCGCGTTGCGCGCGGCGATCATCCCCGTCCGGTCGCGCGCGTTCGGGCCGAGGCAGCGCGGGTTCGGCAGGTAGGCATCCATGTACTTGCCGCTCGGGATGTCGAAGAGCACGAGCACGATCTCGCCGTTCGAGGCGATGCGGTAGCGGTCGATGACGGCCTGCATGCGCCAGGAGACGAGCTGGAAGCCGGTCGTGCGGCGGATGCCGATCGCGCGCGGCGCCCTGAGCGCGTCGAGGTTCGCGATGGATGTCGGAATGCGGTCGAGGTGGACCTTCGTGCGGTCGGGGTCGCTCAGCGTCATCAGCCGCCAGCGGACGCCGCCGCACCACCGGCCGGGCGACTTCCCTGGACCCGCGTGCGCGGACACGGCGAAGCCGCCGGCGAGCGCGGCGAGTCCGAGCATCAGCATGAAACGTCCTGGACGACGCATAGCGATGCCGTGAAGACGCTACCAGCGCCGCGCGCGGCGCATGTAAGGCGCGCTCAGGCCTGAGGAATCCGCGCTTCGAGCGCGGCGGTGACCGCGTCGCGCACCGGCTCGAGCTCGATCCGGTCGAGAACTTCCTGGAAGAAGCCGCGGACGATGAGACGTTCGGCCTCGTACCGCGGCAGCCCTCGCGCCATCAGATAGAAGAGCTGCTCGCGGTCGACGCGTCCGACGGTCGCTCCGTGTGTGCAGCGGACGTCGTTCGCGAGGATCTCGAGCCCCGGGATCGGCACTGCGTGCGTCGTCGGGCTGAGCATCAGGTTGCGGCACTCCTGGTAGGCGTTCGTCTTCTGCGCGTCCTTCTCGACGCGGATCATTCCGCGCCACACCGCGGTCGCGTGATCGCGGAGCGCGCCCTTGAACGCGAAGTCGGAGGTGCAGTCGGGAGCGATGTGCTCCTGGAAGGTGTCGTAGTCGAGGTGCTGCTCGCCGTCGGCGAAGTACGCACCGGTCACACGCGAGGTGGCGCCGCGACCGTTGAGATCGTTCTGGATCCGCGTCTTCCCCCTCTTCGAGCCGAAGCCGCCTGCGACCCAGTCGAGCTCCGCGTCGCGCTCGACCCGCGCGTGGTGCGACGCGAAATGCCACGTCTCAGTGGACAGGTTCTGAAGAGAGACGTACTCGAGCTTCGCATTCGGCTCGACGAAGAGCTCGGTGACGGCGTTCGAGTAGCCCGCGGTATCGGGGGCGGGCGACGCGTATTCCTCGACGAGCGACGCGCGCGCGCCCTCCTCGGCGACGACGACGAGCCGCCAGAACGTCCGGCCGGTGGCGGAGATGCGGACGTACAGCGGCTTCTCGAGCACGACGCCCTTCGGCACGACGACGAGCAGGCCGTTCGTCCACATGGCCGCGTTGTGCGCGGCGAACTTCTCGTCCCAGCCGACGAGCGAGTACAGCCGCTCGTGGTCCTCGGGAAGCGGTGCGAACGTGATCCCCTCCGGCGCCCGCTCGATCGTGATCCCCTCCGCGGTGACGGTCGCGAAGCCGGCGACATCGAGGTCGACCATGGCCCCCTCGGACATGGCAGGGGTCTGGCCCCCCGGATACGTGCGTGTGTCGGGATCGAAACCGGCCAGGTCCGTGAAGCGCCAGTGCTCCTCGGAGGTATCCGGGAGGGGGAGCGCCTCGTAGGCGGCGAGCGCCTCGGGCCTGCTCATGTGGAGACGCCGTCGTGGGCGGCGCGCGCGAACGAGGTCACGGGGCGTACCTCCGGTGGAGCATGAAGCGGTTTCCGTCCGGATCGGCGAACGGCGCCATGTGGCAGACACCGGAGTCGTAGGTCTCGTCGACGAACGCGACGCCTCGCCCCTCGAGCTCCTCGCGCGCCGCGGCGACGTCGGCCACGCGCAGCGCGATCGGCGCGCCGTTCGGATGCGTGAACGCCCCACCGAGCGCCGTCGGGTCGATCAGATACAGGAACGCGTTGTCGCCGAGCTCGAACTCGGGGAAGCCGCCCTCGCCGGTCTGCGGCAGCCCGAGCGTGTCGCGATACCACGCCGTCGAGCGCTGCATGTCCGTCACGGGAACCGAGATGAAGTCGACGTGCTCTACGTGCATGCGGCAGTCCTGTCACGCATCGGATCGGAAATGTCGGACGGGCGCGGGCGAAGGCGGCGCGCCCCGGAGCTAGCCGACCGAGCCTTCCATCTGAAGCTGGATGAGCCGGTTCATCTCGACGGCGTACTCGAGCGGGAGCTCCTTCGTGATCGGCTCGACGAAGCCGCTGACGATCATCGCCGACGCCTCCGCCTCCGAGAGCCCGCGCGACATGAGGTAGAAGAGCTGCTCCTCGCCGATCTTCGACACCGTCGCCTCGTGTCCGATGTCGACCTCGTCCTCCTCGATCTTGATGTACGGATAGGTGTCGGAACGCGACTCATCGTCGAGGATGAGCGCATCGCAGACGACCTTCGACTTCGAGCCCGTCGCGCCCTTCGCCACCTCGAGCAGCCCGCGGTAGCCGGCGCGCCCGCCGTTCTTCGAGATCGACTTCGACGTGATCACCGACGACGTCTTCGGCGCGACGTGGACGGCCTTGCCGCCCGCGTCCTGGTGCTGCCCCTTGCCCGCAAACGCGATCGAGAGCACCTCGCCGTGCGCGCGCTCGCCCATGAGCCAGATCGCCGGGTACTTCATCGTCAGCTTGGAGCCGAGATTCCCGTCGACCCACTCCATCGTCGCGTCCTTGTACGCGACCGCGCGCTTCGTGACGAGGTTGTAGACGTTCGACGACCAGTTCTGGATCGTCGTGTAGCGGCAGCGGCCACCGTCCTTGACGACGATCTCGACGACTGCCGAGTGCAGCGAGTCGGTCGAGTAGATCGGCGCGGTGCAGCCCTCGACGTAGTGCACGTACGCGCCCTCGTCGACGAGAATGAGCGTCCGTTCGAACTGGCCCATGTTCTCGGCGTTGATGCGGAAGTACGCCTGCAGCGGCATGTCGATCGACACGCCCGGCGGCACGTAGATGAAGGAGCCGCCCGACCAGACGGCCGAGTTCAGCGCCGCGAACTTGTTGTCGTTCTGCGGGATGATCGTCCCGAAGTACTGCTTGAAGAGATCCTCGTGCTCGCGCAGCGCCGTGTCCGTGTCGAGGAAGATGACGCCCTTCTTCGTCAGGTCCTCCTGCAGCTTGTGGTAGACGACCTCGGACTCGTACTGCGCGCCGACGCCCGCGAGGTACTTCTTCTCCGCCTCCGGGATGCCGAGCTTGTCCCACGTGTCCTTGATGTCGGCCGGCAGGTCCTCCCACGAATCGGCCTGCGTCTCGGTCGGCTTGATGTAGTAGAAGATGTTGTCGAAGTCGATGTCGTTCAGGTTGCCGCCCCACTGCGGCACCGGGCGGGCGTAGAAGTAGTCGAGGCTGCGGTGCCGGAACTTGCGCATCCAGTCGGGCTCGTCCTTGTGCGAGGAGATCGCGTCGACGAGCTCGTGCGACAGGCCGCGGCCGGACTTGAAGAAGTAGTCCTCCGTGACGGAGAAGCCGTACTTGATCGCATAGTCGGAGCCGATCCCCTGGACGATCTCGGTCTCGGTCTGCGCCATCAGGCGAGAACCTCCTCGTACGGCGCGTACCCGCCCGCCTCGAGCTTCTTCGCGAGCTCCGGCCCGCCCGACTCGACGATGCGCCCGCCGACGAACACGTGCACGTGGTCAGGGGTGATGTAGTCGAGGATCCGCTGGTAGTGGGTGATGACGAGGGCGCCCATCTCCGGGCCGACGAGCTCGTTCACGCCGCTCGCGACGACGCGGAGGGCGTCGATGTCGAGCCCGCTGTCGGTCTCGTCGAGGACCGCGATCCGCGGCTTCAGCATCGCCATCTGGAGGATCTCGACGCGCTTCTTCTCGCCGCCCGAGAACCCGTCGTTCAGATAGCGCGACGCGAGCTCCCGGCTCACCTTCAAGCGGTCCATCTGCCCGAGCAGCTCCTTGCGGAACTCCGGGATCGGCATCGGGTCGTCCTTCCCGGAGCGCGCCTTGCGGACGGCGTTGATCGCGCTGCGCAGGAAGTTCGTGACGGTGACGCCCGGGATCGCGTGCGGATACTGGAACGCGAGGAAGAGACCGCGCTGCGCGCGCTCGTCCGCGCCCATCTCGGTCACGTCCTCGCCGTCGAAGACGATCCTCCCCTCCGTGATCGCATAGGCGGGGTGACCCATGATCGCGTACGACAGGGTCGACTTCCCGGACCCGTTCGGCCCCATGATCGCGTGCACCTCGTCGAGGCCCACTTCGAGGTCGACGCCCTTGACGATCTCGGTGCCGTCCTCCAGGGCGACGTGCAGGCTCTCGAGCTTCAGCAATGCCACGAGGTAGGTCCCTTTCGCGAGGAAAACCGGGGCTTTCGCCCCGCACAAACCATCGCGCTCAGTTTAGCCGACACGTGTCGGCCGCCTGCCCCGCGAGGCCAGCAGCTCAGCGGACCCTGCAGCGACGGCCCCCGCCCCGAGGAGCGCGAGCGCGGCTTTCGGCGAGTGCAGGGCGAGCCGCAGCGATGTCCATGCGGTGGAGCCGCGCGAGCGGTCGTCGAAGCGGCCGTGGGCGCCGGGGTCGCCCGGCATCGGCGCGAACAGGTTGTCGGGGGCGTCGAGGGGCTTCGGCTCGCCCGTCGTCTGGCTCGTCCATCCCATGCGTCGGAGCACGAGGTCGCCGGCGCGCGGCGAGAGCTTCTGGCCCCAGAGCGCTTTCTGCGATCCCCAGCCGAGCGGCAGCTCGCGCACCGGGTGCTCGCAGCAGTGGAGGACGCCCGCCGCAAAGGGCTCCGGCTGGTAGATCGGCGGCACCGGCTGGGGTTGCGTGCCCGTCTTCTGGCGGTCCCGGTCGAACTGGGGCGTGTTGATGGCGCCCGGCAGGACGACGGAGACGGCGACGTCCCATCCCGCTTTCTCGATCTCGACGCGGGCGGACTCGAAGAACGCACGCAGCGCGGCCTTCGACGCGCAGTAGCCGCCCTGGAGCGGGATGCCGCGGTACGCGAGCGCCGAGTTGATCGAGACGAAGGTGCCGCGCGACTCGCGCAGGTGCGGAAGCGCGGCCCAGTACCCGTAGACCTGCCCGAAGAAGTTGACGTCGACGATCCGGCGCAGCTCGTCCGCCCGGTAGCGGTACGTCTCCGCGTAGACGGTCACGATCGCGTTCGCGACGTACGAGTCGATGCGGCCGAAGCGGTCGAGCGCCTGCTCGACCACCTGCTGCACCTCGTCCTGGACCGTGCAGTCGGCGGCGACCGCGAGCGCCTCCGAGCCCGCCGCCTCGATCTCGCGGACGCAGGCGTCGAGCGCTTCGCCGTTCCGGGCCGTGACGACCACCTTGGCACCGCGGGCGCCGGCGCCCCGTGCGACCGCCCGTCCGAGGCCGCTCGAGGCTCCCGTCACGAGGACGACCTGGTCTGCGAGCCGCTTCTTCACCCTTTGGGACTCCCCGGCCCCACCGGGCCGGAAACGCGCTAACCTCTCGGTGTGGGATACGTCTCCAATCCGGTCCACATCGCCGTTCTCCTGCTGATCGCGCTGCTGCTCTTCGGCGGGAAGCGTCTTCCGGAGATCGGGCGCTCGCTCGGCACGGGCATGCGGGAGTTCAAGGACTCCATCTCGGGCCATGCGCCTCCCGAGCCGCAGCAGCTCGCTCCGCCCGAGACGACGGCCTCCGTCGCCCAGCCGACCGAGCGCGAGACCGTCTAGCGCGCAATGAGCCGGCTGCCCCGCCGCCTTGGCCACGGCGAGGAGGCGACGCTCGGAGAGCACCTCGAAGAGCTGCGTCAGCGGATCTTCGTCATCATCGGCAGCCTCGCCGTCGCGTCCATCGCGGCGTTCGTGTTCCACTCGCGGATCCTCGATGTCCTGAACAGGCCGCTGCCGCCGGGTCACCGGCAGCTTCTCGCCACCGGCGTGGCGGAGCCGTTCACCGTCTCCATCACGGTCAGCCTGTACGCGGGCATCGTCATCTCGTCCCCCGTCATCCTCTGGCAGGTCTGGGCGTTCTTCGCGCCGGCCTTCCAGGTCTCGTCGGAGCGAAAGATGCTCGTGCTCGTCGCCTTCGCCGCGGCTCTCGCAGCCGCCGGCCTCGCCTTCGGCTACTGGATCCTGCTTCCGCGCGCGATTCACTTCCTCACGAACTACGACAGCCGGCATTTCATCCACCTGATCAAGGCGAGCACGTACTACTCGTTCGTCGTCACGATCCTGCTCGGCATCGTCGTCATCTTCCAGCTGCCGCTCGTCGTGCTCGGGCTCGTCGCCCTCGGCGTGCTCAGCTCGCGATCTCTGCGCAAGAACCGGCGTCTCGGCTACCTGATCACGGCGGCGATCGCACTCGCGCTTCCCGGCCCAGACCTCGTGACGACGTTCCTCGAGCTGCTGCCGATGTGGGTGCTGTTCGAGGGGTCGATCTGGCTCGCCGTCCTCGTCGAGCGGAGGCAGCCCGCCGCCCGCGAGGCGCTACTCTGACCTGCTGATGGCGCGCGCGGCGGTCAAGGCGAAGCAGGCGCAGAAGGCGAAGGTCCAGCCCGCGCCGAAGACGAGGGCGCGCGGACGCCGCAGGCATGCGTCCGGCGGCAACCCGAACCAGCAGCTGTTCTTCGTGCGCATGCGGCGAAGCGCGCGGCCGATGTACTTCATCCTCGCCGTCCTCTTCGCGGCGACCTTCGCCTTCCTCGGCGTCGGCTCCGGCTCCGGCGGCCTCCAGCAGCTGTTCAGCAACCTCAACATCTTCGGCTCGAGCGGGACGTCGATCTCGAAGGCGCTCGGCGAGGTGCAGAAGCACCCGACCGACCCTCGGGCCCGCCGTGACCTCGCGACCGCCTACGAGGCGAAGGGCGACACGTTCCTCGCGATCCAGGCGCTCCAGGCCTACACGACCCTGCGGCCGAAGGACGCGAAGGCGTGGACGGAGCTCGCCGGCCTGCAGGAGACGGCGGCGCAGGACTTCCTGACCCAGTATCAGAACGCCTACGCGAACCAGCAGCTCGCGGCCCCGTCGCAAAGCCTGCTGCCGAGCGCGACGAGCCCGCTCGGGCAGGCCCTCGGCACGAACCCGATCGAGCAGACGGCCGCGACGCAGCAGAACGCGATCGTGACGAACCTCGCGCAGCAGGTGCAGGCCGAGTACACGGGGGCCGTCGCGTCGTTCCAGAAGGTCGCCGCGCTCGAGCCCGACAACGCGAACGCCCAGTTCCAGCTCGCGCAGGCCGCGCAGACCTCCGGCGACAGGACCACCGCGGTCGCCGCGTACAGGCGGTACCTGAAGCTCAGCCCGGGCGGCTCGACCGCGGCCCAGGTCCGGTCGCTGATCAAGCAGCTGACGAAGAAGTAGCGCCGGCGCCGCCTTCGCTCGATCCCGTAGACTCGCCGCGACAGCGAGCCTTTTTGGGGGGAGTCCGAGTGAACTTCGACATCAAGACCGAGCAGCTGAGCGACGACACGTATGTCATCTCGCTTGCGGGCGAGGTGGATCTCTACACGGCGCCCGAGTTCAAGCAGCAGCTGCTGGAGGTGATCGGCCAGGGCGGGAAGGACGTCATCGTCGACTTCAGCGGGACGACCTTCATCGACTCGACCACCCTCGGCGTGCTCGTGGGAGGCGTGAAGCGGCTCCGCTCGAACGACGGGCAGCTCTCGCTCGTCTGCAGCGACCGCAACATCACGAAGATCTTCGAGATCACCGGTCTCGACCGCGTGTTCACCATCTACCCCACCCGGGACGAGGCGGTCGCGAAGGCGGGAGCGTCCGGCGGGGTGCCACCGGCATAGTGCGCCGCCGGGGTCTGGGAGTCGCCGCCGGGCTCGGCGCCGTGCTGCTCGCGGCGGGCTGCGGCACGGGCGGCGTCGCGGCCGGCCATCCCGACGTCGCGAACGGCAAGAAGCTCTTCACCGGCGTGGCGCAGTGCGCGGCGTGTCACACGCTCGCCGACGCCGGCACGGCGGGGACGAT
This sequence comes from Acidobacteriota bacterium, assembly GCA_028876365.1. Classification (GTDB taxonomy): domain Bacteria; phylum Actinomycetota; class Thermoleophilia; order Gaiellales; family Gaiellaceae; genus Palsa-739. The sequence continues at coordinate 3,741 of JAGWRZ010000129.1, read as the reverse complement.
CGGCCCGAACCTCGACAACGCGTTCCGCGCAGACAGGCAGCAGGGCTTCTCCCAGAACGCGATCGAGAACGTCGTGCTCGACCAGATCCGGCTCGGGTCGGGCTCGGTCACCGGCCGGACGCCGATGCCCGCCGGCCTCGTGAAGGGCCAGGACGCCCTCGACGTCGCGGCCTATGTCGCGTCCGTCGCGGGGACCGGGCCGGCTGCCTCGGCCCCGTAGCCGCCGAGGCCGCGGTGATCGTGCGCCGGGCGGCCCTCGCCGATGCCGCCGACATCGCGGCGGTGCACGTGCGCACCTGGCAGGCGGCCTACGCGCATGTCTTCGGCGCCGAGCGGCTCGCGGGCCTCGACGTCCGGCGGCGAACGGCCGGGTGGGAGCGCTCCCTGCGCGAGGGCGAGACCGTCTTCGTCGCCGACGAAGGGGGTCGTGTCGTCGGGTTCGCCGCCGTCGGCCCCAGTCGCGACGATGCCGACGAGGCCGAGCTGTACGCGATCTACGCGCTCCCCGAGTCGTGGGGAAGCGGCGCCGGCCCGGCGCTCCTCGGAGCCGGGCTCGAGGAGATGCGCGCAGCCGGATACGAAGAAGCCGTCCTGTGGGTGCTCGAGGACAATCCGCGTGCGCGGCGCTTCTATGCGCGCGAGGGCTTCGAGCCGGACGGCGGCCGCAAGGAGGAGAGTGTCCTCGGCATGCGCGTCGTGGAGGTGCGCCTCAGGCTCAGGCTCGCGCCTGCTCGGCGGCGAGGTCCACGACGACGTGGGTGACCGGCAGGGCGAGGCGCTGCCGGGCCTTGCCGACGATGTCCTGCTCGAGCCAGTTCGAGCGGCCGGGCGGGTGGGTCGAGATGACGATCTCGTCCGCGCCGAACGTCCGTAGGGCGTCTTCGATCGCGACGAGCGGGTCCGGGTCGCCGATCTCGCCGCGAACCCTGAACCCGGCGGCGCGGAGCAGCCCGACGGATTCGTTCAGACGCTCTTCCGCGTCCTCGCGGGCGCCGTCCACGTCCGAGACCCAATGCTGGACGGGCGACGCGAGCGCGGGCGCGACGACGAGGAGCTCCGTCTCCGGGGTCCGCACGCGCTCGAGCTCGTCGCGGAGGGCCGTGCCGCGGGCGGTCTCGTTCGCGACGACGAGCACCCGGCGGATTCCCGGCGGCGTCGCCGAGGTGAGCTTCGGCAGCGGCTCGCCGGCGCCCGGGACCGGCTCGTCCTTCAGCCACCAGACGATGCCGGCGACCGCGGCGACCGCGGCGGCGACGCCGAGCCACGTGTCGATGCGCGCCGCGCCGAAGATGACGAGCGCGCCGATGATGACGGCGATGAGGAACCGGAAGGCCTCGGCTTCGCTGCGGAGCGGATTTCTCATCGCTCCCCTCTTACCCTGAAATCAGAGGATGTAGACCGTCAGGTAGACGACGATCCACATGACGTCGACGAAGTGCCAGTAGATCCCGCCGATCTCGACGCCGTGATGGTGCTCGGCGGAGAAATGCCCCCGGAAGGCGCGGATCGTCATGAAGAGGAGGATCGAGAGGCCGACGAAGACGTGCGCCCCGTGGAGCCCCGTCAGGCAGAAGAAGATCGTCGGGAACGCGCCGTCGCTCGTGTTGAAGCCGATGCGCGCGTACTCGATCACCTGCGTGATCAGGAACGTCAACCCCATGAGGAACGTGAGCAGGAGCCCGGCGCGCAGGCCCCAGACGTTCCCGCGCTTGATCGACTGGAGCGCCCAGTGCACCGTGAAGCTCGACGTGACGAGGATGCACGTGTTCAGGAGCGCGACGTAGACCGGCAGGTGGTAGGGAGGCGTCGGCCACTGGACGCCGTTCACGACCCGGATGAAGAAGTAGGCCGTGAAGAACGAGCCGAAGAGCATGATCTCCGACGCGATGAAGAGGAACATGCCGAGCACGCCCGGCGTGATCCGCGAGCTGTAATGCGGCGTCGGCGGTCCGTGATGCTCGAGATGCTCTGCATGCGCGGCGGCCACGACTACGCGATCACCGCCACCGGTGTGTCGACCTCGACGTGCTCGACCGGGAGCTTCGCGTCGTTCCGGAGCCGCTCGACGAGGTCGCGGCGCATCCAGCCCGACCGCGCCCGCGGGAACGTCGAGACGACGATCTCGTCGACGCGCTCGTCCTCGATCGCCTGCAGCGCAGCCGTGTACGGGTCGGGGTGGGAGATCTGCCCGTGCACGTCGAGGCCCTCCGACCGGAGGCGCGTCACCGCGCGCAGGAGACGCCTCTCCGCCTCCTCGTAGGTATCGGCTGCGTCGCCCTGCGGCGAGATGATGAGGAAGCTCGCGGGGCCCGACTGCGCCCGTGCGCGGATCCGCTCGAGCAGCGGCTCGCCGAGCACCGTCTGATTCGCGACGACGAGGACGTTGGCCGGCCCCTGCTCCTTCTCGATATCGACGACGAGGTGCTCGAAGGGGAGCCCGTCCGCCGCCCTGCGCATCTGCTCGACCGCGTTGCGCCGCAGCCATCCCGACTTCTGCCGCGGATGCGTCGAGACGACGATCTCGTCCGGCTCGAGCTGCGAGATCGCATCGCGAAGCGCCGCCGCGGGCTCGGTCTCGACGACCACGCCGGTCGCCGGGACGCCGTGGGCGCGAAGCAGGTCGAGCGTCTTGTCCAGGCGCCGTCGCGCGGCCGCCTTGCGGGTGTCGTAGTAGACGACGTAGCCCTGGCGAGGCTGGTTGACCGGCGCGACCACCGTCACCCGGACGGCGCCGTCCCCCGCGCGCGACTCGATCGCGTCCACGAGCCTCCGGGACACGATCGTCTCGTTCGCGACCACGAGGACATGGCGGGGCTCGCGCTCGCTCACGTCGGCACCTCCTCGACCTCGTGGGTCGGAGACGGCGCGAGCACGGCGTGCTGGGCTCCCGGGATGCCGTACTCGTACGGCGAGCCGACGACCTGCGGGATCTCGTCGAAGTTGAAGATCGGCGGCGGCGAGCTGACCTGCCACTCGAGCGTCAGCGCGCGCCACGGATTCGCCGGCGCCACCGGGCCGTTCTTCCAGCTCGTGATCATGTTGTAGAGGAACACGAGCACCGAGGCGCCGAGCCCGAAGGACGCGAGCGAGATGAACATGTTGAGGCTCGCGAACTTCGGCGCGTAATCGGCGACGCGCCGCGGCATCCCTTCAGTCCCGAGCAGGTGCATCGGGAAGAAGGTGAGGTTGAAGCCGACGAACGTCAGCCAGAAGTGCAGCTTGCCGAGGCGCTCGTCGTACATCCGGCCCGTCATCTTCGGGAACCAGTAGTAGATGCCGGCGAAGATCGTGAACACCGAGCCGCCGAAGAGCACGTAGTGCAAGTGGGCGACGACGAAGTACGTGTCGGTCGCCTGCCAGTCGATTGGGAATGCGGCCAGGAAGATGCCGGAGATGCCGCCCATCGTGAACACGGCGATGAAGCCGAGCGCCCACAGCATCGGCGTGTCGAAGGAGATGTTCCCTCGCCAGAGCGTCGCCAGCCAGTTGAGGATCTTCACGCCGGTCGGGACGGCGATCACCATCGACGTGATCATGAAGAACGAGTCGAGCCCGACCGGCATACCAACGGCGAACATGTGGTGCGCCCAGACGAGCATCGAGAAGAACGCGATGCCGATCGTCGAGAACGCGACGGCCTTGTAGCCGAAGATCGGCTTCCGCGAGAAGACGGGGAGGATCTCCGAGACCATCCCCATCGCGGGCAGCACCATGATGTAGACCTCGGGGTGCCCGAAGAAC
>JAGWRZ010000128.1 GCA_028876365.1 Acidobacteriota bacterium | reverse complement strand
TGCGGCTCGATCTCGTGCGCGGCGAACTCGCGCGCGAGGAGCTGGATCTCCTTCTGCTCCGGCTCGAGCTCGAAGTCCACGAGGACGACTCTAGTCGTCGAGGCGGTGAGGGTCGGCGGGCTAGGCGGCGTCGCGGTAGGCGGCGACGAGCTGCGGCTCGCAGTCGTGGAACGCCTCGACGACGATCGGGTCGAACTGCTTCCCCGACTCGGCGAAGATCTCCTCGCGTGCCGCGTCCCAGCCGAGCGCGCGGCGATACGGCCGGTGACTGGTCATCGCGTCGAGCGAGTCGGCGACGGCGAACACGCGCGCGCCGAGCGGCGTCTCGTCCCCCCGGAGCCGGTCCGGGTAGCCGCCCCCGTCCCACCGTTCGTGATGGGAGCGCACGACGAAGATGCCCTCGCCGCGCAGGAGCGCGACCCGCGAGAGCATCTCCTCGCCGAGGAGCGTGTGCTGCTGCATGCGCGTCCGCTCGTCCGGGGTGAGCGGCCCGGCCTTCTGCAGGATCTCGTCGGGGATCCCGATCTTGCCGACGTCGTGCAGGAGGAAGCCGTACTCGATGCCGCGGTCGCGGACGGCGAAGTCGGGGTCGATCGCCGCCAGGAGCGCGAGCGCGTAGCGAACGACGCGCTGGGAGTGGTCGTGCGTGCCGGTGTCCTTCCATTCGAGCGCCGTCGCGAGCACGGTCACCGTCTCGAGGTACGAGCTCTCGAGGAGAGCGCGCTGCCGGCGCTCGACGCCGAGCATGTGCCGGAGGTCGCGCGCGTAGAGCAGGAGCTCCTCCTCGTCGTTCACCGGAAGGGCGCGCGGACGCGCGAGCGGCGCCCGCGTCTCGGTCTTCGTGAGCTTGTCGACGATGCCGAGCAGCTCGAGCGGGCTGAACGGCTTCCGCACGAGCGCCTCGGCTCCCGCTTCCTGCGCGCGGCGCGCCTCTTCGGCGTCCGCACCGGTGAGGAGGACGATCGGGATGTCGCGCGTCGCGGGCTCCGACTTGAGCCGGGCGCACAGCTCGGCGCCGCCGATCCCCGGCATGCGCAGGTCGAGAATGATCACGTCCGGCGGCGCAGCGGCGATGGCGGTCTCGGCTTCCCGGGCGGACGCAGCCTCGTCGACGGACACGTCCGCGCTCTCGAACGTGATGCGAAGGAGCTCGCGCAGGGCGGGCTCGTCGTCGACCAACAGGATTCTCATTCTCCCCGCTTGCCTGTCGGCAACCACGACCATGTCTTTGAGTCCCCCGAATGGGTTATGCGTACGCGAAGAAGCCGCGGCCGGTCTTCCGGCCGAGGCGGCCCGCCTGGACGTACTGTCGCAGGAGCGGGCAGGGTGCGTACTTGGAGTCGCCGAGGCCCTCGTGCAGCACGTCCATGATGGCGACGCACGTGTCCAGGCCGATCAGGTCGGCGAGGGCCAGTGGCCCCATGGGGTGGGCGAATCCGAGCTTGGCGATCGTGTCGATCGCCTCCGGGGTCGCGACCCCTTCGAGCAGGGCGTATGCGGCCTCGTTGATGAAGGGCATGAGGATCCGGTTGGAGACGAATCCGGGCAGGTCGCGTGCCTCGGCCGGCGTCTTCCCCAGTTCGGCGGCGAGCGCGACGATCGCGGCCGCGGTGTCGTCGGAGGTCTCGAGGCCGCGGATGACCTCGACGAGCGCGAGGACGGGGACCGGGTTGAAGAAGTGCATGCCGATGACGCGGTCGGGGCGTGCCGTGGCGGCGGCGAGGCGGGTGATGGGGATCGAGGAGGTGTTCGAGGCGAGGATGGCGCCGGGCGGGAGCGTCGCGTCGGCGCGGCGGAAGAGCTCCTCCTTCGCGGCGGCGTCCTCGACGATCGCCTCGATCATGAGGTCGGCGGGGACGAGCTCGTCGACCGGCGTGATGCGCGCGAGTGTTGCGTCGAGGTCGGCGCCCGTGCCGAGCCGTTCGAGGCTTCGCCGGATGGCGGCGAGGCTGCGGTCGACCGCTCCCGGGTAGGGGTCGTGGAGGCTGACGGCGCGGCCGGACGCGGCGACGACCTGCGCGATCCCCCCGCCCATCTGCCCCGCGCCCACGACGAGAACGTGCTCGAGCTCCACGCGCAGAGGCTAGCCGCACCGCCGCCGCAACGAAAGACCGGTACCAGGTACGCGCACGGAAGTGACACACATCTCTGACAAAGCCGCGACTGCCCACCCGAGATCCTGGCGGACATGCCGCGGCCACCGCGAGATACCGCCGCCGGCGTCTTCCACGTCTACACCCACTGCGTCTGGGGCGTCCCAGAGCTCTTTCGAGACGACGCCGATCGCCTCGAGTTCCTCCGGCATCTCGCCCGCGTCTCGACGGCCAATCGACTGACGTGTGTCGGGTTCTGCCTGATGCGGTCGCATTATCACCTGATCGTCCAGGTAGAAGACGACGTCCTTCCGATCGTGATGCATGCGCTCAATCTGCCGTATGCCCGCGCCTTCAACAAGCGGCATTCGTTGCGGGGCCACGTCCAATTCGACCGGTATGGCGCGCGGCGGATTCGCGACAGGGACGATCTACTCGACCGGTACGCCTACGTCGCCAACAACCCGGTCGAGGCGGGGCTCCGCGAGCGGGCCGAGGACTGGCAGTGGAGTAGCTTCGCGGGGACGGTCGGCCTCCGTGCGCCGCATTCGTTCATCGATGACGCACTCGTCCTCGCGTGCTTCGAGTGGCCACTGGATGCGCGGGCGGAGTTGCGGAGATGGGTGTGGCAACGCGGGCTCCGTCACATCGACGCAGCGTGACGCTTTCGGCACGTTTCGGTGCTGGTACCTGGTACCGGTCTCTGGTTCAGGCCTCGATGAGGAGGGCGTCTCCTTGGCCGCCGCCGGAGCAGATGGCCGCGAGGCCGAGGCCACCGCCGGTGCGGCGGAGCTCGTGCACCATCGTCCCGAGGATCCGGCCGCCGCTCGCGCCGATCGGATGCCCGAGCGCGACGGCGCCGCCGTTGACGTTCACGATCTCCTCGTCCGCGCCGAGCATCGTCGTCGAGTTGGACGCGACGGACGCGAACGCCTCGTTGATCTCGACGCGACGGACGTCGCCGATCGACCTGCCCGCGCGCTCGAGCGCCATCGCCCCCGCCCGCGCCGGCGTGCGCGCGAGATAGGCGAAGTCGTCGGCCACATACCCCTGCGCGAGCAGGGTCGCGAGCGGGTCGAGCCCGCGCCTCCGCGCGAACTCCTCCGAGCACACGACGATGCACGACGCTCCGTCGTTGACGCCGGGAGCGTTCCCCGCCGTCGTCGTCCCCTCCGGATCGAACACGGGCCGCAGCGACGCGAGCTTCTCGTACGAGGTGTCGCGGCGCACGCTCTCATCGGCGGCGACGTCCCCCACCGGGACGATCTCGTCGGCGAAGCGACCCGCATCCTGCGCCGACGCCGCCCGCTCGTGCGAGCGCAGCGCCCATCGATCCTGCTCCTCGCGCGAGATGCCGAGCTCGCGCGACACGAACGACGCCTGCTCGACCATGTGCCGCCCGTCGAAAGTCGACGTCAGGCCATCGTGCGTCGTCAGGTCGATCAGCGTCCCGTCGCCGAGCCGGTAGCCGAAGCGCGCCTGCTTGAGGATGTACGGCGCATTCGACATCGACTCCATGCCGCCGGTCACGACCACGTCGACGTCCCCCGCCCGGATCATCGAGTCGGCGATCTCGACCGCGCGGATCGAGGACGCGCACACCTTGTTGATCGTGTCGGCCGGCACCCCGATCGGCACCCCGGCCGCCACCGCCGCCTGCCGCGCGGGCGCCTGCCCCGCGCCCCCCTGCAACACCTGTCCCATGACGACGTACTCGACCTCGCCGGCGTCGATGCCCGCCCGCTCGAGCCCGGCACGGATGACGATCGCGCCGAGGTCGACGGCGGCGTGGTCCTTGAGGCCACCGCCGAGCCGGCCGAAAGGGGTGCGGACGGCGGAGAGGATGACGGTGCGGCTCATGGATTCCAGCCTAACCGCCGATCAAATGCCGACGGCCCGGCGTCCACGTGACCGGGCCGTCGACCGGACGCCGGGCGAAAGTTCCCCCATGCTCCCTGCTTGCGGCGACCGGGAGCATGACCACAGCGTCGCTGACTTTTGTATCACATTGGCCAACACCGTGCGATCCCGCAATAGAGTGGTCCTGCCCGTGCGACGCCGTCCGCTCGCCCTCGCCCTCGCGGCCCTGACCGCCGCAGCCGCCTCCGGAACAGCCGGCGCTCTCCGGACGACCGACCCGCTCCAGCCGCAGGAGTGGTACCTGGGCGCCGTCGGCGCCGACCAGGCCACCCCGCCCGGGGCCGGCGTCCCGCTCACGATCCTCGACAGCGGCGTCGATGCGACGCAGCCCGACTTCGCCGGCCGCCCGGCGACGACGTACCTGAACGCGCAGACGACCTCCGGCGCGGGCGAGTTCCACGGCACCGAGGTCGCCTCCGTCGCCGCCGCCCCGGCGAACGGAACCGGCATCGTCGGCGTCTACCCGCAGGCCGCCCTCGACGTCTGGGACGCCACCCCCACTCCCGGCGGGCTCACCTCGGCCACCGTCGCCGCCGGACTCGCGGCCGCGCCCTGCCCCGGCGTCGTCAACATCAGCTTCGGCACGGTCTCGCGCGACCCCGTCGTCGACGCCGCCGTCGCCGCCGCGCAGCGTCGCGGCTGCCTGCTCGTCGCGGCCGCCGGCAACCTCGCCACCCAGGGCAACCCGGTCGTCTACCCGGCCGCGGACCCCCACGTCCTCGCCGTCGGGGCAAGCGACGAGGCCGGCGCGCCGACGCCCTTCACCGCGACCGGCGCGTGGGTCGACCTCTTCGCGCCCGGCGTCGGCATCGAGGTCGACACGACGCTCGAGCACGATCCGAGCGGGCACGTGACCGACGGCGGGACGAGCTTCTCCTCGGCCATCGTCGCGGCCGCAGCCGCCTGGGTCTGGACGGCGCGCCCGAAGCTCTCCGCGGCGCAGGTCTTCGCCCTCCTCAAGGGGACGGTGCAGAGCGGCATCCTGAACATCCCCGCGGCGCTCGCCGCTCCCTCGCCGCCGAACGACTCGCGGGAGCCGAACGACACCGTCGCCGAGGCGAGGTTGCTGCCGGCGCTGACGACGAAGGCGCATCCGTCGGCGCGGATCGCCGGCACGCTCGACGCCGTCAAGGACCCGCGCGATCTGTACCGGATCTTCGTGCCCCCGCACAAGCGCGTACGCCTGACGGTGCGCGGCCCCGTCGTCGCCCGCGTCGTCGGCTCCTACGTCCAGGTGACGCTGCGCGGCGTCGCGAGCGGCGCCTACGTGCTCTCGGTCACGTCCGGCTGAGCAGGTCGTTCGCCCAGTTCAGCATCCGCGCCTGATAAGCGG
>JAGWRZ010000127.1 GCA_028876365.1 Acidobacteriota bacterium | reverse complement strand
TTCGCCTTCCCGTCGACGAGGTCGGCGAGGCAGCGCTCGCGCGGCTTCCCGAGGTCCTCGACGACGCGGTAGATGAGCTGTGCGTGGCCCACCTCGTCCTGGACCTTCGCCGTCAGCGCGAGCTTGCGCTGGAGCGTCGGCGCGCGGAGGATCCACTCGCGCTCGGGCAGCACGCCCATGAGCTCCGAGTTGCCGTGCATCTCGATGAACTTGATGAGCTTCGCCCGGTACTCGTCGGGCATCCAGTCGCCCGTCTCCACCTGGCCGCCGGCCTGGACGTACGCGAGAAATGCCTGCTCATCGCCCATTCGCAGCTCTCCTTCCGAACGATCGTTAGCCTCCAGTCTAGATGAGCGCCCGCAGAAGCGAGCTCACCCGCGCCGCCGCCCGTCTCTTCGCCGAGAAGGGCTACCACGGCACCTCGGTCGGCGACCTCGCGCAGGCGCTCGGCGTCCAGAAGGGATCGCTGTACGCGCACATCCAGTCGAAGGCCGACCTGCTCTGGGAGGTGGCGAGCGAGGGCGCGGCCGCCTTCCACGCCGCCCTCGACTCCGTTCCCGACGAGGGGCCCGTGATCGACCGGATCCGGGCGGCGCTCCGCGGGCACCTGCGCGTCGTGGGCGAGCAGCTCGATGTCGCCACCGTGTTCGTGCGCGAGTGGCGTTACCTCGAGGGCGAGCGGAGGGATGCGTTCGTCGCCGAGCGGCGGCGGTACGAGGAGCGGTTCCGGGCGCTCTATCGCGAGGGTCGTGAGCTCGGCGAGCTTCGTGCCGACCTCGACGACGCGACCGCTGCGCTGCTCGCGCTCTCCGCCGTGAACTGGGCGTACGCCTGGCTTCGCCCCGGCGTCGACACGGATGCGATCGCCGACCGCTTCACCGCGCTGCTCGTCGACGGGATGCGCGGCTACAACACTCCGTGACCTCGGACACGGTCGACGCCGCGGCGGTGTCGCCCGCGGCGTTCGTGATTCACTGACGGCCTGGCCCGAGTCACGCTGATCGTCAATCCGTTCGCCACGCACGTGACGCAGGAGAAGCTCGCGCTCGTGCAGGCGGAGCTCGGGCGCGTGGCCGAGCTGAACGTCGTGTTGACGGAGCGTCCGGGTCACGCGACCGAGCTTGCGGGCGCGGCGCTCGACGGCGGCTTCGAGGCGATCGTCGTGTACTCCGGCGACGGGGGCTTCAACGAGGCCCTGAACGGGTTGACCGAGGACGTCCCGATCGGCTTCCTGCCCGGCGGCGGGACAAGCGTCCTGTCGCGGGCGCTCGGGCTTCCGCACGATCCGATCGCCGCCGCGAAGCGGCTGGGCGACTCGATCCGCGCGAGGCGCGTTCGCCGCATCACGGTCGGCCGGGTCAACGGACGCCGCTTCGCGTTCGCCGCCGGCATCGGGCTCGACGCGGAGGCGGTCAGGCGCGTCGACCGCATGGGACGGACCGTCGAGGGCAAGCGTCCGGGAGACTTCGCATTCGCGCGCGCCGTCGTCTCCGAGCTCGCGACGCACACCGGCCACATGGAGCCGGCGCTCGAAGTGAAGGGATTCGGCCGCGCTGCGTTCGCGTTCGTCGCCAACGGGAGCCCGTACACGTACCTGAAGCGCTTGCCGCTCCCCATCGTCCCGGGCGCGCATTTCGAGGAGGGCCTCGACCTCGTCGCGCCTGTTCGCGTCCGGCGCCGCTCGCTCCTCCCGCTCGCGCTGTCGATCCTCTCCGGGCAGTCGCGCGGCCGAAGGCACACGCTGTACGGCCACGACCTCGACCGGGTCGAGATCGTCTGCGACGGGCCGATGGCGCTCCAGGCGGACGGCGAGGACCTCGGCGATGTGGACGGCGCCGTCTTCGAGGCGGAGCGCGCGGCCGTCTCGGTGTTCGTCTAGTTACGCTTCTCGGCGTGATCGAGGTGGCACAGCGGAGTGTCATCGACGAGGAGCGCGAGCTCGACGGCGTCGGCGAGCAGGACCTCCTGGACATCTATCGGTCGATGGTGCTCCTGCGGACGTACGACGAGCGCTCGCTCGTCTACCACCGCCAGGGTCGCATCGGCACCTACGCGATCTTTTGGAACCACGAGGCGATGCAGGCAGGATCGGCACACGCGCTCGCCGACGAAGACTGGATCTTCCCGAGCTATCGCGAGTCCGCCATCGGCCTGCTCCGCGGCATTCCGCCCGCGACCGTCCTCCACTGGTGGCGCGGCCATCCCGCCGGGTGGTGGAATCCGGCCGACTACAACGTCGCATCGATCTGCGTTCCGATCGGCACCCACGTTCCGCACGCCGTGGGGCTCGCGTGGGGAAAGAAGCTGAAGGGCGAGAGCGCGTGCGCGATCGCCTACTTCGGCGACGGCGCGACGAGCGAGGGAGCGTTTCACGAGGGAGCCAATTTCGCCGCCGTCATGCAAGCGCCCGTGATCCTCTTCTGCAACAACAACCAATGGGCGATCTCGACGCCGATCTCGGCACAGACACGCGCCGAGACACTCGCGGACAAGGCGGTGGGCTACGGGATGCCCGGTGTTCGCGTCGACGGCGGTGACGTGCTCGCGGTGTACGAGGCGACGCGCGAGGCGGTCGAGCGCGCCCGGAAGGGCGGCGGCCCGACGTTCATCGAGGCGCTGTCGTATCGCGCGGCGCCGCATGCGACCGCGGACGACCCGCGCGTCTACATCGACATCGCGCGTGTCGAGGCGGAGAAGAAGAACGAGTGCCTCGGCCGTTACGAGCGCTACCTGCGCAAGCTCGGCGTTCTCGGCGACGACCTCGAGGCCGACATCAAGGCCGAGGCGGCCGAGGCGATGCGCGCCGGGATCGCCGCCGCCGAGGCGGAGCCCGACCCCGACCCGGAGCTCGTCTTCGAGAACGCGTACGTCCACCCGCCGCCGAACATGCGCGATGGCTGAGAAGCTCCTCGTCGAAGCGGTCAATGACGCGCTGCACGTCGAGCTCGCCCGCGACGACTCCGTGATGGTCATGGGCGAGGACGTCGGCCGCGCAGGCGGGGTGTTCCGCGCGACCGCGGGGCTGGTCGAGCGCTTCGGCGAGAACCGCTGCGTCGACACGCCGCTCGCGGAGGCGGGGATCCTCGGCACCGCCGTCGGACTGTGCATGGCGGGCTGGAAGCCCGTGTGCGAGATGCAATACGACGCGTTCTCGTACCCGTGCCTCGACCAGCTGATCACGCACGTCGGCCGCTACCACTGGCGCACGGGCGGGAAGATGGAGTTCCCGATCACGGTGCGCATGCCGTACGGCGGCGGTGTGCGCGCGCCAGAGCTTCACGACGACTCACCGGAGACGTATTACGTGCACACACCCGGCATCAAGGTCGCGATCCCGTCGACGCCCGCGGACGCGAAGGGATTGCTGGCGGCCGCGATCCGCGACCCGGATCCCGTCGTCGTGTTCGAGCCGAAGCTCATCTACCGCACCGAGCGCGGCGAGGTGCCGGAGGGCGACTATGTCGTTCCGCTCGGCAAGGCGCGCATCGCGCGCGAGGGGACCGACGTCACGCTCGTCGCGTACGGCGCGATGGTGCCCGTCTGCGAGCGCGCGGCGGACGAGCTCGCAGACGACGTCTCGTGCGAGATCGTCGACATCCGCTCGCTTCGACCCCTCGACGAGGAGTCGCTGCTCGCGTCCGCGTCGAAGACGGGCCGCGTCGTCATCGTGCAGGAGGCGCCGCGGACCGTCGGCTTCGGCGCCGAGATCGCGGCCATTCTCGCGGAGAAGGCGATTCTCGATCTGCGCGGGCCCGTGCTCCGCGTCACCGGCTACGACGTCCCGTATCCGTACTGGAAGATCGAGGACGCGTACATGCCGTCGGTCGAGCGCGTCGCAGCGGCTGTCGAGCGTGTCGCCCGGTTCTGAGCGCCTGCGGATCTGGCTCGAGCGCGGCGAGGCCGGCTACTGGCTGCGCGACGCGGCGACCGGCCACGCGCTGTCGTGGAAGGATCCGCGGCTGCTCGTGATCAAGGTGGCAGGCACCTCCCACCGCGTGCGCGAGCTGCAGGACGACGTCTTCGCGCCCGGCCGGCGGCTCGCCCTCGTGCGCGAGCCCGACAACGCGCACGACCCCGACGCGGTCGCGGTGTGGGACGCCGACCGGAGCCTGCAGGCGGGTTACGTGCCGGCGACGTTCGCGCCGGAGCTCCGCGGCGACGAGCAGGCGGTGGCGCTGTGGGAGTTTCGCGACGCCGGCGGCAGGCGCATCGGGCTGCGGGCGCTCATCGCTCCTCCCGACGCGTGGATCCAGGAGCCGCTCCCGTGAAGGGCTTCTTCTGCGCCGACTACGAGCCGCAACAGTCGGTCGCGCCGGGTGAGAGCGTGTCCTTCCACGCGTTCAACGCCCGCTGGCATTGGGAGCCCGGCGACGAGCCGGAGCGTCCGGAGGGGAGCGGCCACGCATTGGCCGGCCCGTTCGAGGTGCGCGGCGCGAAGGCGGGCCGGACGCTCGTCGTCCGCATCGGCGAGGTGACGCCGCGCACGTGGGGCGAGACGTTCGCCGGCGGCGAGCGGTTCGCGTGGACGCTCGAGGGCGGCCGCTGGGCGTGCGGCGCGCACCGCGTCGCCTCGGCGCCCTTCCTCGGGGTGATCGGCATGCCGCCGCCCGAGCCCGGGGAGCACTCGACGATTCCGCCGCGGCGCTGGGGCGGCAACATCGACTGCAAGCTCCTCGTCGCCGGCACGACGCTCTATCTCCCCATCCCGGTGGACGGGGCCCTGCTCATGGCCGGGGACTGCCACGGCGCACAGGGCGACGGCGAGGTCTCCGGCACCGCGATCGAGGCGCCGCTCGAGCGCGCGACCTTGACGCTCGACGTCGCCGACCTCGAGCTGCGCATGCCGATCGCGCGGGTCGATGGTGCGTGGGTCGCATTCGGGTTCGACGAGGATCTCGACGCCGCCGCAGCGCAGGCGACGGAGACGATGCTCGATGTGATCGAGCGCGAGCTCGCGCTCTCGCGCAAGGAGGCGCTCGCGCTCGCGAGCGTCGCGGTCGACCTGCACGTGACCCAGGTCGTGAACATCGCGAAGGGCGTCCACGCGATCCTCCCCGACGACGCGTATCGGTGACGGCTGCGTGCGCAGATCGCGCGAAAGCCTCCCGGGACACGTGCGTGCTCTCGTCCTAGCCTGACGGCTGGAGGGGCGGGGTTGGGAATCCCGTCGGTCGCGCGCGCGTCAACCTCTTGAACGCGCGTGCGGGGCGCTAGGCTCCACCGCCGTGGCGTACACGTTCAAGCTGCCGGATCTCGGCGAGGGCCTGACCGAGGGCGAGGTCGCCCGATGGCTCGTCTCCGAAGGGCAGGAGATCGCCGAGGACGACCCGCTCGTCGAGATCGCGACCGACAAGACGACGGTCGAGATTCCCTCGCCCGCCGCCGGCACCGTGTCGAGGATCCTCGTCGCCGAGGGCGCGGTCGTCCCCGTCGGAACCGTGCTCGTCGTCATCGGAGGCGACCCGGACCAGCCGGTGCCCGGCGCGGTCGCGCCGCCTGCGGGCACGCGGGCGACTCCACTCGTGCGTCGCCTCGCGCAGGAGCTCGGAGTCGATCTGGGCTCGGTCGCCGGAAGCGGGCCGCAGGGACGCATCACGGAGGAGGACGTCCGCGGAGCCGCGGCTCCGCAGGAGGGACGGCGCGAGCAGCTGCGCGGGATCAGACGGCAGATGTTCGAGCATCTGACGAAGGCGCATCAGATCCCGACGATCACGTGGGTCGAAGAATGCGATTTCGGCGGTGTGGATCTCGCGCTCCTCGTGCCACTCGTTCTGAAGGCCTGCGCCGCGTCGCTGAAGGAGTTCCCCGAGCTGAACGCACGCGTCGAAGGACACGACCTCGTCTATCTCGATCGCTGCGACATCGGCGTCGCCGTACAGACCGAGCAGGGGCTCGTCGTCCCCGTCGTCCGCGACTGCGACGCACGCTCGCTCGAGGAGCTCGACGCAGACGTTCGCCGGCTCGCCGAAGCGGCGCACGCGGGAACCCTCGCTCCCGAGGAGCTGCGCGGCGGAACGTTCACGATCACGAGCGCCGGCAAGTCGGCCGGCCTCTTCACGACGACGCTCCTGAACCATCCCGAGGTCGCGATCCTCGGCGTCCACCGCATCGAAGATCGCGCGGTCGTGCGGGACGGTGAGGTCGTGGTGCGCAGGATCGGGAACGTCTCGGTGACGTTCGATCATCGTGTGATCGACGGAAAGCGCGCCGCCGACTTCGGTCTCGCAGTGATCGCCCGCCTACGCGACCGCGCGTAGGTGCGAGTCGAGCATCTCCTCGATGCGCGGCGTCGTCACGCGACCGTCCAGCGCAGCGATCACGCGCCTGCCCTTGATGAGCCGGAGCGCAGGGACCTCGCCGACCCGAAAGCGTGCGGCGATCTCGGGACGCTCGTCGACGTCGACACGCTTCACGTCGAGGTGCTCGCGCTCCTTGCGGGCGATATGGGCCAGCAGGCTCTCCATGCGGCGTGCCGGGCCCGAGCGCTGCGAGGTGAAGAACACGAGAAGCGGCCTGTCGTCCATCCCGAATACAACGAACAAGCCCGGCATGGAGGTACGTCAATACACTCCAGTCGATGGGCGCCTGGTACTGGATCGGCGTCGCTGCGGGACTCGGAGCCGCGGCCGGTGTGCTCCTCGCGGGCACGCTCCGCGCCGCCGCGGTCGCAGTCGCGGTCGTCGCAGCCGCGGCAGGCGCCGGCCTCGGCTACGGCATCGACGCCTGGCAGCCGGGCAGCTGGGGCGATGTCGCCGCAGGCGCCGCCGGCGGGCTCGCGGCTGCGCTCGGCACTGCGACGATCGTCCGCGGAGCGCTCCGGCGCGGCGGGACGGCGCTCGGGACAGCGCTGATCGTCGCCGCCGCCGCACTCGTCGCCGCCGGCCTCGCCTGGATCCCGGCGGCGGGATACGTCGTCGCGCTCGCGCTGCCGGCGCTCGCCGCGCGTCTCCGCCGCCGCTCGCCCGAGCGGTACGCCGGGCTGCGGACGCTCGCGCGCGACTGACGGATGCCGGCGAAGAAAGTCGTCCTCATCGTCGTCGACGGGATGACTCCCGCCGCTTTCGAGCGCGCCGCCGAGAGCGGGCGGGCCCCCGCGCTCGCGTTTCTCGCCGCCCACGGCGACTACCGCCGCGGCATCTCCGCCTTCCCCTCGCTGACCCCGGTCTGCCTGTCGTCGATCGCGACCGGCGCGGGCCCGGACGAGCACCACATCCCGCACCTCGTCTGGTGGCACCGGAGCGAACGCCGCATCGTCGAGTACGGGTCGTCGTTCTCCGCTCTTCGCGCCGCCGGGATCGCGCAGTCGATCACCGACACGATCTACAACATGAACCAGCGCCACCTTTCGCCGAAGGTCACGACGGTCTACGAGGCAGTCGACGCCGCCGGGCTCGTGGCGGGCGCAGTCAACATCACCTGCTACCGCGGCCGCACGCGCTACCTGCCGACGCTGCCGTGGGTGACGAAGCCGGCATACGGGCCGAAGCGCTTCTTCTACTACGGCCTGTTCGAGTCCGACCAGACCGGCGCTCCGTTCGCCGTGCGCAGTCGTGCCGCAGGCTCGACCGACGCCTATGCCGCGGCGGTCGGACGCTGGCTCGTCACGCGCGACGGCTTCGACTTCCTCGCGTACTACCTCTCCGACTTCGACTACTCGTCGCACCTGCACGGCCCCGAGGGCGCCGAGGACGTCGCGCTCGTGCGCACCGACGCTGCGGTGCAGGCGCTTCTCGATGCGGCCGGCGGTGGTGAGGCGTTCCTCGAACGGTACGCGGTCGTGCTTCTCTCCGATCACGGTCAGACGACGGTCGACCGCACCGCGCGCCTCGAGTCCGCGTTTGCGCGCTTCGCCGACGACATCATCGTGTGCGCGTCGAATCGCGCGGCGCAGGTGTACCTCCTGCCGGAGGCGCGCACCGACGCCGGGCAGCTCGCGGCCGCGCTCGACGGCGAGCCCTCGGTCGACGTCACGCTCAGGCTCGACGGCGACGACGTCGTCGCACGCCGCGACGGCGCCGACGGGTCGCCGGACGAGCTCGAGCACCCGGATGCCCCCCTGCGCGCGCGGGCCGCGCTGATGAACCCGAACGCCGGCGAGCTGCTCGTCTCGGCCGCCGAGGGCTGGGAGTTCGCGGACCTCGGCGGACGCCATCACTCCGGCGGCGGAAGCCATGGGTCGCTCGTCGCCGGAGACTCCGTCGTTCCGGTTCTCACGATCGGAATCACCGGCGAGATCGCCCGCATCACCGATGTCAAGCACGCCGTGCTCGAGCACCTCGATGGTCGCTGAACGGGAGGCGATGGTCGAGCTCCAGCTCAGGGCGCGCGGGATTCGCGACGAGCGCGTGCTCGCCGCGATGGGCCGCGTCCCGCGTGAGGACTTCGTTCCGGCCGGAGTACGAAGCCGCGCGTACGAGGATGCCGCCCTGCCGATCGGCGAGGGGCAGACGATCTCCCAGCCGTACATGGTCGCGCGCATCTGCGAGGAGCTCGGCCTGAACGGCGGCGAGCGGGTGCTCGATGTCGGGACCGGCTCCGGCTACCAGGCCGCCGTGGTCGCCGAGCTCGCCCGCGAGGTTCATTCGATCGAACGCATCCCCGAGCTGGCCGAGCGGGCCCGCGCCGTCCTTCGCGGTCGCGTCGTCGTGCACGTCGGCGACGGAAGCCGCGGCCTTCCCGAGCATGCGCCGTTCGCCGCGATCGGCGTCGGTGCCGCGGCGCCGCGCTTCCCGCACGCGCTGTACGAGCAGCTCCAGGTAGGCGGCCGGCTCGTCGTCCCCGTGGGCTCTCGCTCGGCTCAGACGCTCCAGGTGATCGTGCGCAGTCCCGAGGGGCCGGCCGTCCTGCACGCGGTACCCTGCAGGTTCGTCCCGCTCATCGGCGAGGAGGGGTACCACGCCGGCTGAGCCCCCCGATCACCTCACGTTTGCCCAGCGTCGTCCCGGATAGGAAGGATCTTGGAATGGGGTCGCTTTCCATCGCCGGCTTGATCGGCATTCCCGTCCGGCTCCACGACATCCTGCTCGGCCGGCCGAGCGATGTCGTGCTCGACTCCACCTGCAGCCGCGTGCTCGGCTTCGTCGTGCAGAGCGGCGACGACTCGCCGCGCTTCCTCCCCTTTGCCGCATCCCAGCCCGGCGCGAAGGAGATCGCCGTCGCTTCGGCCCTCATGCTCCTCGACGACGTCGCGTTCTACCGGAAGCACGGAGTCTCGTTCGTCTCTCTCGTCAAGAGGGAGATCGCGAGGGAAAACGGCACGTGCGGCACTCTCATCGACATGCACGTCGATCACGCAGGCCACGTCGTCGAGCTCGAGGTGGAGCAGGAAAAGCTGCGCGTTCGGCTCCCGGCGCTGGCCTCGACGTTCGTCGCGACAGCGGCAACCGCCGCCTGATCCGTGGTCGCCGTCGCTCTCGCTCTGCGCGCTCGCGACAACTGGACGCAGCTCGCCAAGTTCTCCGTCGTCGGTGCGTTCGGGTACGTCATCAACCTCGGCGTCTACGCGCTCTTCCTGCAGGCGGGCGCCCACTATCTCGTCGCGGCGACGTGCTCCTTCCTCGTCGCGGTCACGAGCAACTACACGTGGAATCGACTGTGGACGTTCCGCGACCGGCGCCGGGGCGTCGCGGCCCAGGGCATTCGCTTCCTCGCCGTCTCGCTCGGGTCGCTCGGAGCGAACCTCCTCGTCCTGAACCTGCTCATTTCGCTGGGCACCGCCAAGCTCGGGGGCCAGGCGATCGCGATCGCGCTCGTCACGCCGCTGAATTTCGTCGGCAACAAGCTCTGGTCATTCCGCCATCGCGGCTAGGACTGCTCTAGCCTGACGCGCGTGAGGCGCTGCCTCCTCGCCGTCGCGATCTGCACCGCGGTCCTCGTTCCCGCCGCGCATGCCGGGACGACCGTGACCGCCCCCGTCTACGACGAGCACGGCCACCTGATCCAGACGCCGTTCGCCCCGGTGGCGAGTGTCGCGCGGCTGACGAAACCGCAGGTGCTCGCCATCGTCCACGCGAACCACAAGGTGCGGGCGTGGCTCTCGCGCTATCCGAAGACGGGCTTCTCCGACGAGGAGGACTACGACGCGACCACGCATCAGTGGACGGTGAAGATCTGGTGGAACGAGCACAACGTCGGCGAGGTCGTCGAGGCGACCGTCGACGACGCCAGCGGCGCCGTCCTCGCCGCGTGGACGGGGCCGCAGGTCGCGTGGGGGATGCTGAGGGGCACGAACGGCGCGTTCGGCGGGACGAAGATCAACGACCCGTGGATCTGGGGCGCGTTCTGCGCCGTCTTCCTCATCGGGCTCGGGAACTTCAGGCGGCCGCTCTCGCTGCGCAACCTCGATCTGATCATGCTCCTGTCGCCGACGGCGTCGCTCTGGTACTTCAACCACGGCGACGTCTTCACGGCGGTGCCGCTCTTCTACCCCGCGCTTGTCTGGGTGATCCTGCGCGGGATCTGGATCGGGGTGACCGGCCGCGGCTCGGGCTCGCGGCCGCTCTGGCCCGCGTGGGTGCTGCTCGCGGCCACGGTGTTCCTCGTCGGATTCCGCGTCGGCCTCAACGTCGAGGCCTCGAACGTCATCGACGTCGGCTATTCGGGCGTCATCGGCGCGCAGCGCATCGTTTCGCAGGGGCAGGCTCCGTGGGGGAACTTCCCGACCGAGAACTCGACCCAGAAGCCGTGCGGCCCAGCCGACAGCTCGGGCGAGATCCGCGACCGCATCCAGACGAACGGTCGCTGCGAGTCGGCCAACCCCCAGGGCGACACCTATGGGCCGACGGCGTACGAGGCGTACATCCCCGGCTATCTCGCGTTCGGCTGGAGCGGGAAGTGGGACTCGCTGCCGGCGGTGCACTTCACGTCGATCGCGTTCGACGTTCTCTCGATCATCGGGCTCTTTCTCGTCGGGCTCCGCTTCGGCGGATTCCGCCTCGCGTCGACGCTCGCGTTCGCCTGGGCCGCCTATCCGTTCACGCAGTACGCATCGAACTCGAATACGAACGACGCGATCATGCCGTGCCTGCTCATCTACGGCTTCTGGCTCGTCGCGTCGCCCGCGGGCCGCGGCGCGTTCGCGGCGCTGTCGGGATGGAGCAAGTTCGCGACGCTGATCGTCGCGCCGATGTGGGCCACCTACCCGGACCGCCGGCCGTCGGCGCGTTTCATCGGCGCCTTCGCCGTCGCGACGCTCGCCGTGTTCTCGATCGTCCTGCTCGAGCCGAGCCCTCTCCACGAGCTGCGCGTGTTCTGGGACCGAACGGTCAAGTGGCAGATCGGCCGCGACTCGCCGTTCTCGCTCTGGGACTGGAGGCAGTACCACGCGCGAGGTCTCCCCGACCTGCACGTCCTGCAGAGAGTGCTGCAGGTCCTGCTCGTCCTCGGCGCGCTCGCCGCCGCGTTCCTGCCGCGCCGCAAGTCGCCGCTCCAGCTCGCCGCGCTGACCGCCGCGCTCCTCGCCGGCTTCGAGCTCGTTCAGACGTACTGGCTCTACACCTACATCCCGTGGTTCTTCCCGTTCGCGGCCGTGACCGTCCTGGCGCCCGCCGCCTTCATACGCGAGCGGCGTGTCGAGGATCTCGACTTCAGGATCTCGCCTCTGCCGTCACAGGCGGCGTCCTAGATGTCGACCCGGACGAGCTCGATCGCCTCGGCGCGGCCGTCGTCGGCGCAGTCGACGACGACGCCTTCGATGCGAACGCCGCCGTGCGCGGGCTGAAAGCGCACGGGAAGGCGCGTTCGCATGCGGCGGATCGCGAGCTCGGCCTCGACGCCGATGACCGAGTCGTGCGGGCCCGTCATGCCCGCGTCGCTCACCGCCGCCGTCCCCGCGGGAAGGATGCGTGCATCGTTCGTCTGGACGTGCGTGTGCGTGCCGATGACGGCGGTGACCCGCCCGTCGAGCCAGCGGGCCATCGCGACCTTCTCGCTCGTCGCCTCGGCGTGAAAGTCCACCACCACGACAGGCGCTTGCGCTCGCGCTTCGTCGACGAGCTCGTCGACGATCTCCCACGGCGAGATGGGCGTGTCGATGAAGAGCTGGCCGAGAAGGTTGAGGACCGCGACGGCGATGCCGTTTCGCGCCTCGACGACCGTCATCCCCTTGCCCGGAAGATGCGAGCCGGCATTCGCGGGACGGACGACGCGCTCGCTCGCCGCGAGGTAGGCGCCGATCCCGTCACGCCGGAATGTGTGGTTGCCGAGCGTGACGGCGTCGGCGCCGGCGGCGAGCAGCTTGTCGGCGAGCTTGCCGGTGATGCCCGCGCCGTCGGCGATGTTCTCGCCGTTGACGATGCAGAGGTCGGCGCCGAGCTCCTCCCGAAGGCCGGGCAGCCGCTCCTCGACCGCCATGCGGCCGGGCGGGCCGAACACATCCGCGAGGAAGAGAAGTCTCAGTTCAGCGCCAATGCAGCGGACGGGCGCACTTCGATCGAGACGTGGTCGCCCGCGTCGTTCGTGTAGCGCGCGAGCGCCTGGCGCTCGATGCGGGAGAGATCGACCACCGCTCCGACCTTCGTCCGGCCGCTGACGACGTCGTCGCCGACGTGCAACGCGGCGTCGGGGCGCAGCTGCGTCAGCGAGACGACGAGCGACGGCGCGTTCTGCGGCTGGATGTCGATCTGCGCGCCGAAGCGGTGGCCCGCGACGACGAACGGGGCTATCCCGACCACGGTGCCGTCCACCGGCGAGTACACATCGGTGCCGGGCGCGGCGCCGACGTCGAGCGCCGACAGCGAGCCTCCGTCGAGGCGGTACCACGTCGGGTGCCCTCCTCCGCCGCCGAAGACGGCGTGGAAGATGCGCTGGACGACGCCTTCGTTGCCCTGGTGGCCGAGCGGCGCGAGCGTGAGCGCGCCGTCGTTCGCGGAGTGGTATCCGATCGCGGTCGCCTGGCTCTGCGTGATCGGCATCTGGAGCCGTACGGGCCCGCGTACGGCGACGATCTGCGGGAAGGGCTGTGTCGCGTTCGCGAGCGAGCGCGCGACCGAGAAGCTCGAGACGTTCGTCGCCCGGCCTCCGCCGAAGGCGGTGAGGGCGAGCGCGACGACGAGCACGACGGCGAGGACGGTGAGCAGCGCGAACCGCCGAGCTCGGCGCGCGGCACGCACCTCCCGACGTTCGACGCGCCGCCTCCTGCTGGAGCGCGAGGACGGCATGTCGGGCGGCACCGTATCGAACGGCGAAGGGTCGTTCAACCGTGGCTGGAGGGCGAGGGAGCCGTCGATCCAGTCCCAGCCGTGTCCAGGGCTAGTATCGACCGCATGCCGGGGCCCCCCGCCTCGACGAGAATCGAGATCCCGCGCTGGGTGCAGCTGGTCGGGCTCCCGCTCCTGCTCCTGCTCGCGTGGGTGGTGGCGGGAGCGGTGCGTCACGCGGTCTTCCTCTTCCTCGTGGCGCTGCTCATCGCCCTGCTCCTCAATCCGCTCGTTCGCGGGCTGGGAAGGGTCTGGATCCCGCGCGGGCTCGCGGTTGCGGTCGTCTACCTGGCGTTTGCAGCAGCGCTCGCACTGGCAGTTCTCGCTCTCGCGACGGTCGTGGTGCAGCAAACGCGCCACGCCAGTCACAGGATCGACAACTACTTTACGATCGCATCCGGACATCCTCCGCAGACGGGAGCGAACCGCGACCTGGCGCGCTTCCAGCACTGGCTGAACACGCACCACCTGAGGCGCATCCACGTCGAGCGCAGCGGCAGGAAGTTCCTCGACTCGATCGGCACGAAGGACGTCGAGAAGTACACGACGAAGGCGCTCAACTGGGCCGAAGGCGCGGGCCTCGCGGTCGTGACGCTGCTTTTCAGCACGCTGCTCGTCGTCGTCGTGTCGATCTACATGCTGCTCGACATGCCGCGGCTCAAAGC
>JAGWRZ010000126.1 GCA_028876365.1 Acidobacteriota bacterium | reverse complement strand
GGCGAGGATGATCCTGTCCTCCGGGACGCCGCCCTCACGGGCGAGCTGCGCGTGCGCCGCGAGCATGCGGAACTCACCGTGCACGGGCATGACCGCGCGCGGGCGCAGCAGGCCGATGATGGTGCGGAGCTCCTCCGCGCGCCCGTGGCCGGAGACGTGGACGGGCGCGTTGTCCTCGTGCAGCACCTCCGCGCCGGAGCGGGCGAGCCGGTTGATCGCATCGTGCACACGCAGCTCGTTCCCGGGGATCGGCTTGGCCGAGATGATCACCGTGTCGCCCGCCGCGACCGACACGGCAGGGTGGTCGTTGTACGCGATGCGCGTCATCGCCGACATGGGCTCTCCCTGGCTTCCCGTGCAGAGGATGAGCTGCTCGTGCGCCGGCAGCTCGGCCAGCTCGTGCGGACGCAGGATCGCCTCGTCCGGGACGTTCATGTATCCGAGGTTGCGCGCGATGTTCGCGTTCTTTCGCATCGAGCGGCCGACGAACGCGACCTTGCGGCCGCAGTCGAGGCCGACGTCGACCGCCTGCTGCATGCGATGGACGTTGGACGCGAACGACGAGACGAGGATCTTGCCGCGCCGGCTGGGGAAGATCTGCCGGAACGCCTCGCCCACCACCCGCTCCGACTGGGTGACGCCGGGCCGCTCCGCGTTCGTCGAGTCGCCGAGGAGCAGGTCGACGCCCCGGTTGCCGATCTCCGCGAGCATGCCGACGTCCGTCCGCTGCCCGTCGACCGGCGTGTGGTCGAGCTTGTAGTCGCCCGTGTGCACGATGCGCCCACCCGGCGTCTCCAGCACGACGGCGGCGGCGTCCGGGATCGAATGCGCCATGCGCACGAGCTGGATGCGGAACGGGCCGAGCTCGAAGGGCCCGTCGCCCGGCGCGACCTCGCGCAGCTCCGCCTCGCGCGCGAGGCCGTGCTCGTCGAGCTTCGACTTGACGAGGCCGAGCGTCAGCCGCGTCGCGACGACGACGGGGACGCGCACCTCGCGCATCAGATACGGAAGCGAGCCGACGTGATCCTCGTGACCGTGCGTGAGGACGACCCCGCGCACCATCTCGCCGCGCTCGATCAGATAGGAGAAATCCGGAAGGACGAGGTCGACGCCGAGGTGCTCGTCGCGCGGGAACGCGAGCCCGGCGTCGACGACGACGATGGAGCCGTCCGCCTCGTAGGCGGTCATGTTCTTCCCCACCTCGCCGAGGCCGCCGAGGGGGATGATCCGGCAGGTCCCCACCGCTACGCCCGGGCCGGCTCGAGGACGCCTGCGCGCTCGAGGCAGGCACGCACCTGCGCGAGCTCGCCGTCGGTCGGCTCGACCATCGGGAGGCGGTAGCCGCCGAGCTCGTGCCCGAGCAGGTTCATCGCCGCCTTGATCGGGATCGGGTTCGTCTGGATCTTCAGCAGCGCGTAGGCGGGCTCCATCTCCTCGTTCAGCAGCCTCGCTCCCGCCGCGTCGCCGCTCTTCTGGCGCCGCACCATCTCCTTCGTCTGCGCGCCCCAGACGTGCGTGTGGACGCAGATGCCGCCCTCGCCGCCGAGCTCGACGAACGGGAGGACGAGGTTGTCGTCGCCGGCGTAGAGGACGAGACCGAGGTCGACGATGTGCCGCGCCTGGTCGAGGTCGTCGTTCGCCTGCTTGATGCCGGCGAGGTTCTCGATCCGCACGAGCTCGTCCATCGTCTCCGGCTCGATGTTGACGACGACCCTGCTCGGGATGTTGTACGCGAGCACCGGCTTGTCTGTCATGCACGCGATTTCCTGGAAGTGGCGGACGAGCGCGCGCTGCGGCGGCTTGTTGTAGTACGGCGTGACAGCGAGGATCGCGTCGACGCCGAGGTCGTGCGCCTCGCCCGTCAAGTGCGCCGAGTGCGCCGTGTCGTAGGTCCCGGTGTTCGCGACGACCGACGCGCGGTCGCCGACCGCGTCGACGGCAGCGGCGAAGAGCTCGAGCTTCTCCTCGTCGGTGAGCGTCGGGACCTCGCCGGTCGTGCCGGCGACGACGAGGCCGTCGGAGCCGTTGTCGACGAGGTGCCGCGCGAGACGGCGGAACGCGTCCACGTCGACGGAGCCGTCCGGATGGAACGGCGTCAGGATGGCGGTCAGGACCTCGCCGAGCACGACCCTGATTTTACGGCAGGAGGTCCCGGAGATCCCGCAGGCACCAGAAGATCGCCTCCGAGAACGTCGGGAAGGGCTGGATCGTGTCGAGGAGGACGTCGACCGGGACGGCGGCGCGGACGGCGAGCGTCAGCTGCCCGAGCCACTCCGCAGCCTCGGGGCCGACCGCGACGGCGCCGACGAGGACGCCCTCCGCCGGGTCGGCGAAGAGACGCACGAAGCCCGGGCGCTTCGGCTTCTCGTAGGTCGCGGTCCTCGACACCTTCCCGAGGTCCCACCGCGCGGACACGAGTTCCCCGCCGTCGGTGCGCCCGACCGTCGCCACCGCGGGATCGGTGAAGATGCCGGCCGGGATGGCCCGGTAATCGGCCTCCACCGTCCTGCCGGCCATGTCCGCCGCGGCGATGCGCGCCTGGTACTTGCCGACGTGGGTGAAGAGCGAGACACCGGTGACGTCGCCGATCGCCCACACGTTCTCCCCGGCGCGCATGCGCCGGTCGACCGTTATCCCCTTCGGGCCGAACGCGAGCCCGAGGTCCTCGAGGCCGAGGCCGTCGACGTGGAGCCTGCGTCCGGTCGCGACGAGCAGCGTGTCCGCCTCGACCGCCGCTCCGTCGGAGAGCGTCAGCCGAACGCCGGGCTCGACGCGGACGACGTCGACGCCGAGGCGCAGGTCGATCCCCTCCTCGCGGAAGACCTCGGCGACGAGCTCGGCCGCGTCCTCGTGCACGCGTCCGAGCAGGCGCGGGCCGTGCTCGACGAGGGTCACCCGCGAGCCCATGCGCGCGAAGAACTGGGCGAACTCGGCGCCCACCGGCCCGCCGCCCATGATCGCCAGCCGCCCCGGGACCAGGTGTGCGCGCGCCGCGTCCTCGTTCGTCCAGTAGTCGACGCTGTCGAGCCCCTCCACGGGCGGGATCGCGGGCGCGGACCCGGTGGCGACGACGAGGCGGTCGTAGGCGAGCTCGGGACCGTCCTCCACCTCGACGAGGCCCGGGCGGACGATGCGCCCGTAGCCGCGGACGAGCGTCGCCCCGTTCTCCTCGAGGAAGGACACCTGGGCGGCGTCGTCCCAGTCGTCGGTCGCCCAGTCGCGCCATTCCCAGACGCCTGCCTCGTCCGGCCGCCGCGGGGTGAAGCTCGGCGCCCGCTCGAGCGCGGCCGCGAGCTCGACCGAGCGCAGCATCGTCTTCGTCGGGATGCACGCGTAGTACGTGCACTCACCCCCGACGAGTCGCGTCTCGACGAGGGTGATCTCGACCTCCCGGTCGAGCCGGCGGAGGGCCCCGACGAAATGCTCGCCCGTGGACCCCCCGCCCAGCACGACGACGTGCATCTACTTCAGGCCGTTCGCCTTCAGGAACGTCGAGGCGACGGCAGCCGGCGTCTTCTTGTCGATCGCCACCGCCTTGTTCATCGCGCGCATCGCGGCGAGCGTGAGCTTCGCCGAGACGGCGTCGACGGTGCTCTTCAGCTGCGCGCCGCCTGCAGCGAGCGTCTTCTGCGAGATGATCGGCGCGATGTTCTGGAAGCCGAAGATGTGCTTCGTGTCCGTCAGCACGGTGTATTTCCCGCTCAGCTGCTGCGGATCGGTCGAGAAGCCGTCACCACCGGTCGCCTTCCCCTCGTCGAGCAGCGTGTACACGCTGATGCTCGAGAGCGGGACGAACTTCACCTTCGTCAGCCCGTAGATCTTCTTCAGGCCGAGCAGGCAGGTGATGCGCGTCTGGCACTCGGGGAAGCCGGCGTACGAGAACGTCCCGACCTTCTTCATGTCCCCGATCGTCTTCAGGCCGTATTTCTTCGCCGTCGACGTGAGGACGGTGAAGGTGTCGGTGTCGTAGAACGGCGTCGGGTTCAGCAGGGTGAGCCCGCGCGTCTCCTCGAACTTCTTCGCTGCCGCGAAGGTCGCGGCCGCCGACTTCGGCGAGGCCTCCTTCGCGATGTCGAGGACGATCACGCCGGTGTACTCGGGCAGCAGGTTGATCTTGCCGGTCTTGATCGCGGTGTCGGCGAGCTCGGAGCTACCGAGGCTGCCTGCGTACTTCACCGGGAATCCTTTCGCCGCCAACGCCTGCCCGTACAGCTGGCCGAGGATGAACTCCTCGGTGAAGTTCTTGTTGCCGACGATGATCGTCGGCTTCGCCTGCGGCCCCGCCGAAGCGGCCGCCGTCATCCCACCCAAGACGATCGCGACCGCGAACGAGATCGCAAACGCCGCCTTCGCGGCACGCCGCGTGTGCTTGCGAATCATGTGGTGCTCTCCTCCTCCCAGGATGGTTGCCTGCCAAGGAGCCTATGGGACGGGGACAGGTCTACGCGAGGCGGCCCTGCGCACGAGGGAGAGGATGAGCGCCGCGAGGAACGCGAGCGCGGACACGCAGAGCGACGCGGCGAGAACGCCGGCGTCGCCGTAGCTCGCGCGGTTGACGATGATCGCGCCGAGCCCGCCGCCGCCCGCGATGGCGGCGATCGTCGCGGTCGCGATGACGAAGATGGCCGCGATACGGATGCCGGCGAAGACGAGCGGGAGCGCGAGCGGCAGCTCCACGCGCCGGAGCACCTGCAGCTCGGTCATCCCCATGCCGCGTGCCGCGTCGACGACGTCGCGATCGACTGCGTCGACGGCGAAGTACGCGTTCGTCAGGACCGGCGGGATCGCGAGGACGACGAGCGCGACGGTGTTGTTCCAGAAACCGATGCCGAAGATCGTGAGCCCGAACGCGATGAGCACGAGGCTCGGAAGCGCGCGGCCGACGTTGGAGATGCTCGCCGCGAGGAAGAGCCCGCGGTGGAGGTGCCCGAGCCAGAGGCCGACGGGCAGCGCGAGCAGCAGCGCGATGCCGAGCGCGGCTCCCGAGAGCTCGAGATGCTCGGCCGTCTTCACGAGCAGGAGGTGCGGGTTGTCCGCGATGAAGCGGAACGCATCGACGAACGTCTTCACGCGGGCCTCCCGGAGCGCGTCCACGGGGTCAGCGCGCGCTGCAGCAGGACGAGCAGCCCGTCGGCCACGAGCGCGAGCGCGACGACCATCCCGCCGGCGGCGAAGATCTCCGTCTTGAAGACGTCCTGCTCGAGCGCGGTGAAGATGGGCGCCCCGAGCCCCTTCGCGACGACGAAGGACGCGACCGTCGCGATGGACACGGTCGAGACGGTCGCGATGCGGAGGCCGGCGAGTATCGTCGGCAGCGCGAGCGGGAGCTCGACGCGGGTGAAGGTCTGGATGCGGGTGAAGCCGGATCCGCGCGCGACGTCGACGATCTCGGCCGGAACGGCGCGCAGGCCCTCGATCATGTTCCGGTACAGGATCAGCAGCGTGTACGAGACGAGCGCGATCTCCACCGTCAGCACCGAGATGCCGGTCACCGGGAGGAGGATCTGGAAGAGCGCGAGGCTCGGAATCGTGTACAGGAAGTCGGATACGAATCCGATCGGCGGATCGAGCAGGCGGTAGCGGAAGCCGGCGAGCGCGAGCGCGAACGCGATCGCGAGCCCGGCCGCGACCGCGATGACGGTCAGCTCGATGTGCTGGACGAGCGCCGGCTGGAGCGTGTCGCTCCAGTGCTGGCGTACCCAGTCGGTGCAGAACCAGCCGTTCGTCACCTCGCAGGAGCTGCCGCTCCCGAAGTTGGGGATGACGGGCCCGCCGGCGAGGGTCACGACAGGAGCTGCTCCCGCGTGACGGACCCGACCACCACGCCGCGCTCGTCGGTGACCGCGAGCTTCTGCGCGTCCATCTGGAGCATCAGGGCGAGCGCGTCGCGCACGGTGGAGGTGCGCGGGCACGGCGGCCCGCCGGCGGGCGCGCCGAGGTCGAGCTCTGCGAGCGTGTGCAGCGCGAGCGCCTTCAGCGCGCGGTCGGCGCCGACGAACTCGGCGACGAACTCGTCGGCCGGTCTCTCCAGGATCGCCTGCGGCGTGTCGTACTGGGCGAGCCGGCCTCCCCTGCGGAAGATGGCGATGCGATCGCCCACCTTGATCGCCTCGTCGATGTCGTGCGTGACGAAGACGACCGTCTTCCGCACCTCCTTCTGGAGTGCGAGGAACGCGTCCTGCAGGCGCGCGCGGACGATCGGGTCGATCGCCCCGAACGGCTCGTCCATGAGCATGAGCGGCGGGTTGCCGGCGAGCGCGCGTGCAAGGCCGACGCGCTGCCGCTCGCCGCCCGAGAGCTGCGCGGGATAGCGCTTCGCATACGAGGAGTCGAGCCCGACGAGCTCGAGCAGCTCCGCCGAGCGCGTCCTGATCCACGCACGCGGCCGGCCGTACAGGCGCGGCACCGTGCCGATGTTCGCCTCGACCGTCATGTGCGGAAAGAGCCCGACCTGCTGGATGACGTAGCCGATCCCGCGCCGGAGCCGGACGACGTCCTGGTCGAGGATGCTCGTCCCGTCGATGCGGATGTCGCCGCTCGTCAGCGGGATGAGCCGGTTGACGAGGCGCAGCGCCGTCGTCTTCCCTCCGCCGGAGGGGCCGACGAGGACGCAGATCTCCCCGGCCCGCACGGTCAGCGAGAGATGGTCGACGGCTGCCTCGTCGCGGCCCTCGTACTGCTTCGTCGCCTCGTCGAAGACGAGCTCGGCCGCCTGGCCCGGCATCCCGGGAACTATCGCCTACAGAAGCGATTCCAGGCCGACCGTGAGGCCGGGCGGAAGCGAGCGGAGCTTCGCGAGCGCGAGCAGCACGCCCTCGGCGAACGACTCGCGCGCGGTCGTGTCGTGGCGGATCGTCAGCAGCTGCCCTTCGCCGCCGAAGATGACCTCCTGGTGGGCGACGAGGCCGGGAAGGCGCACCGAGTGGATGACCGGATCGCCTCCGATGAGGTCGGCGGTCATGCGCGCAGTCCCCGACGGCGCGTCCTTCTTCTGCTCGCTGTGCAGCTCGATCACCTCTGCGCGGGGGAAGAACTGCGCGGCCTCCTTCGCGAAGCGCATCATCAGAACCGCGCCGATCGAGAAGTTCGGCGCGACGAAGAGCTGCAGCCCGCTCGCGACTGCGAGCTCGTGCAGCGGCTGCGGGTCCCACCCGGTCGTGCCGACGACGCACGCGACACCCTGCTCGAGCGCGGCGCGCGCGTTCGCAGGCGCGGCGTCCGGCGTCGTGAAGTCGACTGCGGCGTCGAGGCCGCGCACGTCCGGCTCGTCGCCGAGCTCGATCGGCCTCACCGTGTGGCCGGCCCGCTCGAGCACGGGCAGGAGCGCCGCGCCCACCTTGCCCTCGGCGCCGAAGAGCGCGAGCCTCATGCCGCCTTCGCCACTGCACCGTTGCCGATCGCGGCGCGAAAGCGGTCCTCGTCCGGCCCGACGCACGCCGCCGACAACCGCTCGGGCGCGAGCAGGACGCCTGCGAGCTCCGCCACGGCGTCCTCGTCCACGGCGTCGATCTCGGCGATGATCCGGTCGAAGCTCATCAGCTCCGTGTCGGTGATGAGGGACTTGCCGAGGCGGCTCATCCGGTTCGAGGTCGATTCCATCGACAGCGCGATGCGGCCCTTGATGCTCTCCTGCGCGCGCGCGAGCTCTCCCGTGCGGAAGCGGCCGGCCGCGATCTCGCCGATCTGCTCGGAGCAGATCTCGACGCAGGTCGCGAGGTTCTCCTCGCGCGTCCCGACGTAGATCCCGATCAGGCCGGTGTCGGTGTATTGCGACGCGAAGGTGTAGACCGAGTACGCCATCCCCCGCTTCTCGCGGATCTCCTGGAAGAGCCGCGACGACGCCGAGCCGCCGAGAATCGAGTCGAGGAGCGACGCGGCGAACCGGCGCCGGTCGGAGCGGGAGATGCCGGGCGCGCCGAGGCAGAGGTGGTACTGCTCCGTCTCCTTGCGCTCGAAGCGCGTGCCCGGCGGTGGCGTCTGCGTGAGTGGGCGGCGGACCCTGGGGCCGCGCCCGGCGCCGTCGGCGCTCTTGCGCTCGAAGCGCTCGAGCAGCGAGACGAAACGGTCGTGCTGGATGTTCCCGGCGGCCGCGACGACGATGTTCCCGCCGGTGTACATCGCCCGGTGGTAGCCGGCGACCGCGCGGCGGCTGACGCTCGAGATCACGTCGGCGGTGCCGATCACGGGGCGCCCGAGCGCGTGCGTGCCGAACACGGCCTCGGAGAAGAGGTCGTGGACGAGCTCCTGCGGCGTGTCCTCGTACATCGCGATCTCCTCGAGGACGACCTCGCGCTCCTGGTCGAGCTCGGCGAATGCCGGCGCGAAGACCATGTCGGTCATCACCTCGAGCGCCTCGTCCGTGTGGCGGTCCGGCACCCGCGCGTACACGACCGTGTGCTCGCGGGAGGTGGCCGCGTTCAGCTCCGCTCCCATCGCGTCGAAGATCTCGGCGATCTGCCGGGCGTCGTAGGAGCGCGACCCCTTGAAGAGGAGGTGCTCGATGAAGTGGGAGACCCCCGCCCGGTCGTCGCGCTCGTCGCGCGAGCCGGCGCCGATCCAGAAGCCGATGGCGACCGAGCGGACGCTCGGCACGCGTTCGGAGATGACGCGCTCGCCCGTGTCGAGCTCGGACAGGACGTACTTCTGCACGTCCCGATCGTAGACGGCCGGTCGGGGCGCTATCGGGGACAGTCCCCCACACGGATCCGTGGCGAAGCGGTGACGGAGTCGTTTGCGTAGCTGCTACCGGACTGGCCGGTGCGGACGACGGGTTCGCCTGTTCTAGACGAACTGGAGGCCGGTGCCGGAGCGCTTGGCCTGGTAGAGCGCCTCGTCCGCCAGCCGGAAGAGGGCCTGCGCCTCGAGGGCGTCCCCCGGGCACGCGGCGACGCCGAAGCTCGCGTGGAGCCCGTCGAGACGCTCGCGGATCCGACCGATCACCTCGCGCGCGTCCTCGTCCGTCGCCTCGGCGAGGAGAAGCGCGAACTCGTCGCCGCCGATGCGGAAGGCGACATCCGTCTTGCGGAGCGCGTCCTCGATCCTCCGCCCGAACATCTGGAGCATGGCATCGCCCGCCTGGTGCCCGAGCCTGTCGTTGATGCCCTTGAAACCGTCGAGGTCGCACACGACGAGGCTGAAGCCGCGGTCGTACCGGCTTGCGCGCGCGACCTCGCCCTCGAGCCGCTCGACGAACGCACGGCGGTTGAGCAGGCGCGTGAGCGGATCGTGATCGGCGAGGAAGCTGAGCTCGCGCACGCGCTCGGCCGAGACGATCGCCGCCGCCGCCTGGTTCGCGAAGATGCGGAGCGCCTGGAGCTTGTCGTTCGACGGCAGCAGCCGGTCCTCCGGCTCGTCGACCGAGAGAAGCCCGATGACCCCCTGATCGGCGTCGTGCAGCGGCACGAGGAGCCAGTGGCGGCTCCAGGCGTGCGGGCCGCGCCCGTTCAGCTTCGACGCGTAGGGCAGCTTGTCGCGCGAGATCCGCTGCTCCGCGACCTCGTTCGGAAGCAGATAGCACCCCTCGACCTCGTACGCCGGGTCGAAGAGCGGATCGAGATCGCCGAGGCGAACGGTCGGCAGCAGCAGCTCCTCGCGGCTCCACCCGACCGCAGCGCCGAGGCTGAGCCGTCCGTCGACGGGATCGGTGAGCACGACGAGCACGTTCTGGAAGCCGAGCGCGTCGCGCACGCTTCCACACACGCGCTGCATGATCGCGTCCGCGCTCGGATGCGCGGTCAGCCCCGTCGAGACCCGCAGGAGCTGCTCGAGCGCGAGCCGGTGGCGCGCCGCCTGGGCCGCCTCGCGTGCCGACTGCAACGCGATCGCCGCGTGGTCTGCGAGCGCGACGAGCACGTCGAGGTCGTCGTCGCTCGGCCGGCGCCTGCTCGCCGGCTCGTCGACGGACAGGATGCCGAGGAGCTGTCCGTCGTGGCTTCGCATCGGGACGAAGAGGGCGTCGAGCGGATGCCACGCGTTCTCGCCCACACCGGCCTCGCGGTCGGGGAGATAGAAGTCGTCCTCGATCGTCGTCCAGTCGAACTCGCCCGCGAGGACGACATACGCGCCGCGGCGGCGGAAACGCTCGTCGAGAAGCGGCGTCCATTGCTCGATGCTCCGGACCACCCCTTCGAGCGTCTCGCGCGCCTGCGCGTTCCCGTACACCGTCGTGGTCTCGAAGTCGTCCCAGGCGGGGCGGTACACATTGATGACGACGGTCCCGTAGCCGAGCGACTCGGAGATGACGCGCGCGATCGCGGCGAGCAGCTCCGGGACGTCGCCGGCGGTGCGCACGAGTCGCGTGACCTCGACGAGGCCCCGAAGCGGCGAAACCGATGGAGGCGACTGGTCCACGGGAAAGGCTCTCCTCCGGGGTTCATCGGCAGGCGGGGGATGCGCGAGTACCCCCAATGAGTGAGGGCGGCCCCGGAGAGCCGCCCCCTTACGGACCTTTTACCTAGCCGCGGTCGCGACCGCGCCCGCCGCCGCGTCCGCCGCGACGGTCGTCGCGGCGCGGACGCTCCTCCTCCGGGGGCCGCGGCGGCGCGTTCTTCGCCCGCTCGATCAGCTCCTCCGGCTGGACGAGACCGCCGTTCTCGTGCTTCGCGACCAGCTTCAGCCCGATACGGCCGCGGGCCTTGTCCACCTCCTGGACGATCACGTCGACGATGTCGCCGCGCTCCATCACGTCCTCGATGTGACCGACGCGGCCCGGGCCGACGTTGGAGACGTGCAGCAGGCCGTCCGTCCCCTTCTTCAGCTCGACGAACGCCCCGAACTGCGTCGTCTTGACGATCTTGCCGGTGTAGCTGTCGCCCACCTCCGGCTCCTTCGTCAGCGCCTTGATCGCGGCGATCGCCTCGTCCGCCTTCGTCCCGTCGGTCGCGTAGATGAGGATCGTCCCGTCCTCCTCGATGTCGATCTGCACCTCGTAGTCCGACTCGAGGCCGCGGATCGTCTCGCCGCCCTTGCCGATGACCATGCCGATCTTCTCTTGATCGATCTTGACCGAGGTGATCCGGGGCGCGTTCTCGGCGAGCTCGGAGCGGGACTCCGGGATCACCTCGAGCATCTTGTCGAGGATGAAGTCCCGCGCCCGCTTCGCCTGCTCGAGCGCGTCCCGCATGATCTGCTGCGTGACGCCCGTGATCTTGATGTCCATCTGCAGCGCGGTGATCCCGGCACGCGACCCGGCGACCTTGAAGTCCATGTCGCCCAGATGGTCCTCGGCCCCCTGGATGTCGGTGAGGATGACGTAGTCGTCGCCCTCCTTCACGAGACCCATCGCGATGCCGCTCACCGGCGCCTTGATCGGCACACCGGCGTCCATCAGAGCGAGCGTCGAGCCGCACACGGAGCCCATCGACGACGAGCCGTTCGACTCGAGCGTCTCCGAGACGATGCGGATCGTGTACGGGAACTCCTCCGCCGGCGGAATGACCGCTTCGAGCGCCCGCTGCGCGAGCGCACCGTGGCCGATGTCGCGCCGCTTCGGGCCGCGCATGAAGCCCGTCTCCCCGACCGAGTACGGCGGGAAGTTGTAGTGATGCATGTAGCGG
>JAGWRZ010000125.1 GCA_028876365.1 Acidobacteriota bacterium | reverse complement strand
TCGCGGCGCTCGTTCCCCTCGGCCGCTGGGAACGCGGGCACGCCGCGCGCGAGGAGAACGCCGGGATGCGACGCACGCTCGCGCTCGTCGGCCCGCTCGACTCGCCCTCGCTTTCGGGCTTCCGCGCGTTCGCGTCCTTCGACTGCCTCACCTACCGGCGCGGGACGAATCCGTTCGCGCTCGAGCTCTGCTTCGATCACGCGGGCCGTCTGATCGAGACGATCGACCGGCGGACGGCGACGCGGCACATCTCCTCGCTCCGCGAGGACCCGACGCGGGCGACGACGCGCGTCCCGCCGGCCGAGGTCGCGCGGCTGCTGCGCACGATGGAGGCATCGTGATCGTCGCCGTCGTCTTCTTCTGGGTCTCGCTCGCCGCCCTCGTCTGGACGCACGTGGCGTACCCGGCCGCCGCCGCCGCGCTCGCACGCGTGCACACGCGGCCGGTGCGCAAGGGCGATGCGCTCCCGAGCGTCACGCTGATCGTCGCCGCGCACAACGAGGAGCGCGTCATCGGTCCCCGGATCGCGAACCTTCTCGCGCTCGACTACCCGAAGGAGCGGCTCCGCATCGTCGTCACCTCCGACGCCTCGACCGACGCGACCGAGACGCGTGCGGCGCAGGCGGGCGCCGAGGTGGTGACGAACCCGCGGGGCGGGAAGGTCGCAGCGCAGAATCGCGCGGTCCGGGAGACGTCGTCCGACGTGGTCGCCTTCACGGACGCGAACTCGACGTGGGCTCCCGACGCGTTGCGCGAGCTCGTGCGCGCCTTTGCCGACCCCGACGTCGCCTACGTCTGCGGGCGACTGAACGTCCAGGCGGACGACGGCAGGAACAAGGAGGGGCTGTACTGGCGCTACGAGCTCGGCGTCCGCGCGGCCGAGTCGCGGCTCGACTCGGTCACCGGCGGCAACGGCTCGATCTACGCGGTGCGCCGCATCGACTACGTCGAGGTCGATCCGCGGTTCGGCCACGACCTCTCGCTTCCCTATCTCATGGTCCAGCGGGGCCGTCGCGCCGTGTACGAGCCCGCGGCGAAGGCGTACGAGAAGGCGACGCCGACGACCGAGGACGAGTACCGCCGCAAGGTGCGCATGTTCGAGCACTGCTGGGCGATCGTCGCCGAGGGGAAGATGCTGCGCCGCCTGCGCCCGATCTACTTCGTCGAGATCGTCTCCCACCGGCACCTGCGCTACGCGAGCGGTGTGCTCCATCTCTGCCTGCTCGCGACCTCGATCGCGCTCGTCGGGCAGGGGACGCTCTACGCGGTCGCGCTCGGTCTCCAGCTCGGCGTGCTCGCCGCCGCTCTCGTCGGGGTGGGGCTCCCCCGCTATTACGTCCTCGTCACCTGGGCCACGGTGCAGTCGCTCGTCAACTACCTGCGTCACGGAGTGCCTGCGACGTGGGATGTCGCCGAGGGGACCCGTTGAATCGCGCGGCCGACGTCGCCGTCGCGGGAGCGGCGCTCGTCGTCGCGTCTCCGCTCCTCGCGCTCGCCGCGCTCGCGGTGAAGCTCACGACCCCCGGGCCGGCGCTCTACCGCCAGGTGCGCGTCGGCATCGGCGGCGCCGACTTCGAGCTGCTCAAGCTCCGCACGATGGTCGTCGGCGCCGAGACACAGGGGGCAGGCTTCGCGGTGAACCGGGGCGACGCGCGCATCACCGCGGTCGGGAGGGTCCTCCGCCGGCTCTCGCTTGACGAGCTCCCGCAGCTGTGGAACGTCGTCCGCGGTGACATGAGCATCGTCGGGCCGAGGCCGACCCTCCGCTACCAGGTGGAGAGGTACACGCCCCGCCAGATGCGCCGCCTCGAGGTGAGGCCCGGCATCACCGGATGGGCGCAGATCCACGGTCGCGCGGCGCTGCCGTGGGACGAGCGCATCGAGCTCGACGTCTGGTACGTGGAGCACCGCTCGCCGCTCGTCGACCTCGAGATCCTCGCGCGGACGCCGCTCGCGCTCTTCGGCGGTACCTACAAGGGCGCGACCGGCGGGTGGGAGCGATGACCGCGAACCTCTTCCTCGTCGGTGCGCCGCGCGCGGGCACGAGCTCGCTCTTCGAGTACCTGTCGCGGCATCCGGCGATCTTCGCGCCGGCAGAGAAGGAGCCGCATCACTACGACGAGGACGTCCTCGACGGGCGCGCGCCGATGCCGCTCGAGGAGTACCGCGCGCTCTATGCGGGCGCGACGGACGAGCGCCGGCTCCTCGATGCATCCGCGCTCTACCTCTACTCCGCCCGGGCGCTCGACGCGGTGTCGTCGATGGAGGATGCCCACGCGATCATCTCTCTCCGCGACCCCATCGATCAGATGGCGTCGTGGCACGGGCTGCTCGTCGCAACCGGGAGCGAGCCGCGCGGCAGCCTCGAGGAGGCGCTCGCCGCCGAGTCGGCCGACACGCCGTTCGAGCGGCGGTACTCCGAGATCGCGCGCTATGCGCCGTACGTCGAGCGCTGGCTCGACCGCCTCGGCGCCGACCGCGTGCACGTCGTCGTCTTCGAGGAGCTGACCGGGGACGAGAGCGATCGGGTCTGCGCCGACCTGCTCGCCGGTCTCGGCCTCCACGCGGAAGGCCTCGGCTCCTTCCCGCGCCTGAACACCCACCGCCGTCCGGCCCCGGTTCGTCTCACCGGCTCTCGGCCGCTCGTGCGGGCGGCGCGCGCCGTCTTGCCGCCGAGGCTCCGCCGCGCGCTGTGGTCGAGGGCGAACGCGGCGATGACGCCGCACGCGACGCGGCCGGCGTTGCCCGACGCGCTTCGCGCCCGCCTCCGCCGCGACGTCGACGCGGATGTCCGCAGGCTCGAGAGCCTCGTCGGCCGCGACCTGCACGCGATCTGGTCCGATCAGCAGCCGAGCTCGTAGAACGTCGCCTGCGCCGCGAGCTTCACCGTCTCGGAGGCCCACTCGACGGGCAGCCAGTACCACTGCGAGCTCGTCCCGACCGTCCACAGCCTCCCGTGGAAGC
>JAGWRZ010000015.1 GCA_028876365.1 Acidobacteriota bacterium | reverse complement strand
GCGCACGTCGACGCCCGGCGAGCGCAGCTCCCAGAACCAGACGAGGAAGCAGGCGACGATCAGCCCGATCGTGACGTACGGCTTCGATTTGGTCGGGACGTTGTCCTTGAGCGGGATCACCGGAGCGCTTCGCGGATGCGGTCGGCAACCGCGGAGAGCTCGATTCCCTGGCCGCTCACGTCCTTTAGGATCTCGTCCGCCGTCGGCTTCTGCCCCTCGTTCCACAGCTCGCGGATGAGAGACCCCGCTTCGCGGCGCGTGAACCACGCACTGCCGTACTGCTCGCGGAGGAACCCGCGCAGCTGCGACTCGAACGCCCACGCGCGCAGGTACTCCGAGCAGTAGAAGCCCTGGTCGACGTCGTCTAGGAAGTCGGTGTCGCTCGGCGCCACCTTGAGCGCGTCGCTCAGGAGCTCGACGTAGCGCGGCCGCAGCGCGGCGACGTCGGCGGCGGATTGCAGCTCGAGCTCGTACAGGAGCTTCGCGCAGTAGCGGCGCAGGTACCAGAGCAGCCGCGGCGCCAGCTCGGCCGCGTACGCGCGCGGGCGGGGGAAGTCGAGCCTGCGCTCGAGCCAGGTCGCGTCCGAGACGAGGTACTGCATGAGCATCGCCCAGCCCTCGGTGACGGCGTTGTCGCCGAGGCGCTTCTCCTCGACGGTGAGCGACGGTGACGTGTGCGCATAGTGCTCGGTGTGGCCGGCTTCGTGGAAGAGCGACTGCCAGTCTTCGGAGCCGCCCTGCGGCTTGATGACGAGCACGACGCGGCCGGGGATCTCGATCGGGACGCAGAACGCCCGCGGATCCTTGTTCGGTCGGTCTTCGAGGTCGAGATGGACGTTGCGCTGCGCGTGGAGGTCGATCCCCCAGTCGGCGAGTGTCGCCTCGAGGGCGGCGACCATTCGGTCGGCGGGGAATCCCACGTCCCACGTCGTCCCGCGAAAGGCGCGTCCGATGTCCCACC
This sequence comes from Acidobacteriota bacterium, assembly GCA_028876365.1. Classification (GTDB taxonomy): domain Bacteria; phylum Actinomycetota; class Thermoleophilia; order Gaiellales; family Gaiellaceae; genus Palsa-739. Next base: position 7,355 of record JAGWRZ010000015.1, on the reverse strand, counting down.
GCTCCGCCGCGTCGAGCCCGACGCCGATATTCGTGCGGAAGAACGCGTCACCCTCGGTCTCCCAGAGCTTCTCGGTCGAGTCGAGGAAGTCGCGGCACTGTGCGGCGAGATCGTCGAGCGGAAAGCCGAAGCCCCGGTAGAGGTCGAGATAGGTCGGCGCGCCGAGAGCGCGCGTCTCACGATGGATCACCTCCGCCGCCTGCAGGTGGAGCGGGTTGAGGTGCTCCTCGGTGAGCTCGTTGCGCGCGCGCTCGAGGCGCTCGCGCCGGCCGCGGTCGGGCTCGTTCACGATCGCCGGCCGCAGGTTCCGGTAGGGGATCTCCTCGCCGCCGACGGTCGCCTTCAGCGTCGCCTCCAGCTCGGCGACGCGCTCCGCCTCCTCCCGGACGAAGTTGCCGAGGTAGCCCTCGCACGCGAAGCGCCAGAGCTCGCGCACGTTCCGGCTCCCGTCGACCGACGCGCCGACGGCGAGTGCGGTGTCGAGCCTCGTCAGGACCTCGTGGCGCTCGTAGATCGGCGTCAGCGCGTACGCGGCCTTCCGGCCCGAGAAATGGAGGTAGGTCTCCTCGTCGAGCTCGGCGATGAAGCGGTCGGCGTCCTCGCTCAGGTCGTCGAGCTGACGCTGGCTCAGCGGTTCTGCCACGGCCCGGCTTAGGATAGTGGCCGCATGCGGGAGCTTTCCCTCCAGACCGACCGGAAGACCCAGCTCGTGGACATCACGAGCCGGGTGCAGGACGCGATCGCCGGGGCGAACGGCGCGAGCGCGGCGCTCGTCTATGTCCCGCACACGACGGCGGGCGTCACGATCAACGAAGGCGCCGACCCGCTCGTCGGTGAGGACATCGAGACCGCCCTCGAGAGGGTCGTGGTCGAGGAGTGGACGTGGAAGCACACGGAGGACCCGGACGGGCCGAACGCGCCCTCGCACGTGCGCGCGACACTCACGGGCTCGCAGGTGCTGATCCCGCTCCGCGACGGGCGGCTCGCGCTCGGACGCTACCAGGGGATCTACTTCTGCGAGTACGACGGGCCGCGGGAGCGCAAGGTGTACGTCGCTACCTTGCAGTAACCCCGGCTCAACGGGAACTCAACAAAGCCGCCCTACCGTCGGACCATGCGGCGGGCACTCGTGGCATGTCTCGCGGCCGCGTGCGTCGCGGCGACCGCTTCGGGCGCGACGAGCAAGGCCGCCCCCCCGGGCATCCACCTGATCCGGCACGTCGTCGTGATCATGCAGGAGAACCGTTCGTTCGACTCCTACTTCGGCACGTACCCGGGCGCGGACGGGATCCCCCGGAACGTCTGCGTCCCCGTTCCGCGGTCGTCGAGATGCGAGCGCCCCTATCACGACACCTCGAACCGCAACGCCGGCGGCCCGCACGACCACATCGATGCGATTCGCGACATCAACGGCGGGAAGATGAACGGCTTCGTCCGGCAGGCGTCGGCCGGCCGACGCCTGGCCTGCACGGTCCACGTCGACGCGCCGGCGTGCTCGCTCGCGCCGAAGGCGCCGGACGTCATGGGCTACCACGACTGGCACGAGATCCCGAACTACTGGTCGTACGCGCGGCACTTCGTCCTCCAGGACCACATGTTCCAACCCGACCTGTCGTGGAGCCTGCCCGCGCACCTGTACATGGTCAGCGGGTGGTCGGCGAAGTGCACGAAGAAGGGCGATCCGATGAGCTGCCATGCGGCCGTGCAGGCGCCGGGGTCGCCTCCCGGCGAGCCGCAGAACACGACGGGCGCGACGCCGGACTACGCGTGGACCGACCTCACCTACCTCCTGCACAAGGCGCACGTGAGCTGGCGCTACTACGTCGCCAAGGGCAACCAGCCGGACTGCGCCGACAGCGCGATGTTCTGCGCGCCCGTCCCGCAGAACGCGAAGACGCCAGGCATCTGGAACCCGCTCCCGTACTTCGACACGGTGCGCATCGACCGGCAGCTCGGGAACGTCGCGCCGCTCCAGGACTTCTTTCGCGCGGCCCGGCGCGGCAGCCTGCCCGCCGTGTCGTGGATCACGCCGGCTCAGGCGGTGAGCGAGCATCCACCCGGGCTCGTGACGGCCGGGCAGGCCTATGTGACGAGCCTCGTCGATGCGGTGATGCGGAGCAAGGACTGGTCGTCGACGGCGATCTTCCTCAGCTGGGACGACTGGGGCGGCTTCTACGACCACGTCGTTCCGCCGCACGTCGACGGACAGGGCTATGGGCTGCGCGTGCCGGGGCTCGTCATCTCGCCGTATGCGCGCCGCGGTTTCATCGATCACCAGATCCTGAGCCATGACGCATACCTGAAGTTCATCGAGGACGACTTCCTCGGCGGCGCCCGCATCGATCCGAAGACCGACGGGCGCCCGGATCCCCGTCCCGACGTCCGCGAGAACGCGCCGATCCTCGGGAACCTCGTGAAGGACTTCGACTTCAGCCAGAAGCCGCGGCCGCCGCTCATCCTGCCGCTGCACCCGCCTTTCAGCTGACGCGACTAGGCTGGCCTGCATGGCCGCGCCGGTGACGAGGAACGATGAGCTCGAGCTCGACGTCGAGTCGCTCGCGTACGGCGGGAACGGCGTCGCGCGCGTCGACGGCTACGTCGTGTTCGTGCGGCGCGGGCTGCCGGGCGACCGCGTGCGCGCGCGGGTGACGAAGGTGAAGCGGAGCCACGCGGAGGCATTGGCGACCGGCGTCGTCCACGCGGGGCCGAACCACGTCGATGCACCGTGCGCGCACTTCCCCACATGCGGCGGCTGCCGGTTCCAGGATCTCGCCTACGCGGTGCAACTCGAGCAGAAGCACGCGCAGGTGCGCGACGCGCTGCAGCGGCTCGGCGGCGTCGCGGAGCCGCCGCTGCGAGACATCGTCCCGTGCGAGCCGGAGATCTTCCACTACCGCAACAAGCTCGAGTACTCCTTCACGCGCACGCCGGACGGCGCCGCGCTCGGCTTCCATCGCGCCGGCCGGTGGGACGAGGTGCTCGAGATCGAGCGGTGCTGGCTCACGACCGGGCTCGGCAACGGCGTTCGGGAGGCCGTGCGCGACTGGGCGCGCGAGGAGGGCCTCGAGCCGTACTCGCAGGCGGACGGGAGCGGCTATCTCCGCCACCTCGTCGTCCGTGAGGGGCGGAACACCGGTCAGGCACTCGTCCAGCTCGTCACCGCGCCCGGCGAGCGCTTCGAGCCCGGCTACTTCGTCGACGTCGTCCGGCGCTTCCCCGAGGTGCGCTCCGTCCACTGGTCGGTGAACGACACGCCGGCGGAGGTGACGAACCTGCCGACGAAGCTCCTGTGGGGCGAGGAATGGATCGAGGAGGAGATCGGCGGCCTCCGGTTCCGCGTGCGGCCGAACGCGTTCCTGCAGACGAACACGACGATGGCCGAGAAGCTGTACGGGCTCGCCGCCGACGCCGCCGGGCTGACGGGCGGCGAGACCGTGTGGGATCTCTACTGCGGAATCGGCACGATCGGCCTCACGCTCGCGCGGAGCGCGCTGACGGTGTGGGGGATCGAGGTGTCGGAGGAGTCGGTCGCGTGCGCGCTCGAGAATGCGGAGGTGAACGGGATCGCGAACGCCGCGTTCTTCGCGGGGAACGTCGGCCAGGTGGTCGACGAGCTCGTCGAGCGCTCGGGGGCGCCCGACGTGGTCGTCGTCGACCCGCCGCGGGCGGGGCTCGCCGGCAAGGCGCTGCGTCATCTGGGGCGGCTCGGCGCTCCGCGTCTCGTCTACGTCTCGTGCAATCCGACGACCCTCGCCGGCGATGTCAAGGCGCTCCGCGGCGAATACGGCTACGAGCTGCTGTCCGTCACACCGGTGGACATGTTCCCGCACACGCCCCACGTGGAGGCCGTCGCGCTCCTCCAGCGTCCGAACTAGCCACGTCAGGGGTCTGGCCCCAATCGTGGCGAGGCTGTGACGCGGGTGATCCCCGACCGCTTCGCTGCGCGGTCGTCGACACTCTCATGACATCGTCGTATCCGCGGTGCCAGACCCCTGCCATGTCTCGCGGTGGCACGTCTGCGAGGCGCGTGGCGGGAGGTCGGACGACGGTGTAAGGTCGGCCCGTCAAAACTCGGGAGAGACGGAGGCAGGCATGAACGAATCGGCTCCTCCGGTTGCGGCCCGGATCGAATCAGCGGCGGCGAGCATCCTCTCGGACGCGAACCTGCACGTGCAGGTCGGCTTGCCCGTGAAGAAGTTCCACCTGTGGGTGCAGGGCCCGGCGTGGTTCCTCTGCTTCACCATCGTCGCCCTGGGGTTCACGATGGTCATCACCGGCTACGACTCGGGCGGCGGCTGGTTCGCCGTCGCCATCGGGATCATCTTCGCGGTGATCGCATCCTTCCGGGCGCCCTTCACGTTCGGCGAGTCGGCCGTCTCCAGCGCGCCGGGGCCGAAGAAGCCGAGCGGGGCCTGAGCCTCGTCCAGAGGAGATCCGCGTTCGCGACGAGAAAGCCGAACGAGAGAAACGGGAGCGCCGGGAGGCCGCCGACGTCGACGGCGTTCGCGATGACGATCGTGATCCCGTACATGAACGTCGTCGCGACCCACGTTCCCCAGACACGCAGGGCCCAGCGCGCGGCCGCGGCGAGGAACAACGCGTAGAACAAGACGTCGGGCGGGCCGAGGTACGCGGCCCGCCCGGCCGGCACGAGGAACGCGATCGCGACGTCGAGATACACGTGGAAGTGGTGCGCCGTGATCGCGTGCGTCGGCCCGCGCCACACGGAGTACGCGTCGACGAGCGGGATGACGAAGGCCATGAGCACGACCCACCACAGCTCCTCGAAGAGGGTGAGGAACGCCCAGCCTGCGCAGACGGCGGCGACGAGCTTCGCGAAGTTCGCCGGCAGCCCCCAGCCCGCCTCGGCGAAGCCGAGAGCGGCGACCGCGAACACCCCCGCCCCGGCCGCGACCGGCTTCCATCCGAATCGGAGCACGGGGAGCCCGAGCGGGACGAGCAGGAGCGTCGCCGGCATGACGACGAAGCTGACGAGGACGATGTCCGTCCACAGCGACAGGCCCGGCAGATGCGGCGCGGCGAGGAACCACGCCAGAACGGCCGCCGCGACCGCGCCGAATCTCAGTACGGCGGGAGGGATTCCCACCACGCGCCGAGCGGCTTGAAGGCGTTCCAGAAGCGCGTCTTCTCCGCCTGCTCGTCGAGCGACGCGTCGATGTCGGGCGTGACGAGCGCCTCGATCGTCGGCGTGAACGACTGTCGCTCGCCCTCCTTCGCCTGAAGCGCCTGCCCGAGGGGGAAGCCGAGCCCGTTCAGGAACGCGAGCGCCTGCTCGCCCATGACGACGATGAGCTTCGGCGCGACGATGTGCAGCTCGCGGAGGAGAAAGGGACGGGACTCCTCCTCGGGGCCGTCGGCGAACTTCAGGCAGTTCGTCCCGTAGATCGCCATCGGGTCGACGTGCAGCCGCTGGAGCGACTTGAGGATCGCGTTGCCGGAGCGCCCGAAGAACGCGACGCCCTCCTGCAGCTCCGACGGGCGCGGCGCGTACTTCAGGAGCATCACGTCCGCGAGCGGGTGGCCCGAGCCGACGACCGGCACGCGCGCGCCGCCGCCCGCCTGCACGACCTCGTCGCCGAGAGCGTTGATCTCGGTGATGGCCTTTTGCAGGTACTTCTCATAGATCTCGTCGGTCGCCACGGTCACTTGAGCCCCCACGGATGATTCGGGATCACCGGACTCTCTCCTTGGCTTGCGCGACCCACTTGAGCCCCTGGAGGTACGCGAGCGACTTGGGGCGACGGAGGATCTCCGCGCTTCGCAGCGAGACGAGAAAGTCCTCCGGCCCGGTGAAGCGGCGCATGCGCACGGCGCCGGTCCCGACGCCGGGGAGCACGTGGGCATCCGAGCCTGCACCGCTCGTCAGGTTGTACTTGCGGGCGAAGCGGAGCGCCTCGTCGTTGTACGCCTCGAACAGGAGCCGCGCGTTGTAGACCTCGAGCACGTCGATCTCGGCGAGATGGCGGTGCAGGCTCGCCGCGTCCGGGATCGCGTGCATGCGGTCGAACGGGTGCGGGACGTACACGAGACCGCCCTGCGCCCGGATGGCGGCGACCGTGTCGGCGAAGGACATCCCCCGCGGGATCTCCTCGCGCAGGAAGAGCCCGATCACCTCGCCCTGCCCGTCGGTCTTCACCTCCTCGCCGGGGATGACGACGATCTTCCGCCCACGCGCGCGCTCGACCGCCTCGAGCGCGCCGCCGAAGACGTTGTGGTCGGTGACCGCGATCGCGCCGAGGCCCTGCTCCTCGGCGTGATCGAGCAGCTCGTCCACCTCGATCGAGCAGTCGTGCGACCAACTCGTATGGAGGTGGAGATCGGCGACGATGTAGTCGCGATCCTCGGCCGGAGGCGGGGCGTGCGGACGGCGGCGCTTCGCGAGCCGCCCGTATACCTCCTCGACGCGGTCGGCGAGCGCGGCGAACGACTGGCCCGCGGCCGTGGCGATCCCGGCCTCGCTCTCCCTCGCCCGGAAGGCGTCGTCCTCGATCAGCCGCGCGGCCGCGGCGGCCGCGAGCTCGGGCTGGAGCTCGCGGCTCGGCGGGTCGGCGATCGCGACGCCTGCCGCCCGGGCCTCCAGCGTGACCCGCGGGACGCCGTCGAGCGCCGGGACGAACACGGCCGCGCTGCGGAACACCTCGGCGCGGCTCGTTCCGTCGAAGCCCGTGCGCACGCGGAGCCGGCCGCGGAGCGCGCGCGGCAGCGGCGGCCTGCCGGAGAGCGGCCGGGTGCGCAGGAGCACGAGCTCCCAGTCGTCGAGCGCGGCGAGCTCGCTCGCGATCCCGCGGAGGAGCGGCCGCTCGAGCTGGCGCCACTCGACGACGATCGTCTTCTCCTTCCTCCCGGGCGGGTGCCTTTCGAGGTCGACGCCGAGCGGCACGACCTCGTAGCTCCCCGGGAAGCGGAGCCGGGCTGCGGCCGCCGTCTCCTCGCTCGTCGCGAGAAGCGCGTCGAGCCGGCCGAGGAGCCGCTCCCGCTGCGCCTTGCCGGGCGGGTACGACAGCCGCTCGGGCGCGAAGAACGTCGCCGCCGTCAGCGCGTCCGCATGGCGGAGCGCGAGGTAGGAGAGGCTCGGCAGCCCGGGCTCGAAGCCGTGGACGACGTCGAAGCGGCCGCCGGCGAGCGCGACCGCGAGATTCGCGCGGACGCCGACCGGGACGCCCATGCGGCTTCGCCGCGAGCTGGGCACCGCCGGGCCGAGCGCGACGCACTCGGCGGCGAGTCCCGTGGCGAGCGCGCGCCGCCCGGCGGCGAGGTCGCGGGCCCGGTTCGAGGGGCCGAGGACGGTCGCCTCGTGGCCGCGGGCGCGCAACTCGGCGGCGAGGCCGGCGACG
>JAGWRZ010000124.1 GCA_028876365.1 Acidobacteriota bacterium | reverse complement strand
TACAGGTGCCCGACGCGGATCCTCATGCCGCGCGCTCCCAGTACGGGCGTGCGAGCCCGCGCGCGGCGATGATGCGCTGGAGCCTGAGCATCGCCGTGTAGGTGGGGAGGAGGACGAGCTCGCCGTGCGCGGGGGTGAGGTCGAGGCCCCGGTCGAGCGCCGCCTCGAGCGACGGCTCCACCTCGATCGCCCGTTCGTCCAGCCCCCCGTACTTGAAGCGCAGGGCGAGCTCGGCTGCGCGGTCGCCGGTCGCGACGAGCGTGTCGAGGCCGGCGAGCAGCGGCTCGAAGTCGACGTCCCAGATCCACGACACGTCTCGTCCGTCCGCGATGCCGTCGTTCAGCGCGACGACGGCGACCCGCGGCGCGCCGCCGTCGACGAGCGTCCGCACCACCTCGTTCGCGCCGGCGGGGTTCTTGATCAGGAGCAGCAGCAGGGTCTTGTCGCCGGCGGCGATGCGCTCGAAGCGTCCGAAGGCGGCGCGGAACCGGCCGAGCCCCTCCGCGATCTCGTCCGGGCTCGATCCGAGCACGTGCGCGAGCGCGGCTGCGCCGACCGCGTTGTAGACGTTGTACAGGCCGGGCACCGCGAGCTCGACGCGCCGGGTCGCGCCCGGCAGGTGCAGGTCGAACGCGGCCGAGTCGAGCCCGCGCAGCTCGATCGCCCGCGCCGCGACCTCGAGCGGCGGCCGCGCGCGATGCCCGTTCGGGCAGCGGTAGTCCCCGAGGTGGCCGACGTAGGCGGCCGCGTACACGTACGGCGCGCCGCAGAGCTCGCAGTACTTCGAGTCGGCGGCGTGCTGGAGCGAGGGGCGCGCGACGGCGGCGTCGTCGATGCCGAAGCGGATCCCGGCCCGCAGCCCCCCGACGAGCGGGTCGTCCGCATTCACAATCACCGTCGTCTCCCGTGGCAGCGCATCGACGGCGGTGCGCCAGCGCTCGGCGACGAGCTCGAGCTCGCCGTAACGGTCGAGCTGGTCGCGGAAGAGGTTGCCGAGGAGGACGGCGTGCGGGCGCACCCGGCGCATCACCTCCGGGAGCGCCGCCTCGTCCACCTCGAGGAGCCCGAGCTCCGCGTCGCCCGCCGTGAGCAGGGTGGAGGCGATGCCCGACAGCAGGTTCGCCCCCGACCGGTTGTGCGCGAGGCGGAGGCGAGGGCGGAGGATCTCGGCGGCCATCGCCGTCGTCGTCGTCTTCCCGTTCGTCGCGGAGATCGTGACGGTCCCGCCGGGGAGCCGGGCGGCGAGGCGGTCGACCGCGCCGGGGTCGACGATCGACAGGAGCCTCCCGGGGACGGTCATGCCGGCGCCGGCGCCGACGAGCCGCGAGAGGCCCGCGACCCCGCGGGCGGCGGCCACCTCGACGGCGAGCGGCACGTGCATCCGCCGGAACATAGCCGTGCGCGGATTCACTTGCGGATGTTCCAACCTGATCTACCATACTTGTCATGCCCCAGAAGCGTCCTCGCTTCCGCGCGGTGGCCCAGATCGACCCGCGCAAGCTCGCGGAGTTCCAGGCGGGAATCCGGAAGCGCTACACCGACGGCCAGATCGTCGGCGAGCTGCAGGCCTGCGCCGAGCGGCTGGGCCGCTCGCCGACGATGCGCGAGTTCGCAGCCGACCCGGAGACGACCGTCCACCCGCAGACGGTGATCGAGCACTTCGGCTCCTGGAACAACGCGAAGCGGGCAGCCGGCCTCGTCCCGCGCCGCTTCGCCACGCGGGACGAGCTGCTCGGCCTCCTGCGCGAGCTCGGGAAGGAGCTCGGACGGCCGCCGACGGCGCGGGACATCGACGAGCACAAGGGGAAGCTTCCCTCGAAGTCGCTCTACTGGCACACGTTCGGATCGCTGACGACGGCGCTGCGCGAGGCGGGCTTCGACGTCCCGGTGGGGGAGGAGCGGCTCGAGCGCGCGGTCGAGCAGGGCGCGGCGATGGCGCGCAGGCTCGGGCGGCTGCCGAAGTTCGCGGACTGGGCGGAGGCGCGCAAGGCGGACGCGTCGCTCATGACGGAGTGGCAGGTGTATCGCCTGCTCGATGCGCGCCGCGGCGCGTGGTCGACGTTCCAGTTCCTCGTCCGCGAGCAGCTCGAGGGTCGCGGCGTCACCGTCGCGCCCGACGGCACCGTCAAGAAGAAGCGCTAGGTGCGGCCGGCGGGGGCGGAGAGGAGGACGACCGCTTCGAAGCGCGGATCGAGGAGGGCTGGGTGCCGGACATCCCGGTGACGAGCACGACGGCCGTCAAGGCCGGGCTACGCGGCGGCGAGGGCGGCGAGGCGCGCGAGACACGAGACGCCCTCGCCCGGCGCGCGCACCGAGGGGAGCGGCTTGCCCGGCTCCTCGAAGCCCGGGTCGGGGCGGAAGCGCTCGTTGCGCACGACCTTCGCCGCCGACACGGCGAGGAACGTCCCGTCCTCGAGCTCCCGCTTCTTCAGCTTCACGTGGCCGTACTCCTCGACCACCTCGAGCGCCGTGCGCGTCGATGCGAAGAAGAGCTCGTGCCGCCCGGAGCCGATCCAGAGCGGGCGGCCGATGCCGCGCGCGGCGAAGACCGTTCCCGGCTCGCGCTCGTCGAGCCACGCGGTCGCCATCGACCCGAGGAGCGCCTCGAGGGCGGCGGGCTCGTTCCGCGAGTGGGCGGCGAGCGCGAAGATCGCCTCGGAGTCGACCGTCATCCGCGGCTCGGCGCGGGCGCAGTGGAACTCCGCGAGAAGCTCGTCGTCGTTGACGATGATCCCGTTGTGGATCCCGACCACGGGCCCGTGCCGGACCGGGTGGTTGTTGGCCGCGATCGAGGGATGCCCCTTCGTGTAGTCGCGCACGTGGACGAGGACCTCGGATGCGCTCGCCGGGATCTCGATCCGCTCGAGTAGCTGGCTCGCGGGCGTCCTCTGCTTCGTCACGACGGGATACGGGCTTCCCGGGCCGCGGTGGGCGTATCCGACCGCGTCGGCCCCGCGCTCGGCGATCCCGGCGAGCAGCGCCTGAGCCGCGAGCGTCCGGTCGACGCTGCTACGGGACGAGAGGCTGTATCCGGCGATTCCGCACATTCACGTCATCCGGTGCCGGGCACCGGTCTTTCGCAGCTCGGCTGCCCTCCCACCGTAGCTGAGTCTTCGGCGGTTCAGGCCTCAAGCCTCCTTGAGCCAGAGCCGATACCAGCCCGGTGGAGCCACTCCTCGCTGCGGAGGGAGAGGTCGAGCAGGTCGACGAGCCTTCGACCGAGCTCGACGACCCGCTGAAGCTGTACATCCGGTCGATCGGCGACGGGCGGCTGCTGACGCGCGAGGAGGAGCGCGAGCTCGCCCGGCGCAAGGACGCGGGCGACGAGCTCGCGAAGAAGCGCCTGATCGAGGCGAACCTCCGCCTCGTCATGTCGATCACCCGCAGCTACACGCGCGCAGGCGTCCCGCTCCTCGATCTCATCCAGGAGGGCAACCTCGGCCTCATCCGCGCGGTGGAGAAGTTCGACTACCGCCTCGGCTACAAGCTCTCGACATATGCGACGTGGTGGATCAAGCAGGCGGTGAGCCGCGCGCTCGCCGACCAGGGACGGACGATCCGCCTCCCGACGCACGTCGCAGAGCGCGTCCGCCGGCTCCTGCGTGCCAGGCGCCAGCTCGCGCAGAAGCTCAGCCGCGAGCCGACGCCCGCCGAGCTCGCGAAGGAGACGGGGGAGCCCGAGGAGAAGGTCGTCGACCTCCTCGGCCTCGTCGACGACCCCGTCTCGCTCGACTCGCCCGTCGGCGACGGCGAGAGCTTCTTCGCCGACCTCATCGAGGACGAGTCGTCCGCGCAGCCCGACGAGCGCACGGCGATCGAGCATCGCCACGGCGAGCTCTCCCGCGCGATCGCGCTCCTCGCGCCGCGGATGCAGCGCGTCCTCGTTCTCCGGTTCGGGCTCGACGGCGAGGGCCCGCGCACGCTCGAGGACATCGGGACCGAGCTCGGCGTCACGCGCGAGCGCGTCCGCCAGCTCGAGTCGCGCGCCCTGCGCGAGCTGCGCAACAGCGCGCCCGATCTCGAGCTCTACCTGAGCTCCTAGTAGAGACCCTCGCGGCGCGCGTAGCGCTCGGCTCGCGCGCGCTCGTATTCCTCGACGTCGAGCTCCGGGTCGCTGACCGCCTTCAGGATCTCTCCGGGGCGCGGCAGCTCCGACCTGTCGACGTGCCGCTCCGGATTCCAGAGGTCGGAGCGCATGAGCGCCTTCGGGCACTGTGTGTACGCCTCCTCGACGGTGACGCGGATGCCGAGCTGCGGCACGCGGCCGTCGACGGCGCACGGCGCGAGCAGCTCCGGATCGTCGACGACGACTGCGGTGCCGTTCACGCGGAACGTGTCGCCGACGCCGGGCACGAGGAAGAGAAGCGCGATCCGCGAATCGGCGAGGAGGTTCGTGAGCGTGTCCGCGAGCTTGTTGCCGGGCCGCTCGGGGAGGAGGAGCGTGCGCTCGTCGAGGACGCGCACGAAGCCGGAGGGATCGCCCCGCGGCGAGATGTCGAGCCCGCCGTCCGGCCGTGCGGTCGCCACGCAGACGAAGGGCGAGCGCTCGACGAACTGTCGCGTGAGGTGGTTCAGGCGCGCCGCGATCTTGCCGGCGACGAGAGGCGTGGGCTCGCCGATGACGGCTCGCAGGCCGGCCTCGTCCGTGATCACGAAGCGAACCCTACTGGCTCGAGGCGACGAGCTGCATCTCGCGCAGGTTGGCGAGGCGGCGCAGCGACTCGAGCTCGATCTGGCGCACGCGCTCGCGCGTGAGACCGAGGCGCTTGCCGATCTCCTCGAGCGTCCTCGGCTCCTCGTCGACGAGGCCGTAGCGCAGCACGAGCACCTGCCGCTCGCGGTCGGGGAGCGAGCCGAGCGCGAGCATCAGCGCCTGGCTGCGCAGCGAGACCTCGACGTGATCCTCGGGGAGCGGGTCGTCGCCCGCGACGAAGTCGCCGAACACCGCGTCCTCCTGCTCGCCGACCGGCTGGTCGAGCGAGGTGGACGCGCGCGCCGCGGCGCGCACCTCGCGCGCCTGCTCGACGGGCAGCGACGCCTCGTCCGCGATCTCCTCGAGCGTCGGCTCCCGGCCGAGCTCCATCCACAGCGTCCGCTCGGCGCGGTTCATCTTCTGCATCCGCTCGACGATGTGCACCGGCATCCGGATCGTCCGCGCCTTGTCGGCGAGCGCGCGCGCAACCGCCTGCCGGATCCACCAGGTCGCGTACGTCGAGAACTTGTAGCCGCGCCGCCAGTCGAACTTCTCGACCGCGCGGATGAGCCCGAGCGTCCCCTCCTGGATGAGGTCGAGGAAGGGGAGCCCCTGGTTGCGATAGTTCTTCGCGATCGACACGACGAGCCGCAGGTTCGACTGGATCATCCGCGTCTTCGCGCCCATGTCGCCGCGCTCGATCTTCTTCGCGAGCTCGACCTCCTGGGCGGCGGTGAGGAGCGCGTGCTTGCCGGCCTCGCGGAGGAAGAGCTGGAGCGCGTCCGTCGTCGTCTCGGCCGGCGCCGGCGGCGCGGGGGGAGGCTGCTCCTCCTTGCGCTCGTCGACGAGCTCGATGCCGCGCCGGTCGAGCTCGATGTAGACGGCGTCCACCTCGAGCGGGTCGAGCTCGAGCGGCTCGAGCACGTCCTGCAGCTCCGACTGGCGCACCTGCCCGTTCGACTCGGCCGTCTCGAGGAGCGCGAGCAACTCCTCGCTCCTGAGGATCACTTCGATCTCGACCGTCAACGTTCCCCCCGATCGTTTGCCTGGCCGTTGAACCGTTCCGCGACGCAGGGGGACCAAAACACGCCGGGCATGCCCAAATCAAGGCTTCGCCGCGCGGCTCTTCGGCGGCCGCCCGTGCGGCGCGCCCCCGAGGCGCCCGCGATCAGACGACGCGCAGGACGATCGCGCCGGCGACGAGCAGCGCGACGACGACGATCCCGGGCAGCGGCATCCGCGTGCGCGAGACCTGCGACAGGAAGATCGCGGACGAACGAGCGTCCCTGGAGGTCGTGCGGCCGACCATGCCGCTCTCATCGGCGTGCGGGCCCGCCCGGCGTATCGCCCGTCCGGGCGCCCTCCCGCCGTGCACGAAAAGGGACGTTATGTCGAGTCGCAGCGCGCCGGGCTCCCGCCCCTTTTCCACAGACTGCACAGTCCGCTGTGGAAATGTTGATTATTCAAAATTCGCAAAATGCGAATCTTTTGGACCGACGCGCTCTTGCACGCCCCTTGCCCGCCCCCTAGATTGGCAAGTGCGCCGAGCGCGGCGCGGGAGTAGGACGAAGCGGAGCCGATAGGCCGTACGAGGAAGCCCGCAAGGGCCGAGGCGGAAAGTCGAGCGGTTCCGTGGACGAAACCGCGACCGGCTCGGCGAATCTTTTTGGTCCCGTTTCTCTAGGATCCGCCGTCGTGGGTCACTTCCATCCGCCGAGCATCGCCCCGGGCGTCATCGCTCTCATCTGGGCCGTCGCGCTCGGCGCCTTCATCTATTTCGGCCTCGTCGCCATCGGCACCTCAGGGGCCTTCGCGATCGTCGTCGCGATGGTCTCCTTCGCCGGCATCTGGCTCTTCGTGACGACCCGCGGCGCCGGCGCCTGAGAGGAACCGGAAACTCTTCTCGCCGTCTATGCCACGGCGGCGAGCGGTCGGGCCAAAGGGACGGAGACGCTCCTGCTGAGCGCCGCGACGAGGAGCGTCGCGAGATCCGGCCCGATCCGGTGCTCGAGCCGCTTCCGGGCGCACACCGTGTCCGGGTCCAGCCCGGCGAGATGAGTGGCGAGACGGCCGAGCCCCGCCTCGCGCTGCGACATGCCTCCTGCGAGCTCCATCCGTCGTTTCTATCGGCGCTCGGAGCCGCCGGCCGCGATCCCTGACGGAAGGGATTGGGTCGCCGCACCGAGGCGGCGACCCCTCCCGACGCTCATCCTGTCCGAGTGGGCGCGCCGTCGCCGGAGGACACGGGCGCGCGGGGCCCGACCTCCCGCCGCTCGGCCGTGACGGGCTCGTTCGCGGCCGGCGAGCGCACCGGCACCGGCCTCGTGCGCGCGGTGGCGTCCGGCGCCACCGCCGGGGCCATCGCCGGGACGGTGTCGAACGAGAGCCCGAGCACGAGGCCGGATCCGAACGCGAGCACGCCGTGCCAGAGCGCGACATCGTGCAGGAGCCCGGTCAGCCCGAGATCGCCCGTCCACCGGACGAATGTCCCCGCGTGCCAGCCGTGGGCCGGCTGGCTCGCCATCAGGATCCACCCGACGACGACGAGGACGGGCAGGAGCACGAGCAGGAGCGTGCTCGGCGACATGCGCAGGGTGAGCCCCTTCGTCCAGCCGCCGATCACCTGCGAGAGGGCCACGACGAGCCCCGCGCCGGCGACGATCCCCATCTCCGCCCAGAAGCGCCCGTCGGAGCCCTGCCCGACCAGGGTCGCGACCCAGAGCAGCACGCCCGCGGCGCCGACGGCGGCGAGTGTCGTCAGGCCGCGCGTCGCGTCGTACAGTCCGTACCGTTGCATCCGATCACCCCGTTCCACGGTTTGCTGGAGAAACGCGGACCGGGCCGATGCGGTTACGACAGGTCGAGGCGCCTGGCGTCGAACGCCGACGACGAGAGCTCCGCGCGGAACTCCTCCACGGCCGCCTGGACGTCTCCGGAGAAGACGTGCTCGACGACCCCGATCTCCCGGTCGTTGTGGAACGGCACGTCGACGTGCTCGGGCGTGACGAGATTCACCGAGGTGCGCTCGCAGGCGGGGCAGTGGACGGCCACCCCGAGCCGTCCCTCGCCCGGCGCGAGGAGGAAGAAGGCGGACGGGAAGACGGGGCGCGGCCGCTCCTCCGGGTAACAGAAGAAGCTCCACGGCCACTCCCCCGCCCGGATGCGCAGCGCCGCCAGGCCGCCGAGCTCGTCCGCGACCGGCTCGACCCGCGAGGTCATCAGGTTGAGGAAGACGCCGCCCTCGAGCCCGAGAGGCGCCCAGTCCAGATCGTCGTGACCGACGAGCCCGTCGTGCTCGCCGCCGCAGGAGCACGCGAAGCGGACGCGGTAGACGGCGGGATGCGCGGCGCCGTCGAGGCGCTCGAGCGTGCGGAAGTCCGAGAGCGCCACCTGCGCCTCGCCCCGGTGCGGGCACGAGAACGTGTACCGGCTCGTCAGCGGGTCGTACATGTCCTTCTTGTAAACGGCGGAACGGACGGATCAGTAACTGATCAGCGCGTGCAGGTCGTAGCGCTGCAGCCGCTCCCGCCCACCGAGGAACGTGAGATCGATCACGAAGTTGATGCCCACGACGTCGCCCCCGAGCTGCTCCACGAGGCCGGCGATCGCTTCCACCGTCCCGCCGGTCGCGAGCACGTCGTCGTGGATGACGACCCGTGCGCCCCGCTCGATCGCGTCGGCGTTCACCTCGAGCGCGTTCTCCCCGTACTCGAGCGCATACCGCGCCGCCACCGTCTCGGGCGGGAGCTTGCCCGGCCGTCGCGCGGGAACGAAGCCGCACCCGACCTTGCACGCGATCGCGGCGCCGAGCCAGAATCCGCGCGCCTCCGCGCCGAGCACGAGATCGGGCTTGCGCTCGGCCGACCAGTCGGCGAGATCGGCGACCGCCTGCCGCAAGGCGGCCGGGTCGCCGAGGAGCGGCGCGATGTCCTTGAAGCCGACGCCGGGCTCGGGGAAGTCGGGGACCTCGCGGATCCTCGACTTCAGGTCGATCGCCGTCGTCATCCCGCGAGCCTCCGGACCGTGCGTCCGAGAAGGAGCTGCGACAGCTCCTGGGCCGCCTCGGTCAACGCGCGCAGGTCGTCGAGGCCCGCGCGGCGCCGCTCGGGGTTGCGCGAGCGGAGCGCCGGGAGCACGAGCGCCTCGAGCAGTCCCGCCTCTCGGTCGGCTGCGGTGCGGAACGCCCGCAGGTGCCGCGGCGCGATCCCGTACCGTGCGAGCCGCTCGCACACCTCGGCGATCTCGACGTCGAGCTCCGTGTACGGAGCCTCGACCAGGCCGAACTGCTCCAGCTCGCGGATGCGCGCGCGCTCGACGCCCGCCCGCTCGCACAGCTCGTCGAGGTGGAGATCGTCGTCGGCGTGGTCGCCGAGCGCGGCCGTCGCGCGGCGGCGCCGCGCCTTGGCCGCACCGGCCGCGAGCTCCTCGCGGATGACGCGCAGCGGCAAGAACTCGTCCCGCTGCAGGCGGAGGATCGTGCGAAGCCGCTCGAGGTCCTCGTCGGAGAAGAGCCGGTAGCCGCCTTCGGTGCGTTTCGGCGTCAGGAGGCCCTCCCCCTCGAGATAGCGGATCTTCGAGATGGAGACGTCCGGGAACTCCGACTTCAACGCCTCGCAGACGGCGCCGATCGTCAACCGTTGCCTGCGCGCGACGACCGCCATCAGCGCGCGAGGAAGGTCAGGCGGTACTTGCCGATCTGGATCTCGTCCCCGTCCGAGAGCTCGGCCGACTCGACACGGCTGCGGTTGACGAAGGTCCCGTTCAGGCTGCCCTGATCCTCGACGAACCAGCGCCCGTCGCGCTCGACGAGGACGGCGTGGCGGCGAGAGACGGTGACGTCGTCGAGGAAGACCGGGCAGTCGGGCGAGCGGCCGATGGTCGTGCGCTCGCCCTGCGGGACGAACGTCTCCCCCGCTCTCCCGCCGCCGGAGCGGACGACGAGCGCCGGCCCCTCGACGCCGAGGTCCTCGAGCCGGTCGAGCTCCCCGGCCTCCTCGGGGCTGAACGTCTGGGTCTGCTCGGCCGCCTCGGGGGCGTGGAGCAGCGCGCCGCACTTCGCGCAGTAGTTCGCCGCCTCCTGGTTCTGGAAGCCGCATTCCGGGCAGTAGATGTGGCTCATGTCGGGGGGCCGCTCAGGCGGCCGGGGGCGCGGCCTTGCCGGCGAGGATCTCGGTCAGCGACTCGACGTCGACCTGGCTGAGGATCGTCTCCGGGCCGGCGGCCTTCAGACGCGCCTGGTACTCGGCGCGGAGGATGTCGATCTTCCCGTGCAGCAGTCGGCGCTGATAGGAGATCTCGCGCTCCTCCTCCTGGAGGTCCTTGATGAGCTGCTTGAGGTCGGCGTCCGTCAGCGTGGCGAGGTCGGGCAGGAGTTCCACGGGAGCCTTTCGCTCGGAGGGTCAAGCTGAGCTTGAGACTTTAGCGTACGCCGGTACCTGGTACCCGACGATCGAGGCCGGGAGACCGGTACCTGGTACCGGTCGACCCTTACGTTCGCGCCGAGGCGGGCTCTCCCTGCGCGATCTCGTCCACCATCGCGCGCAGCTCGTCGACGAGGTCTTGGGAGCTCTCGGCGGTGGCGCCCTCTGCGTACAGGTGGAGGACGGGCTCGTCCGGGTCGGGCAGCGCCTGCGCCCACCCGCGGTCGTCGAAGACCTTGATGCCGTCGGTGAGGTCGAGGTGCCGGCCCGACAATCGCTCGTTCAGGACGCGCATGACGAGGCCCTTGAGCGACCAGGCGAGCGGCACCTGCCGGTGCACGAGCGTCGGCCGCGGCAGCTCGGCGACGAGCTCGGAGATCGGCCGGTGCACCGGCGCGAGCAGCTGGAGCAGGTTCGCGAGGCTCGCGACGGCGTCGTAGCCGGGCAGGAAGTCGGGGAAGACGTAGCCGCCCCCGACCGCACCGCCGAAGACGACGCTCTCGTCGGCCGCGACGCGCGTCAGCTCCTGCAGCGAGGCGCCCGTGCGCACGATCTCGAGCCCCGAGCCCTCCACGAGCCGGTCGACCTGACTCGTCACCGTCACCGGGAAGGCGAGCCGTCCCGTGCGGCCGTTCGACCCGATGAGGCGCAGGAAGAGAAGAAGCGCCTGGTCGGCCGGGATCTCGCGGGCCTGCTCGTCGACGAGGTGGAGCCGCTCCCCCGACCGATCGAAGACGGCGCCGAGGTCGGCGCCGATCGCGGTCACGAGCCGCTTCGCCTGCGCGATCGATGCGGCGACCGGGTCGCCGCTCGCGTCGCCGCCGCCGTCCCCTTCGCTCGAGAACGCGTGCGCCGAGACCGTCTCGATCCCCAGCGGGTCGAGCACGAGCGGCAGCACGTACGAGGTGGCGGAGAAGCCGTAGTCGACCACGATGCGAAAGCCGCGCGACCGGATCGCCTCGGCGTTCAGGGTGGACAGGAGGTCGCTCGCATATGTCTCTCGCGCGCGCGCGGGATACGTGATGCGCCCGACGTCGCCGGCGGCGACACGGCGAATCTCGCCGCGGGTGAAGTGCTTCTCGACCTCCTTCTGCATGGCCGAGCTCATCTCGATCCCGGGCCGCTCGAAGAACTGGATGCGCACCGCCTCGGGATCGTTCGGGCTGACCCCGACGTGGACGCCCGCGTCGTAGCCCTCCGACTTGAGGAGATGCCGCGCGACCGCGGCCGGGATGACGCGCAGGTCGGCGACGGCGACGCCCGTCGAGGTGAGGCCCGAGATCATGGCGCGCTTGATCATCCGGCACGCAGGCGTTCCCTCCCGCGACGCGACCACGCGGGCGCCGCGCTTCAGCGCCGTCCCGAGCGCGGATGCCAGCCGGACGGCGACGTCCGGCGTCAGATCGACGTTGACGAGACCGGAGACTCCGTCCTTGCCGAAGATGCGCGCCGTGCCGCGCGACTCCCAGATGAGGCTCTCGAACAGGTGCGCACCGGTCTCGACTTCCTTGTACGGATAGATCCGGACGCCCGGCATGATCACGCTCTCGGCGCCGATCGTCACCTCGTCGCCGACGGCGACTCCCTCGTGGACGCGCACATGCGCGCGCAAGTCGCACGACCGTCCGACGATCGCTCCCTCGACGAGCGCGCTGCGCCCGATGTACGTCGAGGCGTCGATGATCGACCGGGTCGTCCGTGCGCGCTCGCGCAGCGTCACGCTCGTCGACAGCACCGAGTACGGTCCGACGGTCGCCTCGGGCGCGACGCGGCAGTAGTTGCCGAGGAACGCGGGCCCCTCGATCGCGTCGAGGTCGTGCACGTCGACGCCGTCGCCGAGCCAGATGTTGCCGCGCAGCCGGATGCCGGACAGCTCGAGGCGCACCTTCTCGTCGAGCGCGTCGAAGTTCGCCTGCCGGTACTGGTCGAGGTTGCCGATGTCCTGCCAGTAGCCGTCCATGACGTGGCCGTAGATCGGCCGCCCCATCTCGAGCAGGAGCGGGAACAGCTCCTTCGAGAAGTCGTACGGCCGGTCGGTCGGGACGTGCTTCAGGACCTCCGGCTCGACGACGTAGATGCCGGTGTTGATCGTGTCCGAGAAGACCTGGCCCCACGACGGCTTCTCGAGGAAGCGCTCGACGCGGCCCTCGTCGTCCGTGACGACGATGCCGAACTCGAGCGGGTTCTCGACGGCCTTCAGCCCGATCGTCACGGACGCGCGCTTCTCCTTGTGGAACTCGACGAGGCGCGTGATGTC
>JAGWRZ010000123.1 GCA_028876365.1 Acidobacteriota bacterium | reverse complement strand
GTCGAGGTCGAGGCGGAGACGCTCGGCGAGGTCGGCGAGGCGCTCGGGGCCGGCGTCGAGCGGATCCTGCTCGACAACATGTCCCCCACGGACATCTCTGCGGCCGTCGACCTCGTCGCGGGCCGCGCCGACCTCGAGGCGTCCGGCGGGATCTCGCTCACGAACGTCCGTGCGTACGCCGAGACCGGCGTCGACTTCATCTCCGTCGGCGCGCTCACCCATTCGGCGCGCTCGCTGCGCGTCTCACTGGAGGTCGAATGACCGTCACGACGACACTGCACGACGAGGTGCGCGCGCTCGCAGCCGAGCGCGACGCGATCATCCTCGCCCACAACTACCAGCGGCCGGAGGTGCAGGACGTCGCCGATTACGTCGGCGACTCGCTCGGCCTGTCGCGGCAGGCGGCCGCGACCGGCGCCGGCGTGATCGTCTTCTGCGGCGTCCACTTCATGGCCGAGACGGCGGCCATCCTCTCCCCGGACAAGACGGTGCTCCTGCCCGATCTCGGCGCGGGCTGCTCGCTCGCCGCGTCGATCGACGCGCGGCAGCTGCGCGACTGGAAGGCGCAGCATCCGGGAGCGGTCGTCGTCTCGTACGTGAACACGACCGCCGAGGTGAAGGCGCAGAGCGACTACTGCTGCACGTCGGGGAACGCCCAGCAGGTGATCGAGGCGATCCCGGCCGAGAAGGAGATCCTCTTCCTGCCGGACATGTATCTCGGCCTCTGGCTCGAGCGCGTCACCGGCCGCAGGCTCACGATCTGGCTCGGCGAGTGCCACGTGCACGCCGGCATCCGCCCCGCCGACATCGAGCGGTGGGAGCGCGAGGCGCCGGACGCCGAGCTGCTCGTCCATCCCGAGTGCGGCTGCGCGAGCCAGGCGATGGCGTTCGCGGGCGAGCGGACGCGGATCCTGTCGACGGAGAAGATGGTCGACTACGCGAAGCGCTCGCCGACGACGCGGTTCATGGTCGCGACGGAGACGGGGATCCTCCACCGGCTCGAGAAGGAGGCCCCGGGGAAGCGCTTCGAGCCGGTGCGCGACGACGCCGTCTGCCGGTACATGAAGGTGACGACGCTCGAGAAGGTGCGCGACGCGCTGCGCGACATGCAGCACCGCGTCACGGTCGACGAGGAGACCGCGGGCCGCGCCCGCCTCGCGATCGAGCGGATGGTCGCGATCGGCGCCTAGCGCTCGAGGCGGACGAGGATCTCGTACACCCCGACGGCGATCGACGCCGACAGGGCGATCGAGATCCCGGCGACCGCGAGCCACTTCGTCGCACGCAGCCGCCCGCTGCCGCCTGCGCGCTCGAGCGTCCTCCGGATGCGGCCGCGCGCGCCCCGGGCGAGGAGGAGCGCCCCGACGCTCAGGGCCATCCCGATCGGGATCCCCCAGACGGCGTCGATGAGGTGGATCCTGCCCGTCTGGCGCGAGAGAAGGATGGCGGCGGGGACGACGAGCACCCCCGCGATCGCCGCGATGAGAGCGACCGAGGCGCGGTGGTTCGGACGTGCGCTCCTCACGGTGCGACTATTGCTTGACATACGGCTGTCCGTCGGCAGCGGGCGGGACCGACCGGCCGATCACGCCCGCGACCGCGATCAGGGTGAGCACGTACGGCAGCGCCTGGAAGAGCGTCGCCGCGGAGCTCGAGTACACCGGCAGCCGGTAGGCGATCGCCGTCGAGAAGCCGAAGAGAAGCGCCGCGCCCCAGGCGCCGAACGGCCTCCAGTTGCCGAAGATCATCGCCGCGAGCGCGATGAAGCCGCGGCCCTCGGTCATGTTCTCGGTGAAGCTGCCCCCGAGAAACCCGATCGAGAGGAACGCCCCGCCGAGCGCGGCGAGCATCCCCGAGACGACGACGGCGGCGTAGCGAACCGCGTACACGTTGATGCCGACCGTGTCTGCTGCGCGCGGATGCTCGCCGCAGGCGCGCACGCGCAGCCCGACCGGCGTCTTGAAGAGGACGACGTAGGAGAGCGGGACGAAGACGATCCCGACCCAGATGAGCAGGTTCAGGTCGCCGATCGCCGGACCGATGAACGCCATGTGGTCGATGCCGGGGATCTTCACGTTCGGGATCGACGACACGCCCGCCGGGATGTTCTGGTTCCCGTACAGCTGCTCGAAGAAGTACCCGGTCACGCCGAGCGCGAGGAAGTTGATCGCCATCCCGCTGATGATCTGGTTCGCGCGCAGGTGGACCGACCAGTAGGCGTGCAGCAGCCCGAAGAGCCCGCCCGCGAAGAGCGCGGTCAGAATCCCGACCACCCAGCTTCCGCCCTTGTCGGCGCCGTAGACGCCCCAGAAGGCGCCCATCAGCATCATCCCCTCGAGACCGACGTTCACGACGCCGCTCCGCTCCGACACCATCCCGCCGATCGCTCCGAAGGTGAGCGGCGTCGCGAAGACGAGGACCTGCGCGACGAGGTCGGCGCGGAAGACGACCTGGAGGTTCGCCGAGCTCGAGCGCGTGGCGAGAAGGCCGAGGCCGAGGCCGAGCACGCCGGCCGCGATCGCCCCGAAGCCGAGACGCCGCGTCCCGCGCGTCACCGCCCACAGCCCGGCGGCGATCGCGAGCACGCCGATCACGATCGGGACGAGCGGCGACCGGGCGGTGAACGGCGGGATCGCGCTCCAGAACGCGGCGAGGCCGAGGACGCTCCCGACGAGCGCGATCGACTTCGGGTGGAGCGCCCAGGCCGGGGCGCCGTAGGGCTGCGCGTGATTCGTCACGTCGCCGCCGCCTGGGCCCTCCGCCGCAGGCCGAGCTTTCGCCGCGCGTTCCAGATGTAGAGGATGAAGATGTCGGCGCCGACGAAGAGCACGATCAGCCCCTGGATCATCGACGTCAGGTTGCCGGCGAGGCTCGGATCGAAGACGTTCGGATTGAGGCCGCGGGTCGTCCCGTACAGAAGCCCTCCGAACAGGAAGGCGGCGATGCCCGTGCCGATCGCCGTGTTGCGTCCGAGCAGCGCGACGGCGATGCCGAGGAAGCCGATCTGCGAGGCCTGCACGTCGAGGACGCCGAACTGGAAGAGATAGCCGAGCATGTCGAGCGCCCCGGCGAGCCCGGCGAACGCGCCCGAGATCGCCATCGCCTGGATGTACTTCCGCCGCACGTCGATGCCCCCGTACGCGGCCGCCTCGGGGTTGAAGCCGACCGCGCGCACCTCGTAGCCGAGCGTCGTGCGGTTCAGGACGAGCCAGAAGACGACGAGCGCGGCGATCGCGACGAAGAAGCCGTAGTCGAGCCCCTGCAGGACGGGGCTGCCCCAGAAGACGGGGATGTGCGCGCTCGGCACGACCGTCCCCGACTCGGGCGCGGCCGGGTTCACGGTGTTCTGCAGCGGACCCCCCTGCCCGAAGAGGTATTGCCCGCCCCAGATCGCGATCCAGTTGAGCATGATCGTCGAGATCACCTCGTGCGCGCCCGTCGTCGCCTTGAGGAAGCCGGCGATGCCCGCCCACACGGCGCCGGCGAGCGCGGCGGCGCCGATCCCGAGCAGCACGTGGGGCGCCGTCGGCCAGCTCGCGAACGAGACGCCGACCCAGTTCGCGACGATCAGCCCGACGAGGTACTGGCCCTGGCCGCCGATGTTGAAGAGGCCGCAGCGAAACGGGAAGGCGACGGCGAGACCGGTCAGGATCAGGGTCGTCGTCGTCAGCAGCGTCTGGCTCAGGTTGAAGGCGTCGAGGTGGATCGTGTTCGTGTCCCACGGGATGTGGAAGAGCCAGTTGAAGCCGGCGCCGGCCCAGATGCCCTTGTACGCGGTCCACGGGTTGTGGCCGGTGGCGGCCACGACGATCCCGCCCGCGAGGAACGCGAGGACCGCCGTCATGATCGGGACGATCAGGCCGCCTGCGCGCTGCGCGATGCCGAGACGGACGACGAAGTCCGTCGAGGGCTCCTGCTCCGGCGGGACGTTCCCCGTCGGTGCCGCCTGCTCGCTCACGCGACCGCCTGCTTTCGTCCCCCGAGCATCTCGAGCCCGATCTCCTCCTCGCCGGCGCCCGCCGCGTGCTCGCCGACGATGCGTCCCTCGTACATGACGAGGATCCGGTCCGCGAGCGAGAGCACCTCGTCGAGCTCGAGCGAGACGAGCAGGATCGCGTGGCCCGCGTCGCGCTCGGCGACGAGTCGCCGGTGCACGTACTCGATCGCCCCGACGTCGAGACCGCGCGTCGGCTGCGCCGCGATCAGCACGGCCGGGTTGCGCGCCACCTCGCGCGCGACGACGACCTTCTGCTGGTTGCCGCCCGAGAGTGCGCGCGCGAGCGTCAGCGGCCCGCCGCCGCGCACGTCGAACTCCTTGATCAGGCGCGCCGCGCGCTGGACGAGACGGGCCGGGTACAGCCACCCGTGGCTCGAGTCGGGCTCCTTGTCGTAGTCGTGCAGCGCGAGGTTCTCCGCGAGCGTGAACTCGAGCACGAGCCCGCGCCGGTGCCGGTCTTCGGGAATATGGCCCACGCCCGCGTCGAGCATGCGCCGCGCGGTGACGTGCCCGTCGACCCGCCCGCCGTCGACCGTGATCGAGCCGGACTCGATCCTCCTCAGGCCCGTGATCGCCTCGACGAGCTCGGTCTGCCCGTTGCCGTCGACGCCGGCGATCGCGACGATCTCGCCCTTCCGGACGGAGAAGGAGACGCCTCGCACCTTCTCGAGCTGCCGGTCGTCGAGCGCGTGCACGTCCGTGACCTCGAGCGCGAGGCCGGACGGCGCGGCGGGCGCCTTGTCGACGCGCAGGAGCACGTCGCGCCCGACCATCATCCGCGCGAGACCCTCCTCGGTCGCGCCCGCGCCCGGCACGGTGTCGATCCTCTTGCCGCGCCGCAGAACGGTGATCCGGTCGGCGATCTCGAGCACCTCGTTGAGCTTGTGGCTGATGAAGATCACCGACTTGCCGTCGGCCTTCAGGCTTCGGACGATCTCGAAGAGCTCGCCCGCCTCCTG
>JAGWRZ010000122.1 GCA_028876365.1 Acidobacteriota bacterium | reverse complement strand
TCCGGGCCAGGCGGCGGAGGCGGAGGGCCTCCAGCGCATGGCCGACGGCGCGCTGTACTGGTCGAAGCACCACGGCAAGAACCGCTCCTTCGTCTACAGCCCGAAGATCGTGCGCATCCACTCGGCGAAGGAGCTCGAGTGGGAGACGGAGCGCGTCGCCCGCCTGCGCGCCGCCAAGAACATCGTGCGCTTCGTCGACGCGAAGGACCCCTCGACGGCGAACCACTCGGAGACGGTGTCGGCGCTCGCCGCCGCGATCGGATCGGAGCTCGGGCTGGACGAGGGCATCGTCGACCAGCTCGCGCTCGCGGGGCTGCTGCACGACATCGGCAAGATCGGCATCCCCGACTCCCTCCTGCAGGCGCCGCGCGCGCTCACGCCGGTCGAGTTCGAGACGATCAAGGCGCACCCCGGCCTCGGGTACTCCCTGCTCGAGGGTCTCGGGATCGCGCCGATCGACGAGTGGATCCTCCACCACCACGAGAACTGGGACGGCTCGGGCTATCCCGACGGGCTCGCGGGCGAGGAGATCCCGCTCGGCGCGCGCATCGTCCGCGTCGCGGACGCATTCGAGGCGATGACGGCGAACCGTCCCTACCGCAGCGCGCAGTCTGTCGAGTACGCGCTCTCCGAGCTGCGCGCGAATGCGGGCACGCAGTTCGAGGCCTCGGCGGTCGCCGCGGTGGAGGCGTGCGTCGTCCATACGACTTCGGCGTCCCGGCAGCAGGGCGCGCTCGCCTTCGCATAAGACGATGGCGCTCGCGCTCCCCCTCATCGGAGGCTTCCTGCTCGCGCCGCTCGTCGGCGGGAAGTGGAGCCGCCTCGCGAAGCTCCGCCTGCGCGCCGTTTGGCTCTTCTACGTCGCCATCGTCATGCAGCTCGTCGCCTTCCCGGTGAAGTTCATGCCCTGGCACACGTCGAACCGCATCGGAGTCGTGCTCTGGCTCATCTCCTACGGCGTGTTCGCGGCGGCGATCGCCGGCAACGTCCGCCTGCCGGGGATCCCCCTCATCGCGATCGGGCTCGTGTCCAACCTGTCGGCGATCCTCGCGAACGGGGGCCACATGCCGGCGCTCCCGTCGGCGCTTCGCGGCGCCGGCCTCCACTTCACTCAGAGCCGGAACAGCGCGGAGCTCGCCTCGCCGCACCTGGCGTGGCTCGTCGACCGATGGGCGGCGCCGCACTGGATCCCGCTCGCGAACGTCTTCTCGGTCGGTGACGTGCTGATCACGACCGGCGGGCTCCTGTTCGCTCTCGGGGCGACCGGAGCGTTGCGGCTGCCGCGGCGTCAGCGGCCGTCGGCCGAGTACGCGACGGCGACGAGGTAGAGCCCCCACGGCGGGGCCGTCCGGCCGGCGGCGGCGCGGTCGGCGCCGGCGAGGAGCGGAGCGAGGTCGATCCCGTCCGCCATCGTCCCGACGAGCGTCCGCACCATGTGACGGAGATAGCTGTCGGCGGTGATCTCGAAGTCGAGGTGGTCGCCGTGCCGGATCCATTCGGCGCGCTCGACGACGCGGACGAACACCTCGTGCTGCGTCTCCGTCGGCGTGAACGCCCGGAAGTCGTGCTCGCCGCGGAGGAGCGCGGCGGCGTCGCTCAGCGCATCGAGGTCGAGCGGCCGTGGGAGCCACCAGCTCCGGCGGAGCTCGAACGGCGACGGCGTCGCGCGCGTGAAGATGCGGTAGCGGTAGGAGCGGGCGGTGGCCGAATGGCGGGCGTGGAAGCCCGGCGCAGCCTCGGCGGCCTCGACGATGGAGATCTCGTCCGGCAGGTGCGTGTTGAGCGCCGCCGCGGCGCGCTCCGGCGGGGGGCCGCCCTCGACGTCGACGGTGGCGACGTTGGCGAGCGCGTGCACACCCGTGTCGGTGCGGCCGGCGACCGCGAGCGTCGCGACGGAGGCGAACGTCTCCTCGAGGGCCGCGCGCAGGGCGGCCTCGACCGTCGGGTGCCCCGGCTGGGCGGCCCACCCACGGAAAGGCGTGCCGTCATACGCGATCGTCAGTCTCAGGCGCACGTCAGGAGTGCCTGACGCTCGTTGTCAGGACTTCCTTATGCTCTATTTGTTTGCACACAGACTGATATACTCTAACTGATGTTCGAAGAGCACAAGTTCCTCCTCCAGCGCGTCCAGCCGGCGATGGTCGGGCTGATCGACGGGTCGCTGTCGACCCTGGCCCCGATCTTCGCAGTCGTGCTCGCCTCGCACGACACGCGCTACGCCTTCATCGCGGGCCTCGCGACCTCGCTCGGCGCCGCGATCAGCATGGGCTTCTCGGAGGGGCTCTCCGACACGGGCGAGCTGACCGGGCGCGGAAGCCCGTGGGCGCGCGGCGCGATCACCGGCGGCGGGACGTTCGTCGGCGGGATTCTCCACTCCCTGCCGTTCCTCATCGCGAACTACCACGTCGCGCTCGTCTTCGCGATCGGCGTGGTCGCGTTCGAGCTGCTCATGCTCGCCTACTTCCGCTGGCGGTTCTTCAAGGACACGTTCGTGCGCGCGCTCGCAATCGTCACCTTCGCCGGAATCCTCATCGCGGCGATCAGTGCCGGGCTCGGCAGCCTCCTCGGCGCCCCGGTCGGCAGCTAGACCGTCACCTCGGCGTCACGGGCGCCTGACGCTCTCGTGACGGGGACTGTCCCCCGTAGGGCCCCTAGGGGACGAAGTCGACGAGCTCGAGGTAGACCGTATGTCAGCCGCGTCGCCCTGGAGCCTCCTCGGCGCCCCGGTCGGCGGCTACGACCGTCACGCCGGCGTCACGGGGGCCTGACGCTCTCGTGACGGGGACTGTCCCCCGTAGGGCCCCTAGGGCACGAAGTCGACGAGCTCGAGGTAGACCATGTCGGCCGCGTCGCCCTGGCGGGGGCCGAGCTTGACGATCCGCGCGTAGCCGCCGGGACGCTCGGCCATGCGCGGGCCGACGTCGGAGAAGAGCTTGTGCACGACCTCCTGCGACCGGAGCTCGGCCAGCGCCTGCCGGCGCGCGTGCAGGTCGCCGCGACGGCCGAGCGTGATCATCTGCTCGGCGAACGGCTTGACCGCCTTCGCCTTCGCCTCGGTCGTCCGGATCCGGCCGTGCTCGATCAGGGAGCACGCGAGGTTCGCGTACAGCGCCTTGCGATGCGAGGCGTCGCGGCCGAGCTTCTTCCCCGTGCGCGCGTGCCGCACTAGCGTCGCCTCCGGCGATCGAGGCGTACCTCCGGCGAGAGGCGACCGGGCGAAGCGAGGACGCAGGGAGCGGACGGCGCAGCGCGCCGGTCTGCAGCCGCCGCACGCACGGATGCGATTGCCGGGGGCAACGCCACTACTCCAGCGACCCCGAGTCGCCGCGCAGCGTCAGGCCGTGCTGCCCGAGGGTCTCCTTGACCTCTTCGATCGACTTCTTGCCGAAGTTGGGGATCGCGGCGAGCTCGTTCTCCGTCTTCATGACGAGGTCGCCGATCGTCTCGATGCCCACGCGCTTCAGGCAGTTGTACGACCGGACGCCGAGCTCGAGCTCCTCGATCGGGAAGTTCTCCATCCCGCGGGCGAGGCCCGTCTCCGCGCTGACCCCGTCGGTGGAGACGGCGGCCTGCTCGCCGAAGCCCTCGATCTTGTCGATGTCGGTGAAGATCGCGAGCTGGCGGATGAGGATCTCGGCCGCCTCGGCGAGCGCGTCCTTCGGATCGACCGAGCCGTCGGTCGTGATGTCGAGCATGAGCTTGTCGTAGTCCGTGCGCTGCCCGACGCGCGCCGCCTCGACCGCGTACGAGACGCGGCGGACGGGCGAGAAGATCGAGTCGATCGGGATGACGCCGATCGTGTGCTGCGGCCCGCGGTTCAGCTCGGCCGGGTTGTACCCGCGGCCGCGCCCGATCGTCAGGGTCAGCTCCAGGCGGCCGCGCTCGGACAGGTTCGCGATCTCGAGCTCCGGATTGAGGATCTCGAGCTCCGCCGGAGCCTCGATGTCGCCGGCGGTGACGGAGCCCGGGCCCTTCTTCGCGATGTGCACCTCGACCTCGGGCGAATCGCCGTGGAGACGGGCGACGAGGTTCTTCAGGTTGAGGACGATGTCGGTGACGTCCTCGCGGACACCCGGCAGCGTCGTGAACTCGTGCGCGGTGCCCTCGACCTTGACCGAGGTGACCGCGGCGCCCTCGAGCGAGGAGAGCAGCACGCGGCGCAGCGAGTTGCCGAACGTGTGACCGAAGCCGCGGTCGAGCGGCTCGATCTGGAAGACGCCGCGGTGCTCGTCCACCTCCTCGTGGACGATGCGCGGAATCTGGAAGTCCATAGCACGTGTAGCCAACGAGATCCCTTCTTCGGTGATTACTTCGAGTAGAGCTCGACGATGAGCGATTCCTGGACCGGCGTGTCGATCTCACCGCGCTCCGGCTGCTTCAGCACCTTGCCGGTGAGGCCGTCGTGGTCCGCCTGCAGCCAGGGAGCGACGGTGGACACGAGGTCGGTGGCGTCCCGGATCACCTGCGCGGCCGACGAGTTCGGCGCGACGGTGATGATCTCGTTCGGACGGACCTGGTAGCTCGGGATGTTCACGCGGCGGCCGTTCACGTGGAAGTGGCCGTGGCGCACGAGCTGGCGCGCCTGCGCCCGCGAGGCGGCGAAGCCGAGGCGGTAGACGACGTTGTCGAGCCGCGTCTCGAGCATCCGCAGCAGCTCCTCGCCGGTGACGCCGGAGCGGCGCGACGCCTTCTCGTAGTACGTGCGGAACTGCTGCTCGAGCAGGCCGTAGTACCGGCGCGCCTTCTGCTTCTCGCGCAGCTGGAGCAGGTACTCGCTCTGCTTGATGCGGCCGCGGCCGTGCTCGCCCGGCGGATACGAGCGGCGCTCGATCGCGCACTTCTCCGTCAGGCAGCGCTCGCCCTTGAGAAAGAGCTTCATGCCCTCGCGCCGGCAGATGCGGCACTTCGGTCCGAGATCGCGTGCCATTACACGCGCCTGCGCTTTCTCTGCCGGACGCCGTTGTGGGCCTGCGGGGTGACGTCCTTGACGCCGAGGATCTCGAGGCCGGCGGCCTGGAGCGAGCGAATCGCCGTCTCGCGGCCGGAGCCCGGCCCCTTCACGAAGACCTCGACCTTCTGGAGGCCGTGCTCGATGCCCTTGCGGGCGGCGGCGTCGGCGGTCACCTGCGCGGCGAACGGCGTCGACTTGCGGGAGCCCTTGAAGCCGGCACCGCCGGCAGACTCCCACGCGATCACGTTGCCCTCTCGGTCGGTCAGCGACACGATCGTGTTGTTGAACGAGGTCTTGATGTGGGCTTGGCCGACGGGAATGTTCTTCCGAACCCGGCGGCGACCGCGCTGAGGCCTACGAGCAGCTGGCATTACTTCTTCGTCGCCTTCTTCTTGCCGGCCACCTGCATCCGCCTCGGGCCCTTACGCGTGCGCGCGTTCGTCTTCGTGTTCTGGCCGTGGACGGGTAGTGCTCGGCGGTGGCGCAGCCCGCG
>JAGWRZ010000121.1 GCA_028876365.1 Acidobacteriota bacterium | reverse complement strand
GAAGAAGACGGTGCTCGACCCCAGCGACTTCCTCGCGCTCGACGTACTCCTCTCCGACGAGGAGCGCGCGATCCGGGACACCGTCCGCCAGTTCGTCACTGAGCAGGTGAAGCCGTACGTCGGCGACTGGTTCGAGCGCGGCGAGCTTCCGATGGAGCTGATCCCGGAGCTTGCGAAGCTCGGCCTGTTCGGGATGCACCTCGAGGGCTATGGCCTACCCGAGGCGAGCTCGGTCATGTACGGGCTCGTCTGCCAGGAGCTCGAGGCCGGCGACGCGGGCGTTCGCAGCCTCGTCTCGGTGCAGGGCTCGCTCTCGATGTACGCGATCTGGAAGTGGGGATCCGAGGAGCAGAAGCAGCGTTGGCTCCCGCCGATGCACGCCGGCGAGAAGATCGGCTGCTTCGGACTGACTGAGCCCGACGCCGGCTCTGACCCAGGGTCCATGCGCACGTCGGCCAGGCGCGACGGCTCGGACTGGATCCTCAACGGCTCGAAGATGTGGATCACGAACGGCTCGATCGCCGACGTCGCCGTCGTGTGGGCACGGACGGAGGAAGGCCACATCAACGGCTTCCTCGTCGAGCGCGGCATGCCCGGCTTCGAGGCGCCGGAGATGCATCACAAGATCTCGCTGCGCGCGTCGGTCACATCCGAGCTCCTGCTGAAGGACGTGCGCGTCCCGGAGGAGAGTCGCTTCCCCGAGGTGTCGACGCTGCGCGGGCCGCTCTCCTGCCTGAGCGAGGCGCGCTACGGGATCGTCTGGGGCTCCGTCGGCGCGGGACGCGCATGCTTCGAGGCGGCGCTCGCCTACGCAAAGGAGCGCATCGTCTTCGGCAAGCCGATCGCGGGCTACCAGCTGACGCAGCAGAAGCTCGCGGAGATGGCGCTCGAAGTGAACCGGGGCACGCTCGTCGCACTCCACCTCGGCCGCAAGAAGGACGAGGGCAGCCTTCGCCCCGAGCACGTGAGCATGGGCAAGATGGGAAACGTCCGCGGCGCGCTCGAGGTGGCCCGAACCGCCCGCACGGTTCTCGGAGGGAACGGGATCACGCTCGAGTATCCCGTCATCCGCCACATGAACAACCTCGAGTCGGTGCTGACCTACGAGGGGACGCACGAGGTGCACACCCTCGTCGTCGGCCAGGCGCTCACCGGCGAGAACGCCTTCCGGTAGGGCCTATTCGCCGTCCCAGTAGTCGACGGCGTCGCCCATGCGGAAGTACCGGCGGTTGGCGCCGACCTTGTCGCTGTCGGGATAGACGGGGTACGTCGCGCGGTTGAGCGTCGAGAAGAGAGCGATGCGCGCATCCGCCTCGCCGTGGTTCCGGAAGGTGTGCGCGCCCTCCTCGTTCTCCGGGAACGCGACGATGTCGCCTGGACGCAGGTCGCGCACGCCATCGGGCGTGCGCACCGTGGGCGTCCCCGCGACGACGACGGCCCACTCCTCGTTCCCGCGGTGGAAGTGATACGGCCACAGCTGCTCGCCCGGCGGCAGGTCATACAGCGAGCAGCCGATGAGCTCGGCGCCGAGCGGCCCGCCGACTCCGGCGTCGAAGAAGCGGAACCCGTCCCGGTCGTTGAGCTCTCCGCGCGCCGCCGCCAGGAGATTGACGATCATGACGGCTCCTGCACCCACCCGCGGATCGTCCTCGCCCCGGGTCGGGTCCGGCCGGCGACGACGCCGATCCTCTGCTCGTCCGGGTAGACGACGACCTCTGGGTCGGACGAGGTGGAGAAAAATGCCGCCCGCACCGCCTCGCCGGTGTCGTTGCGGATCTGATGCGCACCCTCCTCGCCGCGCGGAAGGAGCGCGAGGTCCCACGGCTCGAGTCGCGACTCCCCTTCGGGCGTTCGCAACGTCGGATGCCCTGCGAGGACGAGCAGCATCTCCTCCTCGCCGACGTGCCAGTGGTAGACCGATGCCTCGCCGGGGGCGAGCTCGTAGACGGTGCAGCCCCACCCGACAGCGCCGAGCGCGTCCCCGATGCGGCCGCTGTCCGCGAAGAGGTTCAAAAGCCGGCCCCCTCCGGCGGCGGCAGCGGGCTACGCGGCAACGCCGGGCTCGGGCCGCCTTCGTTGTAGGCGGACGGCGCGACGTCGTTCGGCCCGTCGGCGTAGAAGACGCTTGCAAGCCGCTGGATCTGGACGCGCCCGTGCCCGAGC
The DNA here is from genome assembly GCA_028876365.1 of Acidobacteriota bacterium. Lineage (GTDB taxonomy): Bacteria > Actinomycetota > Thermoleophilia > Gaiellales > Gaiellaceae > Palsa-739. Next base: position 11,457 of record JAGWRZ010000121.1, on the reverse strand, counting down.
TCGAACTGGCCGCCGCCGTACATGCGCACGCCGCGCTCCTCGCACGCCTCGATGCACTCGAGGAGCTTGCGCACGGTTCCGAAGCGCGAGGGCTTGATGTTCAGCCAACGAGCCTCGATCGGCAGCGCCTCGAAGTCGGCGAGCGCGTGAATCGGCGCGTCGAAGCTGAGCCGGGACTCGGCGCCGTGCAACGCGTCGAGGCAGCCGTCCTCGAGCCAGGCGTCTTCGAGGACCGCCTCCGGGAACGCGTCGGCGATCGCGCGATAGAACACGCCGTCCGGCTCGAGGTCGACGGATGTGCCGCGGTAGTACGCCTTCAGGTCGACGACGCGCACGCGGTCGAGCGCCGCGAGGCGCTGCATCAGCGCTGCGTCCCAGTCCTTCGTCGCGTCGAGCTTGAACTCGAGCGTCGGATCGTTCTCGAGCCACGGGCCGACGTCCGTACGGGTGGAGGCGACGAAGCGCACCGGCCGGTACTCCCGGCCGACGGCCTCCGCGAGAGAGCGTCCGGCTTGGCGCAGCGCGAGGTCGAGCGCGGCGCTCTCGAACGCCCAGCGTCGATAGTCGCCGAGCCCGACGTCGTCGAGTCGGCGCGAGAGCTCGTCGAGCGTCCACGTTCCCGCGAGCATGAGACCGGCCGGGAACTCGTCGTGCTCGGCGGCGTCGTAGGTGACGTCCTCTCCCTCGCCGCGCTCGCCGTCGCCGTCGAGAACGACCGATGTCGTCACACGCGTCCACTGCTCGCGCGGCAGCTCGCGGCGCTCGAGCGAGTAGCCGTCGATGCGGGCGACGAGGCCGGCCAGCTGGTCCCAGAGCGGCATACTCCGAAGACTATGAGGACGGCACTCGCGGTTGCTGCGACCATCGGCGCGCTTCCACACGCGGGTCTCTTCGCGCCGGGGCGCTCCCTCGGCGGCGTGACCCTCGGCGAGCCGGCGGCCCGGGTGAGTGCGGCGCTCGGCTCGCACGGCGTCTGCGACGGCTGCACGACGTCGACCTGGTATTTCACCTACGCCAAGTTCACCCAGGCGGGCCTCGCCGTCGAGCTGCGCGCCGGACGGGTATCGGCCGTGTACACGATCTGGCAGCCGCCGGGATGGCATACGCCCTCGGGGCTTCGCTTCGGCGCCGTCGAGGGACAGGTGACGAAGCTCGCGGGGCCGCTCGCCCCGGTGCAGTGCCCGGGCTACACCGCGCTCGTCCACGACGTCGGGGCCGTCCGCGATGCCTACTACATCGTCGACGGGAAATTGTGGGCGTTCGGCCTGCTGCCGGCGCGGACGAACCCGTGCCGGTGATCTCTCTCGAGGACGTCCGTGCGGCCGCCGCCCGGATCGACGGCGTGGCGAAGCGAACGCCGGTCCTCACCTCGCGGACACTGGACGAGCGCACGAGGAGATCCGTGTACGTCAAAGCCGAATGCTTCCAACGCGGCGGCGCGTTCAAGTTCCGCGGCGCGTACAACAAGATCGCCTCGCTTCCGCCCGAGGTGAGGAAGCGCGGCGTGCTCGCGTACTCGTCCGGCAACCATGCGCAGGCGGTTGCGATCGCCGCACGGCTTCTCGGAACGACGGCGACGATCGTCATGCCGGAGGATGCGCCGGCGGCGAAGCTCGAGGCGACCCGCGGCTACGGCGCGGAGGTCGTCTCGTACGATCGCTGGACGGAGGATCGCCACGCGATCGGACGGCGGCTGGCCGAGGAGCGCGGCGCCGAGCTCGTCCCGCCGTACGACGACCCGCTCGTGATGGCGGGGCAGGGGACGACCGCCCTCGAATTGCTCGAGGACGCGCCGGCGATCGATGTGCTCGTCGTCCCCGTCGGCGGGGGCGGGTTGATCGCAGGATGCGCGACCGTGGCGAAAGCGCGCCGCCCGGGGATCCGGGTGATCGGCGTCGAGCCCGAGGCGGGCGACGACACCCGGCGGTCCCTCGCCGCCGGCGCACGCGTGCGTATCGACGTCCCGCGCACGATCGCGGACGGCCTCCAGGCGGCGGAGCCGGGCGAATCGACGTTCGCGGTCAACCGCGAGCTCGTCGATGAGATCGTCACGGTCACCGATGCGGAGATCCTCGACGCGATGGCGTTCCTCTTCGACCGGATGAAGCTCGTCACCGAGCCGAGCGGCGCCGTCGGGGTCGCGGCCCTCCTCGCCGGGCGCGTGCCGGGCGGCGAGACGGGCGTCGTGATCTCAGGTGGGAATGTCGGCGTGGCGCGGTTCGCCGAGCTGCTCGGCGGACGCTGACAGGCCTGCCGCGAGCACCTCCACGATGTGGTGCTCCGCATTCGCGACGTCCTCCTCCTCTCCCGGAATGCGGCCGAGGACCCAGCCGGTGAGGAGCTCGTCGATCGCGCCGTAGACGATGACCGCCGCCGTGTCGGCGTCGAGATCGCGGCGGAAGTGGCCTTCCGCCTGGCCGCGCTCGAAGATGCGGCGGATCGCACCGATCGGCTTCACGAGCTCGCCGACACGCTGTCCGATCTCGGCGCTGCGCGCGATCTCGCGTATGACGACACGGACCACGTCGGGATCGCTGCGCCAGCCGTGGAACATCGAGCGCACGATGCCGCGAAGCTGCCGAACAGGCGGATCTCCCGACGCCTCCACGGCATGGATGCGGTCGAGCAGCGCCGTCCAGTGCTCGCTGAAGATCGTCTCGAGCACTTCGTCCTTCGACGAGAAGTAGTGGTAGAGGAGGCCGTGCGCGACTCCCGCCTCTTCGGCGATGTCGCCGACCCGCGACGCGTGGAACCCCTTGCGCGCGAACACGCGCACGGCCGCGTCGAGGATGACGCGGCGCTTCTCCTCGGCTGCGGTCGTCCGTTCGCTCAACGCGGCCTAACGGTAGTGCTAGGTTCGCCGCGGATGCAACGACTGCTCGTCGTGGACCTGACGCGGTACCTGCCGGGAGCGTTCGCCGGCGCGGAGCTCCACCGTCTCGGCGCCCGTGTCGTCCGGGTCGAGCGACCGGGAGGAGACCCGATGCGGACGACCGCGCCCGAGTGGCACGACGCGCTCAACGCCGGCAAGGAGTCGGTCGACTGGGATCTCGCCCGGCCGCTGCTCGCGCGAGCCGACGTCGTCCTCGAGTCCTTTCGCCCGGGCGTGGCGGACGAGCTCGGCGTCGGCCCGGACGCGGCGCCGGCGAGCGCCGTCTATTGCTCCATCACCGGGTTCGGCGCCGACGGCCCGCACGCGGCGCGCGCCGGCCACGACCTCAACTACGCGGGCTGGGCCGGGATCCTCGAGCCGACTGCCCCCGCGCTCCCGCCTGTGCAGGTGGCCGATCTCGCCGCGGGCGCCCTCGGCGCGGTGACGGAGATCCTCGCCGCGCTCCTGCGCGGCGGCGGCGCCCGCATCACCATCTCGATGACGCACAACGCCCACCGGCTCGCCTCGCGCGCGCCGGCGCTCACGCGCGGCTTCGCCTGCTATTCGATCTACGAAACGGCCGACGGTCGTCTCCTCACCGTCGCGGCGCTCGAGCCGAAGTTCTTCGCGCGCCTGTGCGAGATGATCGGGCATCCCGAGCTCACGTCGCGCCAGTTCGAGCACGACGACGGCACGCTGGCCGCTGCGTTCGCCGAGCGCACGCTGGACGAATGGCTCGCGCTGTTCGACGGCGAGGACGTGTGCGTCGGACCTGTCGCGACGTACGAGGAGGCAGAAGCGGAGTTCGGCGGCGCGCGCGGGCCGGCGCCGAAGCTGGGAGAGCACAGCGCGGCGTGGCGGGCCGAGTTAGGCCTCTGAGTCGTCCTTCGTGCCGATGCGGCCGAGCGCCCGCTGGAACTCGGCCGGAACGATCCAGACCTTGTTCGACTCGCCCTGCGCGATCAGCGGCAGCGCCTGCACGTACTGATAGGCGAGAAGCTGCGGATCCGGGTTCCCCTCGTGGATCGCCCTGAAGACGGTGTCGATCGCTTTTGCCTGGCCTTCCGATTCGAGGATCGTCGCCTGCTTCTGCCCCTCCGCGCGGAGCACGGCCGCCTGCTTCTCGCCCTCGGCGGTGAGGATCGCCGCCTGCTTCTGCCCCTCCGCCTGCAGGATGGCGGCGCGCTTCTCGCGATCGGCGCGCATCTGCTTCTCCATCGTGTCCTTGATCGAGGCCGGCGGGTCGATCGCCTTCAGCTCGACGCGGTTGACACGGATGCCCCACTTCCCGGTCGCCTCGTCGAGCACGCCGCGCAGGGCCGAGTTGATCTCGTCGCGAGACGTGAGCGTCTTCTCGAGCGCCATGCCGCCGATGACGTTGCGGAGTGTCGTCACCGTCAGCTGCTCGATCGCCTGGATGTAGTTCGCGATCTCGTAGGTGGCCGACTTCGCATCGGTCACCTGGAAGTAGATGACGGAGTCGATGTTGACGACGAGGTTGTCCTCGGTGATGACGGGCTGCGGCGAGAACGAGACGACCTGCTCGCGCAGGTCGATCATCGGCCGCAGGCGGTCGACGAACGGCATGACGATCGCCAGGCCGGGATTGAGCGTCTTGTGGTAGCGCCCGAGCCGCTCGACGACGCCCGCCCGCGCCTGCGGAACGATGCGGATCGTTCGGGCAAGCACGAAGAGCACGAGGACTGCGACGACGGCGATGACGATCAACGCGACCATGAGTTCCTCTCTATTCGTAGACGAGAGCGGTGGCGCCCTCGATCTTGACCACCTCGACACGCGTGCCCGTCTCGATCACCTGGTCGGGCATGTACGCGCGCGCAGACCACTCCTCGCCGCCGATGCGCACCCGGCCACCGTCGCGATCCACGCGCTGCAACACGACTGCGTGCGCGCCCTCGAGGGCTGCGGTGCCGGTTCGCATCGCCGCCGGCATGCGCAGGTGGGCGCGCGCGATCGGCCGCAGGAGGCCGATCGACGCGGCGGCGCCGGCGATGAAGACGACGAGTTGCAGCCACGCCGCCGCGCCCACGGCCGCTGCCACCGCTCCGGCGACGGCCGCGAGCGCCACGGGGCCGAGGAAGAACAACCCCGGCGTGAAGACCTCGCCGATTGCGAGGAGCACCGCGGCGATCGACCAGGCGAGCCAGCCGGGCATCTGCCCAGAGCCTATGCGAGCCCGAGGAGTCCGGGCAACGCGTGCAGATCCGCGACGCGCGGCGCGAACGCGGGATGGCGTCCGAGACGGTCGACGAGGATCGCCTGCATGCCGACCGCGCGCGCGCCGTCCATGTCCGCTTCGACCGAGTCGCCGACCATGGCCGCGTTCTCGGGCGCGACGTCGAGAAGGTTGAGGACGGCGCGGAAGATCGACGCATGCGGCTTCGTCTTCCCGTGCGCGAATGACGTGATCCCGGCATCGATGTCGAGCCGGTGGTGCTGCGCGAATGCGTGCACGTCTCGGGCGGAGTTGGAGACGAGGCCGATCTTCAGGCCGGCCGCGCGCAGAGTCTCGAGAGCGGGTACGACATCGTCGTACAGCTCGAAGTTGTCGTGCCGCTCCCAGCCGCGTGTGATCTCGACCGCGCAGTCGTACGACTCCGGTGCCGATCCGCCCATGCCGAGCACGATGCGCTCGGTGAACGCGAACCAGATCGTGTCGTCGTGCTCGAGCTCGGGATGGAGCTTCAGCTCGAGGAGCGCGTCCTCGCGCGCGGCCTCGTATCGCGCCGCGTCGAGCGACAGCCCGTGACGCGCGCCCGCGCGGACGTAGCCCTCCGGCCCGAGCTCGTGGCCGGGCCGGGCGAGCGTGAAATCCACGTCGAAGAGGACGGCGGAGAGGCTCAATCGGGGTGCCCAGATTCGAACTGGGGACCTCTCCGACCCGAACGGAGCGCGCTACCAGGCTGCGCCACACCCCGATGTGCGAGCCTCAACGTTAGCGGCGACGCGGCACCGCCGCGCCGCCTCTTGCCTCCGGCATCGCAAGCGACGCCGGAGCGACCCGAACGGAGCGCGCTACCAGGCTGCGCCACACCCCGAGAGTGCAACACGCTAGCCAAAGCCGTAGAGACCCGGGAACCGCTCTGCGAGCACTGCGACGAGCGCCGAGGCGGGAAGCCCGACGACGTTGAGATAGTCGCCCTCGATCCGCTCGACGAGCGCCGCACCACGGCCCTGAATCGCGTACGCGCCCGCCCGCCCCTCCCATTCGCGGGTCGCGAGGTAGGACGCGAGGTCGCGCGGCATCAGCGGGCGAAAGGTGACGAGCGTCGTCTCGGTCCGCAGCTCCTCCCACGCCGGCGTGCGCAGGCAGAGACCGGAGACGACCTCGTGCCGTCTCCCCGACAGGAGGTCGAGCATCTCCTCCGCTTCACCCTCGCTCGCGGGCTTGCCGAGCACGGCGCCTTCGCAACGCACGACAGTGTCGACGCCGAGGACAGGCCGGTCGCCGCCATCCACCGACCGCGCCTTCCCGGCCGCATGCTCGAGCGGATCATCGCCGAGCTCCTCGTAGTCGGGCGCCACGACGGCGAACGGAAGGCCGAGCTGCCCGAGGATCGCGCGGCGCTGCGGCGACGTCGACGCGAGCACGAGCGGCAGGCTCAGGTCTTGCGCGCGACCCAAATCTCCTCGTCGGGCCACTGCCTCGCCCAGTCGGCCGGCGTGTCGGAGTAGAACACCGGCGTCTGCGCGTCGGGCCTTGCCTGCAGCTCGATCAAGCGCTCGACCATGAACCCCGAATCGCGCAGGACGGCGATCCAGTCGCCGTGCGTGAGCTGGTACTCGACGCCGTCGTCCTCTTCCCATTGCGTCCGCCCCATCCCGAAGTACGGACGCTGCAGCTGCGTCGTGATCTCGCCGACGGGCGGGTAGCAGATGTGCGCCATCGGCGTGCCGTGCAGGAATGCGAGCAGACCGCCCGGGCGGAGCAGGCGTGCCGCCTCGGGTATCCACGAGTACGGGTCGGCCCAGGTCGACGCGCCGTGCTCGGAGATCGCGATGTCGAACGACGCGTCGGGCAGCGGAACCGATTCGCCGGCAGCCTGGACGAGCTCGAACTCGATGCCCGTCTCGCGCATCATGCGGCGCGCCGTGTCGAGCTGCGCAGGCGTGGGATCGACGCCGACGACGCGCGCGCCGCGCTTCGCCAGTCTCGCCGAGAAGTACGCGGTGCCGCAGCCGAGCTCGACGACGTCCTTGCCGGCGACGTCCCCGAGGATGCGCAGCTCGGACTCGTCGCCGCGCCACTTCCCCCACGTGACCTCGTCGCGCGCCCACGCCTGCACGGCGGAGGGATCGGTGAAGGCCTCGTTGTTCTTCGTCCAGAGCGCGACGTTGCGCTCGACGTCAGACCAGCTCATCGGTGGAGAACCAGAGCGCGATCTCGCGCTCGGCGGACGCCGGCGAGTCGGAGCCGTGGACGAGGTTGTCCGGCATCGACATCGCGAGGTCGCCGCGGATCGTCCCCGCGTCGGCGTCGGCGGGGTTCGTCGCGCCGATCGTCCTCCGCATCGTGGCGATCGCTCCTTCTCCCTCGACGACGAGCGCCAACGTCGGCCCCGACGTGATGAAGGCGACGAGCTCGCCGAAGAACGGCTTCTCCGCGTGCTCGGCATAGTGGCGCTCACCGAGATCGCGGCTCGCGGTAAGGAGCTTCCCGGCGCGGAGATCGAAGCCGCGCGCCTCGATCCGGCCGAGGATCTCGCCCGCCAGCCGCCGGCGCACCGCGTCCGGCTTGATCAGGATGAGCGTCCGCTCAGTCGCCACGGCGCGGCACTATAGATGCGCCGGCGTCGATCGGGGTCTCGCAATAGGGGCACACCTGCCAGAGCGCCTCGAGCGGCGACCGGCACGTCGCGCACGCCTGCCGGAGCTTCGTCGTGCAGATCGGGCAGACGAGGAAGCTCGGATCGACATCGGTGCGGCACACCGGGCAGACAAGCCCGCGGTGAGAGAGGCGATCCTCCATCGCCCTGATCTCGAGCTCGCGCTCCCGAACGTCCTCGAGGTACTCGGGCGGGCGAAAGAGCATGTAGACGAGCGGGCCGAGGTACGGGACGAGACCGATGATCGCGGCGAGCACGAGCAGCCACGAGTCGTCGATGCGCCGGCGTGCGTCCTTGACGGTCCAGTACGCCGACGCGAGCCAGAACACGGCGGCGACGAGGATGAAGATCGACTCGATCGCGTGGGTCGTCACAGCAGGGTCCGGCCGATGAGATAGCCCGCCGCGAACGCGCCGCCGACGATGACGACGAGAACGACGAGCGCGAACGCGAAGATCCCGGCCTTCTCGCCGGCGGTATGTGTCCTAGCCGTCGCCATGGAGCTCGCTCAGAAGATAGAGGGACCCGGTGACGAGCACGGCGTCGCCGGCCTCCAGCGCGCGCCGGCGGGCGGCCGCAGGATCGGCCTCCACCTCGACGCGCCCGAAGAAGCGCCGTCCCAGCTCGGCGAGCTCGACCGCCGGCAGCGACCGGACGTTCCGCGACTCGGTCGCGACGAGCACGTCACCGACGACCGAGAGCGCCTCGAGCATCATCTCCGGCCGCTTGTCGCGGAGGACGGAGGCGACGACGACGAACTCCCGGTCGGGGAGCCGGGGGAGCAGGTACCCGACGCCGGCGAGGTTGTGGGCGCCGTCCCAGATCTCGAGCGGGGCCTCACTTCGGCGCTCGAGCCGTCCGGGAAGCGAGACGCCCTCGGCGGCATGCGCGTCCGCGGGCCGGCCGAGGAAGGCCTCGGCGGCCGCGATCGCGAGCGCCAGGTTGCTTCGCGCCGTGACGACGACCTCGTTGCCGGCGACGAGCGGCTTCCACTCCTCCTCTGAGAGGACGACGGTCATGCCGGGCCGCACGACCGCCAGCTTCTCGGCGGCGATCGCCTCGCGCGTGTCGCCGAGGACCTCCATGTGGTCGAGCGCGACATTCGTGAGCACGACGACGCGCGAGTCGAGGACGTTCGTCGCATCGTGGCGGCCCCCGAGGCCCGCCTCGACGACGGCGGCATCGACGCCGGCCTCGGCAAAGGAATTGAGCGCCGCCGCCGTCAGCACCTCGAACTGTGTCGCGCCGAGGCGTTCCGCCGGCTCGCGCACCGCCGCCACGGCGCGCTCGAAGTCCGCCTCCTCTCCTCCGATGCGGATGCGCTCGCTCCACCCGCGGACGTGCGGCGACAGATAGGCGCCGGTCGCGAGGCCGGCGTCGGCGAGCAGCGCCTCGGTCAGGCGCGTCGTCGTCGACTTGCCGTTCGTGCCGACGACGTGTACGGCGGGAAAGCGCTGTTGCGGATCTCCGAGCTCGGCGAGGAGCGCGCGGATCCGGTCGAGCCCGAAGCCTTCTCTCGGCCACGGGCTGAGCGACTCAACCCAGTGCGTCGAGCTCGGCACGGTACTGGTCGAGCTTCTCCCTCTCTGCGGCGACGACGTCCTGCGACGCGTTCGCGACGAACTTCTCGTTCGCGAGCATCCGCTCGGAGCGCTCGATCTCCTTGCGCACGCGGGCGCGCTCGGCCTCGACGTCGCCCCGACCGTCGGCAGCCGGCCGCACGACCGCATCGAAGATGCGCTCGGCGTCGCCGCCGATCTTGATCCGCACGCCGCTGCGCCGATAGATGCGCGCGGCAGTCTGCGCGCTCGCGAGCGCATCCAGGTCGTCGCCGAAGCGCGCGTCCGGGACGATCCACGGAGAGACTGCGAGCCGCGTGTCGTGGAACTGCGCCCAGATCTCCTCGGTCACGTGCGGCATCACCGGATGCAGGAGCGTGAGCAGTCGCTCGAGCGCCTCGAATGCCGTGGCGCGCACATCCGGCTCCTGAAGGCGCGGCTTGATCGCCTCCAGGTACCAGTCGCAGAAGTCGTCGAAGGTGAGGTGGTAGAGCCGGTCGACCGCGTGCGAGAAGTCGAAGCCGGCGAGATCCGCCTCCACCTCGGCGCGCGTCGCCTCGATGCGGGCGAGGATCCAACGCTCCTCCACCGACGAGGGCCGCGCGGCGACCTCGGCGACACCGCCGAGCAGGAGCAGACGGCTCGCGTTCCACAGCTTGTTGGCGAGCTTTCTCCCTTCCTCGATCGGCTGCTGCGAGAAGCGGACGTCCTGCGTCGACGACATCTTCAGCAGCCCGTACCGCGTCGCGTCGGCGCCGTGGTCGGCGATGAGCTCGAGCGGGTCGATGCCCGTGCCGAGCGACTTCGACATGCGGCGGCCGTCCGCGGCGAGGATCGTCGAGTGGATGATGACGTCGGAGAACGGGATGTCCCCGATGAGCTCGAGGCCGGCCATGATCATCCGCGCCTCCCAGAGGAAGATGATCTCGCGCGCGGTCGAGCTGACGTCGCCGGGGTAGTAGCGACGGAGGTCGGGTGTGTCCTCGGGCCAGCCCAGGGTCGCGAACGGCCAGAGCGCGGACGAGAACCACGTGTCGAGCACATCGGGGTCGCGGGCGAGCTCTCCCGACCCGCACTCGGCGCATGCGCCCGGCTCGCTCTCGGCGCACGTGACGTGGCCGTCGGGGCAGTACCAGATCGGAAGCTGGTGGCCCCACCAGAGCTGGCGGGAGACGTTCCACGGCCTGATCGCCGTCAGCCAGTCGAGCGCGACGCGATTCTGCACCGGCGGATGGAAGGTGACGCGGCCCGACTCGATCGCCTCGACCGCCGCCGCCGCCATCGGCCCCATGTCCACCCACCACTGCAGCGAGACGAGCGGCTGGATGCGCGTGCCGCTGCGCTCGCAGTGGCCGACCGAGTGCCGGTAGCTCTCGCGCTTCTCGAGCAGGCCCTCTTCGCGCAGCCACTCGACGACGTAATCGGACGCCTCCTCCTCGGTGAGGCCGACGAGCTTCTCGGGGATGTCGCCGGTCATGCGGCCGTCGAGTCCGATCACCGACGGCGCCGGAAGGTCGTGCGCCTGCCCGATCTCGAAGTCGACGGGATCGTGCCCCGGGGTCACCTTCAGCGCGCCGGTGCCGAACTCCCGCTCGACACGCTCGTCCGCGATCACGGGCACGTGCCGGCCGACCACCGGCACGATCACGTCCTTGCCGACGAACGAGGCGTAGCGCTCGTCGTCCGGATGCACGGCGACGGCCACGTCGGCGAGGATCGTCGCCGGGCGCACGGTCGCGATCGTGAGATGCCCGCTTCCGTCCGCGAGCGGGTAGCGCGCGTACGTGAGGGCGTCGTCGACGTCGATGTGCTCGACCTCGAGATCGGAGATGGACGTGCGACAGTCACTGCACCAGTTGACGATGCGGTTGTCGCGGTACAGCCATCCGCGCCCGTGCAGATGGACGAAGAAGCGCATGACGGACCGCACGTACGCGTCGTCCATCGTGAACCGCTCGCGCTCGTAGTCGAGCGAGCAGCCGAGCCGGCGGAACTGGTGCATGATCACGCCGCCGTACTCGTGCAGCCACTCCCAGACGCGCTGGACGAACGCCTCGCGGCCGAGCTCGAGCCGGGAGACGCCCTGCCGGCGCAGCTCCTTCTCGACGACCGCCTGTGTCGCAATGCCGGCGTGGTCGAAGCCGGGCTGCCAGAGCGTGTTGAAGCCGCGCATGCGGTG
>JAGWRZ010000120.1 GCA_028876365.1 Acidobacteriota bacterium | reverse complement strand
TCGACGACGCACGTCTTCATCAAGAAGGGTGCAGGCTCTGGCTCCGAAGAGCGGCGAACCGGCTAGTCCCGGTTTAGTCGATCGACAGCGCGTTAGCCGGCATCAGCGCCCGGTTTGCGCAATGTCTGGTTCCGCCCACTCACTCGATGACCTTGCCGAAGCGTCGCGCGGTCGTACGATTGACCGGTGACGACGCTCGAAGAGGCTGCGGCCCACTGGCGCGAATGGTTCGATCGTGGCGAGTTCGACGAAGGGGCCGCACGCGTCGAGGAGGCGCTGAACGCGCCCGGCGCGGATACGCCCTCGATCGACCGCGTGCGCGTCCTCTACGGCGCTCACCTGCTCGCGTTCCGTCGCGGCGAGCCGTCCGGCGCCTACGCGCGAGAGTGTCTCGAACTGGCGCGCGAGCTCGGCGATGTCCGCGGCGAGTGCGACGGCCTGACCGGCCTCGCGCGGGAGGCGCTGCGGGCGTGCGACTACCCGAAGGTCGCCGAGTATGCAGCCGAAGGCCTGCGGAAAGCGCAGGCGGGCGGAGACCGCGCCGCCGAGGGCTCACCGCTCCACCTCCTCGCTGCGGGCACGCGGCTGAGCGGTGACTACGACCGGGCGCGGGAGCTGTACCTCGAGAGCGTCGCGCTCGGCGACGAGCTCGGCGACGAGCGGCGCAAGCAACAGGAGTTCCACAACCTCGGCTGGGTGGAGCTCCACCGCGGCGACGTCGACGCAGCCGAGCGGATGTTCGACGAGCGCGATGCCCGCGCGGGCCTCGACGCCATGGGCGACGCGTGGACCGATCTCAACCGTGCTGCGGTGGCGCTCGCGCGCGGCCGGCGCGAGGAGGCGGCACGGTTGTTCGGGGCCGGCGAGCGCAAGCTCGAGGAGCTCGGCGCCGCCCTCGACCCGGACGACCAGCTCGAGTTCGACTGGGTCAGCACACAGCTCGCGACCTAGGCAGCCGAGACTCGCGCCCCTACTGGAGGACGGTCGGCGCCGCGGCTCGGAGCTGCCTCCCGTGCGCATCGAGGGCGACGACGGCGATCGTCCCGTTTCTCACCGGCAGCGGGATCGCCGTCTCAAAGCCGGTGCGCAGCACTGTCGCGACCGGCCTCATCGCCGCAGCGGAGGCGCCCGCGACGAGCTGCCACTTCGCCACCTGCGTCGCGCCGTTCCAGCTGACGTAGACCGTGTACGAGCCGTCCGCGTTGCGGAGCACCTCCGTCGCCGGCCGCCCGCGCGGCCGCGCGTCCAGCGCGAACCGGAACGCGCGGTAGCTGACGCTGCCGTCGGCGAAACGGCCGTCGATCCGGACGCTGCCGTCGGGGCCGAGCTCGGAGAAGGAGCCGTCCGTCCCCCAGCCGATGAAGACACCGCCGTCCTCGAGGAGCTGCACGTTCCCCATCGCCCACGTCGTCCGCGGCGTCGGCGCGATGTACTCGTCGACGAGCGACGCGCGCTTCCTCGTCATGTCGAGCGCGATACGGAGCCCGCGCGACAGCGTCTGCGCGGTTGGGAAGGCGGCGTTGTTGTCGAAGATCGTGATCGTGCCGTCGGGAAGCCGGCGCACGTCGTGCTGGTAGGCGAACGACGCGGCGGGGTCGACGGCGAAGTCGCTCTTCTTCCCGCCGAGCCGCCACAGCACCGTGCCCTTCTTGCGGTCCACCTTGTAGACCGCCGACGTGTTGCGCGCGGAGACGAGGAGATCGCCGTCGGAATCCACGTCGATCGAGTTGAGGTGGAAGTAGTCGACGTTGCCCTGCTGGGTCACCTGCGGCATGAACGACTCGTCGAGGCCGACGTGCTCGTTGCTGCGCCACTCGAACACGACGCGGCCGGTCGCCACCTCCACCTCCTGGACGATGCCCGTCACGAGCCGCGGCACGGCGGGAGTCGCGATCTCGCGGTAGATGGTGATGAGCGCCGTTCCCTCCGGCGTCAGCTGCAGGTCGTGCAGGTCGCCGTGACGGCCGCGACCGGCCTTCACGCGCGCGACCTCGTGATAGGTCGGGTCGAAGACGACCCAGCTTCCGCCTTCGGCGCCGAGCACGGTCCCCTCGTACCAGGTGAGGACCGTGCGACCCGCGTAGCGCTGCAGCCGCACGTCCATCGCCGTCGTCGATCCGAGCGGGAGAAACCAGACCGGCTCCCCGCGGTCGTCGACGACGAGCGGCCCGGAGTGGCTCTCGCTGTTCGGGGTCGTCTGGTAGGCGCCCTGCGCCGCCTTGATGTCGAACGGGGCGAGGAAGATCGACCCCGGCGAGGTGCCGTCAGCCGCAAAGTCGAAGGAGATGACGGGCGGCTTCAGATCGGGGCGGCTGACGTAGCCCTGGACCGCCGCCGTGCCGGGCGCGCCGAAGGCGCGCGGAACGCGCGCGCCGAGGAGGCCCGCCCCCGCCGCGCCCGCCAACGCGACGAATCGCCCGCGTGTGACCCGACCGCCCTCGATCACGTCGGGGCCGATTCAACCACCTTTTCCGCAGGTCAGGCGGCGATGCTGCGATTGCCCCCCGCCGCCTTCGCCCGATAGGCGGCGAGATCGGCCCGGTGGACGAGCTCCTGCCGGTTCGTCGCATCGTCGGGAGACGACGCGAGGCCGATCGAGACGGTGACGCGCAACGCATCGCTCGCAGCGTCGGCCATGAACGCGCGGCCGGCGACGGCCGCCCGGATCCGCTCCGCGATCCGCGCAGCCTCCCGCGCCGCGGTGTCGGGCAGAAGGACGCAGAACTCGTCGCCGCCGAAACGCGCCGGCACGTCGTAGCGGCGCAGCTGCTCGCGGAAGACATCGGCGATACCGCGGATGACGACGTCCCCGGCGAGGTGGCCGTGCGCGTTGTTGATCTCGCGCAGATGGTCGAGGTCGACCATGAGGATCGAGAACGGCGTTCGCATCCGCTCCGCGCGCGCGACCTCCATGTCGACGGCGTGCTCGAACTCCTTCGCATTCATCAAGCCGGTCTTGACGTCCGCCTGCGCGAGCTCGCGCAGCTGCGGAACGTACAGGGCGCGATGGATGATGAGGAGCGGGCCGAGGACGAAGAAGATGAGCCAGCCGTTCACCGACCAGAACGCGGCGACGCCGACGCCGAGGGCGGCGAGACCGAGGTCGGTGGAGAGGCTCTCGAACGAGAAGAGGCCGGTCGCGTGCATCGTGCGGCCGCTCGCGAGCGAGATCATCCGCGCGAGAAGGACGTGGTTGACGACGACGAACACGGCGACCGCGGCGAGCCCGGCGAGCGCGTACCGGCCCGCCGGCTCGCGCGTGACGTCCTCACCGGAGAGCGCGTGGAACGCGGCTCCGGCGGCGATCATGGCGAGAGCGGTATTGGCGATGTTGAAGCTCTGCACGAGCCCGCGGGTGCGATCCTTGAACCAGCTCGGGATGTAGTGGAGGACGACGAGCGGCCCGATGAACGCCGGGCCGAGCACGACGAGCGCGGCGACGAGGAACGCGATGGACGTTCGGTACGACTGGTTGTTCCGCCCTTCGACGACGTAGACCTGCGACAGAGTCGCGAGGACGGTCAGGGCCGCGAACGCCTCCCACCCGTGGACGTGCGTGGGAAGCCGGACGTAGCTCTGGCCGCACGCGACGGCGGCGGCGGCGATGACGACGCCGAGATAGAGGAGGGCCGCGAACGAGAGGTCGAGCGGGGGCCGTGCCGCCCGCACGGCCGCACGGTGCCCGCGGACGCGCGAGACCACGCCCGAGGAGCCGGCATGGGCGGCTACTACGGCAGCCACGCGGTGGCGCTCCAGTTCGTCGCGCTCCAGTTCGTCGCGCTCCAGTTCGTCGCGCTCCAGTTCGTCGCCGACCAGTTCGTCGCGCTCCAGTTCGTCGCCGACCAGTTCGTCGCCGACCAGTTCGTCGCGCTCCAATTCGTCGCGCTCTGGACCGCCGTCTCCCACCCGTTGCCGTCGAACACGAGGCCGCCGAGCCCGTCGGAGACGACGAACTGCTCCAGGTTCGCGTCGGCGTCCGGTGCGCCCGCGAGCGCCAGCGCCGCCGGCGCGTCGAGCTCGCCGACGCCGCCGGCCCAGTCGGCGATCGAGGGCAGCGCGCTCGCGCTCGCCATCAGCGCGCCCTTCACCTGGCCGGGCGTCCAGTTCGGGTGCAGGGCGAGGACGGCGTCGGCGGCGCCCGCGACCATCGGCGCCGAGAGCGAGGTGCCCGACATCCACATGTAGCCGGGCGCGACGATGCGGTCCGGGGCGGTCGTGGCGAGCGTCGAGCCGTCCGGGACGGGCCCGACGATCCAGCGCCCGGGGGCCGAGATCTCGGGCTTGAAGAAGCCGTCGCCCGTGAAGCCGTACGCCGACCACGGCGCGGCGAAATCGTCACTCGGCGACGCGGTGCCGTTCGTGTCGAGGGCCCCGACCGTCATGACGAACGGGTCGTTGCCGGGCGCGTGCGCCATGAAGACCCCGCCCGGCACGCCGAAGTTGCCCGAGGCAGCGACGACGAAGATGCCGTGGAACCAGAGCTGCTCGATCGCCGCGTCGAGCGGGTCGGTGACGAAGCTCGACTCCGCGTCGCTCACGAGCGAGAAGTTCGCGACGCGGATGTCGTACTGCGCCTGGTGCTGGAGGATCCAGTCGCACGCGGCGATCACGTCTCCGAGGTGCGAGGCGCCGTTCGCGTCGGCGGTGCGGACGGCGACGAGCGGCGCACCCGGCACGACGCCGGGATACGCGCCGGCGCCCGCGGCGATGCCCGCCACCATCGTCCCGTGACCTTCGGCGTCGCCGGTCGCAGCCGGGTCGTCCGAGCTCAGGTTGACCGTGGCGAGGACGTTCGGGAAGTCCTGCGTCTTCGTCGTGTCGAGGCCGCTGTCGACGACCGCGATCGCGGGCCGGATCGCCGGCCCGGTCAGCGTCGGCACCTGACTCGCGCCGACGGTATCGCGCCACAGGCGCGATTCCTCGATGCCGACCGGGGAGACAGGCGCATTCGGGACGATCGAGAGGATGTTCGGGTTGTGCGAGAGCGCCGTCAGCTCGGCGCCGTTCAACGTCGCGGCGATGCCGTTGATCGACGAGAAGCGACGGCCGATCGTGCCGTGGGAGGCAGCGCCGAACGCGTTTGCGACCCCGTCGGTCGAGACCCCGCGGGCGCCGCGGATGATGACGTCGAAGGTCTGATGCGGGTTGCCCTTCGCCTGGTCGAGCAGGCCCGGCGGCGTCCACTGAGGCGGGGTCGGCGCTCCGTGCGCTGCGCTCGCGGACGGGGCGAGACCGGCGAGCAGCACCACCGTGCCTGTCAGGAGCGCAAGCGCGCCGCCTCGCTTGAGTAGGTTCATACTCCCTCGGGTCTCGAAAACCGTCGCACCATAGGCCCCGAAACGGCCATGGATCTCCCTCGGTCGGGTGACCCTGCGACGAATCCCTCTTCGGAGGGATCGAGGTCAGCGCAGCCAGGGCGCGAGCGCGACTTCGAGCTCGCGGCTCCCGGACGGAGAGACGATCCGCTTCCGGACCTTGCGGTCCTGGACGACGACGAGCGTCGGGATCTCCGTGACGAGGAAGCGCTCCGCCAAGTCCGGCCGGCGGTCGACCGCCACTCGGACGAGGTCGAAGGTGTCGTGGTTTCTTCGCCGCTGGAGCACCTGGGCGAGGAACGCCTCGGTGCGCCGGCACCGTCCGGAGACGGTCGAGTGGAAGAGGATCAGCCTCGGCCGCTGCGCGAGCGGGACATCCGCGGCGGCGGCGGCGAGCGGCGAGTGGGCCACGCGACGGTTATGTCCGCCGTCGCGTGGCCCGAAACGTCGCCGCTCCGGACAACTACCGGATGGGCTCCTGGACGAGCCGGCGCGTCGAGACGCCGGCGAGGAGGTTGTCGCCCGGCTTCCGCGCCCGGACGAACATGACCAGGTCGCCGCGCCTGAGCGGCATGTTCACCGTCGGCCGGATCTGGATCGTCGCCCAGCCGGTCGAGTCGGTCGGGGCCTCCGGCGAGCCGTACACCCAGCCGTACGGGAGGCCGAGGACGTACACGAGCGCGCCCTGGATCGAGAAGCCGCGCGTGTCCGACACGTGGAACCGCGCCGTGATCAGCCCGCGCGAGATCGCGGGGGTCGGCGAGAACCTCACGCCGTCGATGACGAGCCGGTTCGGCAGGCTCACCTGCGAGATCTGGATGGCCGCGCCGCCCTGCGCCGACTTGGCGGGGGCGATCAGGTCGGTCTCGGCGGTGTTCGCCGTGCTCGAGCCGTTCGCGTTCTTCGCGGTCACCTGCACGAGCAGGGTGTGCGCGACGTCGACGGAGCTCGCCGTGTAGGTCGTGGCGGTCGCGCCGGAGATGGCCGAGCAGCCGCCGCCCGTTCCGACGCAGCGCTCCCATTGATACGAGAAGCTCGGCGCCGGCGTCCCGCTCCACGAGCCGGGGCTGACCGTCAGCGTGCTGCCTTCCTGCGGCGTCCCGGAGATGGTCGGGGCCGCGGTGTTCTTCGGCGCCGTTCCGGTCGGCTGGACGATGCCGGTCGGCCGCGAGGTTGCGTTGCCGGAGCCGCTCGCGTTCGTCGCCGTGACCTGCACGCGCAGGCGGCTGCCGACATCGGCCGTCTGCACGGTGTAGTGGTCGCTCGTCGCTCCGGAGATCTGCCCGCAGCTGCCTGCCTGCGTGTCGCAGCGGAGCCACTGATAGGCGTAGCTCGTCGGGCTGCCCGTCCACGACCCGTGCGACGCCGTGAGGAGCGACCCGTCGCGGGCCGAGCCAGAGATCGAAGGAAGCGAAGTGTTCGACGGCGCAGCCGTCGACTGCCCGAGCGAGGTGGCCGCGACGATCAACGTCGGCACGGCCGCCGCACAGGCGAGGACGAAGAGTCGTCTCAGGTGCATCGTGCCTTTCCCCCTTGTCGTAGTGAGTGAGGCTCGATTTCCCGGCGTCGCGCGAATGTATGTATGTGCGAGGTGTAAGTTTTCGGCATGGACATCGAGGAGGTCCGCCGGCTGGCGCGGGATCTCGCATCCCGCCGGGAGAGCGCCTACGACGAGGCGCGGGAGGAGGTCGAGTCGCTGAAGGCGACGCTGCGCGCCCGCGCCCGCGCCGTCCGTGAGCGCGAGCGGACGCTCGCGGAGATCGAGCAGCGCCTCGACGCCAACGGCCTCGCGCAGGAGATCGAGGGCGCCCGCCGCGCCAAGGCCGAGGCGGAGGCCGAGCGGCGCCTCGCGGCAGCCGAGCGCGAGCGGCTCGACGAGCGCGAACAGCGGATCCGCTCGGTCGAGAAGCAGCTGGCCGCACAGCGGATCGAGCTCGAGCGAACGGCCGTCCCGGCGCGGCGGCCGCCGGCGTCGGTCCGCCAGCGCGAGCTCGACGAGCGCGAGGCGGCGCTCGATGCCCGCGAGGCCGCGGTCGCGCAGAGGGAAGCCGCGCTTCGCGGCGACACGATGTCGATGCCCGGGCTCGGCTTCGCCGAAGGCATCGCCGCTCTTTCGCACGCGGATCCTCGTTAGTTAGTCTCGGAGGAGTGCCGCGGCCGCAGGGAGCGCGGCCCATCGCCATGCCCGAGTTCGCGAATCCCGTCGATCCGCCGGACATCGGCCTGCTGCCGACGTTCAGGCGCCTGCTCCGTCTCTGGTGGGGCGAGCGCCGCCTGGGCTTCGTCGGGCTGGCCTTCGCACTCGCCTACACGCTCATCTCGACGACGATTCCGCTGCTGATGCAGCAGGCGATCGACCATGCGATCGTCCGGCGCTCGCAGGCGCTGTGGCCGTACCTCCTTCTCATCCTCGCGCTCGGGTCGGTCCGCTTCCTCGTGAACTTCCTGCGCAGGTACGCGACCGCGCGCATCGGCATCCGCATCGAGGCGCGCATGCGGGAGATGCTCTACTCCGCCTACCTTCGGTATCCGCGCGCGTTCTACGACCGGCACGCGACCGGACAGGTGCTCTCGCGGGCGACGAACGACCTCTACCCGATCCGGTACTTCATCGGCTGGGGCCTCGTCCAGGGGATGCAGAGCGTGATGATGATCGTGGGAGCGAGCGTCGTCCTCGTCGTCGTCGATGCACGGCTCGCCCTGTACACGGCGATCGCGATGCCGCCGATCACCGTGCTCGCACTGCGTTTCGCGCGACGCGTCTCCCCCATCTCACGGGAGGTGCAGGAGCGCAAGGGCGACGTCACGGAGGCCGCCGACGAAGCGGTCGTCGGCATCGAGATGGTGCAGGCGTTCGGGCGCGAGGACGACGTCCGCGAGCGCTTCGGCGGAAAGGCGACGGCTGTGCGCGACACGGTCCTGCGGCAGGCGGGCGTCGAGGCTCGCCACCTCCCCGGTCTCTACTACCTGCCGGCGCTCTCGATCGCCGCCGTCGTCTACTTCGGCGGCAGGCAGGTGATCGGCGGCCACCTGTCGATCGGTCAGTTCGTCCTCTTCGAGACGCTCCTCCTGCAGCTCGTGTGGCCCCTCGAGGCGCTCGGGTGGATCACGAACCTCGCGCAGCGCGCGCTCGCGTCGGCGGGCCGGAGCTTCGCGTGGCTCGAGGGGATCGAGCCGCTGCCGGAGCCGGCGGAGCCGCGGCATCTCCCGGAAGGCCCCCTCCCGGTTCGCTACGAGGCGGTCCGGTTCGCGTACGGCGGCGAGGTGGACGTCCTCCGCGATCTCGACCTCGCGGTCGACGCCGGGGAGATCGTCGCCGTGTGCGGGCCGACCGGGAGCGGGAAGACGTCGCTCCTCGATCTGCTTCCGCGGTTCTACGACCCCACCGGCGGCCGCGTCCTCGTCGGCGGCGTCGACACGCGCGACGTGCGCATCCAGGAGCTGCGCGGCGCGGTCGCGCTCGTGACTCAGCGCCCCGTGCTCTTCTCGGCGCTGCTGCGCGAGAACCTCACCGCCGGGCGCGAGGACGCCGACTGGGACGACGTCCTCGCCGCCTGCGAGGCGGCCGGCGTCGACGCGTTCGTCGACGAGCTCCCGAACGGCTACGACACGCTCATCGGCGAGCGCGGCATCAACCTGTCCGGCGGCCAGCGCCAGCGCGTCGCGCTCGCGCGCGCCCTCGTGACGGGAGCGCGCGTCGTCGTCCTCGACGATCCCCTGTCGAGCGTCGACACGCTCACCGAGAGGCGCCTCGTCCGCCGCCTGCGCCCCGCGCTCGCCGGCCGGACCGTGCTCGTCGCGACGCAACGCCTCTCCACCGTGGAGATCGCCGACCGGGCGGTCGTCCTCGTCGACGGACGGGTGGTCGAGAGCGGGCGGCCGGCCGACCTCCTCCGCGCCGGCGGAACGTTCGCGGCCCTCTTCGGCGAGGAGGCGGCGGCGTGAGGCGGTTGTGGAGGTACCTGCAGGGGATGCACCTCCGCGCGGCGGCGATGATCCTCGTCGCCGTCGGGAACGCCGCCTGCCAGACGGGCGGCTGGCTCCTCGTGCGCTCCGCCATCGACGGCGGGATCGCGAAGCGCGACACGCGATACCTGACCGTGATCGTCGCGATCTACCTCGCCGTCGCGGCCGCCGGATGGTTCCTGCAGGCGATCCTCATCCGCGGCCTCGCCGGTATCGGGCAACGGATGGTGCTCGGGCTGCGCCGGGACCTGTTCGACCATCTGACGGGGCTCTCGCTTCGGTACTTCTCGCAGCAGAAGGCGGGCTGGATCATCGCCCGGCTGACGAGCGACGTCGACGCGGTGAGCGACGTCCTGTCTCAGGGGATGCCGACGCTCGTCTCGAGCGTCGTCCTCCTCCCCTCTGCCGTGGCTGCTCTGCTCATCGCCGACTGGCGGCTCGGTCTCGTCGTCTTCGCCATCGTCCCGCCCGCGATCGTCCTCACGCGCTGGTTCACACACGTGTCGCATGTCGCGCTCGTCGAGACGCGGAACCGCATCGCCGCGGTGACCGCTCAGATCGCGGAATCCGTCGCGGGCATGGCGGTCGTGCAGGCGTTCAACCGCGAGCGCGCATTCCAGGCGCAGTTCGACGAGTTGAACGCGGCCAACCGGGTGCAGTCGATCTACACGCAGAAGATCTTCTCGATCTTCTTCCCTTCGATCGAGCTGCTCGGTGTCACCGCCACCTGCGCCGTCCTCTTCACGGGCGAGAAGCTGCTCGCGCACGGCGCAGTGTCGATCGGCACGCTCATCACCGCGCTCTATCTCCTGCAGCTCGTGTTCCAGCCGCTGCAGGACCTCTCCGACGTCTATGGACAGCTGCAGTCGGGCGCGGCGGCGATGGTGAAGATCGCGGCCATCCTCGACGAGGAGCCGACCATCGAGAGCGCGCCGGACGCGCGCCCGCTGCCGCGCATCGACGGCGATCTCGACATCGACCGTGTCGTGTTCGCATACGGCGAGGAGCCCGTCCTCCGCGGGATCTCCATCCACGTGCCGGCGGGGGGCTGTCTCGCCCTCGTCGGGGAGTCCGGGCACGGGAAGTCGACGCTCGCACGGCTCGTCGGCCGCTTCTACGACCCGGATGAGGGAGCGGTGCGCGTCGACGGCGTCGACCTGCGCACGGTCGAGCTGCGCTCGTACCGGCGCACGCTCGGCGTCGTTCTCCAGGATCCGTTCCTCTTCAGCGGAACGATCGCGTCGAACATCCGTTTCGCAAAGCCGGAGGCGAGCGACGAGGAGGTCGCCGAGGTCGCGGCGGCCGTGGGGGTCGACAGGGTGGCGGCGCGTTTGTCCGGCGGGCTCGACCACGAGGTGCGCGAGGGCGGATCGGGCCTCTCGGCGGGCGAGCGGCAGCTCATCTCGATCGCGCGGGCGCTCCTCGCGGATCCGCGGATCCTGATCCTCGACGAGGCGACGTCGAACATCGACCGGCCGACCGAGGTGCTGATCGAGCGCGCGCTCGACCGGTTGCTCGCAGGGCGGACATCGATCATCATCGCCCACCGGCTGTCGACCGTCCGGCGCGCGGACGAGATCGTCGTCATCGAGCGCGGCCGCGTCGCGCAGCGCGGCGGCGAGCGCGAGCTCCTGGCGCAGGACGGGCCCTTCCGCCGCCTCGCGCACGCGCTCGAAGCAGCGTGAGGCCGGTACCAGCTACGCGTACGAAACCCGCGCGAGTTCCACACGAGCCGCTCAGCCGCGCGGCGCGACTCGTGACGAAGACGTTTGCGTACCTGGTACCGGCCTAGGCGGCACCAGGGTGAGCGCGGTCGCGCTCGACGACGCCGAGGCAGACGTCGACCACGCGCGGGTCGAACTGCGACCCGGCGCCGTCGCGCAGCCGCCGCACCGCCTCCGGATGACTCAACCTGCGCCGGTAGGGACGGTCGGTCGTCATCGCGTGATACGCATCGCAGACGAAGATGATCCGCGCCTCGAGCGGGATGTCCTCGCCGGCGAGCCCATCCGGATACCCGCGCCCGTCCCAGCGCTCGTGGCAGTGGCGCACGATCCCGCACACCTCCTCGAGCCGATCGATGGGCGCGATGATCCGCTCGCCGAGCACCGGATGCATCTCGATCACCGCGCGCTCCGTCGAGTTGAGCCGGCCCGGCTTGGAGAGGATCGTCCCCGGCACGCCGATCTTCCCGATGTCGTGGAGCAGCGCACCGAGCTCGAGGCGCTTCAGCACCGCATCGCCGAGGCCGAGCTCGCGCCCGACGCGAAGCGACAGGTCGGAGATCCACCGCGCGTGCGTCGAGGTGTACTCGTCGTTCGCCTCGAGCGCGTTCGCGAGCGCCTCGACCGTCGAGACGAACGTGCGCTCGAGCCCCTCGTAGTTGCTCGCGTTCTCGACCGCCAGCTTCGTCTGGTGCGCGAGCCCGCCCAGGAGACGCATCTCGCGCTCGCCGTAGTGCCCCTCGTCAGCCGGCAGCGCTGCGACGATGAACGCCGCGCGGCCCTCGATGTCGAGCGGCGCAATCGCGTACGACGACACGGGGTCGAGCTGGTCGTCGACGAGCGCCCCGATCTGATCCGCCGTCAGGATGAACGGCTCGCCCGTCAGGCGCCCCGCACTGCGGGCGTCGTACCTGCGCGCCGAGGCCTTCTCGCGCTCCTCCGGCGTGTGCCCGTGGAGCGCACGCGGCACCACCCAGCCTGACTCGTCCTCGAGCCAGATCGACGTGCGCGGCGACCCGAGCAGCGCGCACGTGAGCTCGACCACACGCTGGAGGATGTGGTCGAGGCTCGACGACGACGCCAGCTCGCGGCTGAACTCGAGCAGCGCCGTCGCGCTCTCCGCCTCCCGGCGTGCCGAGTCGTACAGGCGCGCGTTCTCGACCGCGACGGCGGCGTGGCCGGCGAGCACCTCCAGCAGGCGCACGTCGTCCTCGTCGAACTGGTCGCGACCGAGCTTGGAGACGACGATGACGCCGGCGACACGGGAGCCGTAGCGAAGCGGGACAGCGACCAACGACTCCTCGATCACCGGCGTTCCTTCGATGCGATGCCCGAACTCGCAATTGGCGGCATCGCCGATCAACAGAGACTCTCCCCGCTCGGCGCACTGGCCGGTGACGCCGACGCCCATGCGGATGCGCAGGAGCTCGAGCGGCAGGGCACCGGTGTGGGCGCCGAGGGCGCCGCGGAACGCGACCGGGACGAGCACGTCGCCGTCGACGACGAACACGCGGCAGTTGTGATAGTCGATGAGCGACCGGAGCTCGGACGTGATCTCGTCCCCGATCTTGCGCACGTCCGTCAGCCGGTTCAACTTCCCGGTGAGGCTCTGCAGCATCTTCATGTGCGCGAGCGAGCGGACGTCGCGCACGGGGGCCGGCATGTCCGGCCGCTCCGTCGAACCTTCGTCGTAGAGGACGACGCGGTTCTTGCCCTGCGCCTTGGCCGTCATCATCGCCGCTTCCGCGCACGCCGCCAGCTCGCGCGGGTTCATCGCGTGCTCGGGGCCGAGCGCGAGCCCGACCGACACCGTCACCTTGCCGATCGCCGGCGGATCGAGATCGCCGAGCCGCTCGACGATGCGCTCCGCGACGCGGTTCGCGTCGGTCCCGTCGCAGGCGCCCATGATGACGCCGAACTCCTCGCCGCCGAGGCGGCAGACGGCGTCCTCCGGGCGAACCGCGCTGCGCACGGTCTCGGCCAGGAGCTTCAGGAGCTCGTCGCCGACGCCGTGGCCGTGGACGTCGTTCACGCGCTTGAAGTCGTCGATGTCGAGCATGAGCACCGCGACCGGGCGATGGGTGCGGCTCACCTCCTGGAGCGCGGCGAGCAGCCTCTCGTGAAAGGACCGGTGGTTGAACGCGCCGGTGAGCGAGTCGGTCTGCGCCTGATGCTCGAGGCGTGCACGGATCTGCGCGTTGTCGAGCGCGAGCGCGGCGGCGTCCGCGAAGCGCTTCGCGAGCTCGAACTCGTCGTCGCTGAACTCGACGTCCGGCCCCGAGCGGTAGAGATTGAAGACACCCTTGATCTGCGCTCGAGCGACGAGCGGGATGGAGATGAGCGCCTCCGGCTCGAGCGGCGTCCCGGGGATCGTCCGGACGCGCGGGTCGAGGTGCGCCTGGTTCGCGAGCACGGGCTCGCGGCGGCGGGCAGCCCAGCCGGTCACGCCCTCGTCGAAGCGCACCCGCTTCTGCATGACCTGCTCCGCCCAGTCGTCGCGGGCGAGCACGGGCTCGAGGATCCCCTGCGCCTCGTCCGCCTCGTAGATCGTCATCGACTCGTGCGGGACGAGGTCCGCGAGCGTGTCGGCGATTCGCTCGAGAAGCGCGTCGAGGCTCTGCTCGGCGAGCACCTCGTGGAAGACGTCGGCGAGGCGGCGGTAGGACTCGACGATCTCGAGCCGCGGCGCGCCGCCCTCGACCCCCGGGCCGGGGATCAGATCGAGACGACGAGCTTCTGGACGCGCTACCATCGCGCGTCCCTCGGTGCGGGTGCGGCCGGCCGCAGGGCTTCAGCCTCCTCGATGGGGTGACCGCCCCACAATTGTCCGCTTCCGAGCGCCGAGCCTCCCCCGGTCGAGGGAACCGGCGCGGGACGATCGGTCGAGCGAGGGGCGGCGCGCAGACGCCGCCCCTCGAGCTCTCAGTCGCCCCAGTCGAAGTCGCGAGCGCGGTCGACCGACCAGAAGCCGTTCGACTCCGAGTCGTCGACGTCGGCTGCCGCCGTCGTCTCCACGGCCGCTTCGCCGGGCCAGGGAATGGTCTCGGCAGCAACGAAGGCGGGCTCGCCGTCCAACGTCTCCTCGAGGCGCGCCTGCTCTTCGGTCTTGAACAGCGGATGGTTCTCGAACGGATCGTCCGCCTTGTAGCGGTCGATCGGCATCTGGGGATCGAGCGATGCGTTCCGCTCCTTCAGCTCCAGATGGTCCTTGATGACTTGCGCGAAGTACGACGGCGTTTCAACCGGCATTCGTTCCTCCCACTCGGGTCCCCCGCCGGGGTCAGTCTAACCCGTTTTCACGACGGGTTTCCGGCCCGAGACTACTAAAGGCTGCGGATCCTGGCACTGAGTTCGACTCGATCCTTCCCAAGCCTCTTTGCCGCATAGAGGGCCCTGTCGGCCTGGGAGAACAGCTGCCGTTCGCCCTCTCCCGGCCGATGCTGGGCCACCCCGAAGCTGCAGGTAACCCCGAAAACCGCCCCGTCGCGGCCGTGGAACGACCGCTCCCGCAGGGCCCCGCGGACGCGCTCGGCGAGCTGGGCGCCGCCCTCGGCCTCCGTCCCGGGAAGGAGGAGGACGAACTCCTCCCCGCCCCAGCGGCCGGGAAGATCCGACTCGCGCAGCGTGTGGCGGAGGACGGAGGCCGTCTCCCGGAGAACGTCGTCGCCGGCGTCGTGGCCGTGGCGATCGTTGATCTGCTTGAAGTCGTCCAGGTCCGCGACGACGAGCGTGAACGGGACGCCGAGACGATCGGACCGGGCGATCTCGTGGATCAGGGCGTCCTCGCACCCGCGCCGGTTGGCGATGCCCGTCAGCCCGTCGACGAGCGCCTGCCGCTCGACGATCGCGTGCAGCCGCGCGTTCTCGAGCGCGACGGCGGCGTGGGCGGCGAGCGACGCCGCCGTCATCCGCTCCTCGGCGTCGAACACGCCGACGAGGACGAGCGTCCCGAGCTGCTCGCCGCCCACCGTGAGCGGATGCTCGAGCCGTTCGCCCGAGGCGTTGTAGTTGCCGGCCGCCGCGGCATGGCCGTTGCTCTTGATCGTCGCGCCCATCGCGCCGGTCGCCTCGACCGCCGTCTCGACGACGACCTGCAACAGCTGCTCGACGTCGTTTGTCGCGAGCGCCTCGCCGAAGCGGCCGATCGCGATCCGGAGCCGGCCGCGCTCGGCGTCGAGCTCGGCGAGCCGTGCCTGGAGCTGGTCGGCCATGTCGTTGAAGGCCGCACCGAGCGTCGCCAGCTCGTCGCTGCCGCGGACGGGGACGCGCTGCCCGAGCCGGCCCTGCGCGATGGCGCGCGCCGCGTCGGCGAGGCTGCGCAGCGTGCGGACGATCGAGCGCCCCTCGAGGAAGGCGACGATCGCGACGAGCAGTACGACGAGGACGAGACCCGCGATCAGCTCGTCGCGCTGGGACGCGTTGGCGGCATCGACCGTCGACTGCGGCGTGAGGACGGCGAGCGAGACGCGCGGGAGGGGCGGGCCGACGAGCGTGCGATATCGCGTCCCGCCGATGCGGAGCACCGCGACGCGCCCGGCGGCGAGCGGCACCGTTCCCACGAGCGGCGGGCTCGCGGCGAGGATGCGGTCGCCGGAGAGGAGGACGAGCCGGTCGTTCGTCGGGATCGCGGCGCTTCGGCGCAGCTCTGAGGCGAGCGCGCCGTCGAGCGGCACCGAGGCGACGACGATTCCGGCAAGACCCTTCGTCGTGATCACGTCCGCCTCGCGGTCGACGGCAGGAGATCGGACGCGCCCGACGCGGAAGCTGCCGGCGCGGACGGCGAGGCCCGGTGGCAGCAGCGATCGGACCGCGGCCGCGTCCCGTCGCTCGAGCGCGACCTGGAAGGAGCGGGCGCCGGCCAGGTGGCGGGCCGCCGCCTGCGCGGCGTCGACCCGGGCCTGGTAGGCGTCCAGGGCGACGCGGAGATCGGATTGGAGCCGCGCGTCCACCCGCCGCGCCTCGCTCTGGGCGGCGGCGGAGGCGAAGCCCCAGACGGCGGCGCCCGCGGGCACGAGCGTCAGGAGGATGAAATAGAGCGCGAGCTTGAATTTGAAGCTGCCCAGTGCGGCCTCCTGTATTCAAGCCCTCGTCCAGTCCTGCCGATACCTCGTTCGAGTGATGCCATCGGCATTCGAGGTCGGAAGCATGAGTGCTATCACGAGGGGGGTCGTCGCAGCAGTGCTGCTCGCCGGAGCGGTGGCGGGCGCCGCGGTTTTTCCGCGCATCTTCGCCGGGCCCGGGACGGCCCAAACGCCGTCGTCCGCGTTCGTCCTCCCGCGCGAGATGTCGGGGCCCGTGATCGTCCGGGCGCAGCCGCTTCCCGCGCCCGCGCCCGCGGTCCACGCTCCCCGCCCCGCCGCCACGCCGGTCGTGCCCGTCGCCCACGCCG